>CAJFPF010000036.1 GCA_904398655.1 uncultured Anaerotruncus sp. | reverse complement strand
GGCCCTTACCTGCTAGGCAAACAAAACGGGAAAAGTCCTGGGGGGATTTTCTCTTGCAAAATCCCCCCAGACCCCCCAAATGCGCCTGAAGCATGGGGTGTTCCGCCATCTGCGGATGGCGGCCAAAGGCTCTGCCTTTGGAATCCGCCGCCTTTTGAAAAAGGCGGGCGAAAACTTTACTTTGAAAAAGGCGGGCGAAAACTTTTGGATTATTGGGCGGGCGAACAAATGTTTTACCGCCGAGGCAGGATCTTGTCGTGCCCGCCCATATACATCCGCAGGGGCTCTGGGATCTTCACCGAACCGTCATCGCACAGATTGTTCTCCAAAAATGCGATCAGCATCCGAGGCGGAGCCACCACCGTATTGTTCAAGGTGTGGGGGAAATAGTTGCCCTTCTCCTTGTTCTTCACCCGGATTCCCAGACGGCGGGCCTGGGCGTCTCCCAAATTGGAACAGCTGCCCACCTCAAAATATTTCTTCTGGCGGGGGCTCCAAGCCTCCACATCCAAGCTCTTCACCTTCAGGTCCGCCAGGTCCCCCGAGCAGCATTCCAACGTCCGGACAGGGATATCCAGCGAGCGGAAGAAATCCACCGTGTTCTGCCAGAGTTTTTTGAACCAGTCCATGCTCTCCTCCGGCTTACAGACCACAATCATCTCCTGCTTTTCAAACTGATGGATCCGATAGACGCCCCGCTCCTCAATCCCGTGGGCGCCCACCTCCTTCCGGAAGCAGGGGGAGTAGCTGGTGAGGGTTTGGGGCAGCTGGGATTCCTCCAGCATGGTGTCAATGAACTTGCCGATCATGGAGTGTTCACTGGTGCCGATCAGATAGAGGTCCTCCCCCTCGATCTTATACATCATGTTTTCCATCTCGGAAAAGCTCATAACCCCGTTGACCACCGCGCTGCGGATCATAAACGGCGGGATATAGTAGGTGAATCCCCGGTCGATCATGAAATCCCGGGCATAGGAGAGGATGGCGGAGTGCAGCCGGGCCACATCCCCTTTCAGATAGTAGAAGCCGTTGCCGCTGGTGCGCCGGGCGCTGTCCAGGTCGATGCCGTCCAGCCGCTCCATAATGTCCACATGGTAGGGCACCTCAAATTCCGGCACCACCGGCTCCCCAAACCGCTCCAGCTCCACATTTTCGCTGTCGTCCTTGCCGATGGGCACACTGGCATCGATGATATTGGGGATGACCATCATCCGTTTTTTGATCTCCCCCTCATATTCCGTCTCCTTGGCCTCCAGATCAGCCAGCTCCTGGGCCATGCTGGTGACCTGGGCTTTGGCGGCCTCAGCCTCCTCCTTTTTGCCCTGGGCCATCAGGCCGCCGATCTGTTTGCTGATGGTGTTGCGCTGGCTGCGCAGATAGTCGCAACGGGTGCGCGCCTCCCGGAACTGGCGGTCCAGCTCCAGCACCTCATCCACCAGGGGCAGTTTTTCGTCCTGGAACTTTTTGCGGATGTTCTCCTTGACCAGCTCCGGATTGGAGCGGACCAGTTTGATGTCCAACATGGTTACTTTCCTCCCAAAATAGATATCTTATCCCATCAGGGGTTTTTCTTCCTGCTCCCCCAGCACCTGGGCGAGATGTTTTAGATCCTCTTCACTGTAAAACTCAATGATGAGGCGGCCTTTCCCCTCATTCCCCTCCACCTTCACCTTGCGGGAGAGGGTCTGGGTGAGGGCCAGCTGCACCTCTGCGAAATACCGGTTCTCCCGTGTGAGCTGGGGACGGCCGGCCTGTTTTTCCTTTTTCAGCCGGCGGGCCAACGCCTCCACCTGCCGCACCGAAAGGCCCTTTTTGACCACCTCCCGGGCGGTCTGGCAGATGAGCTCCTCCTCTTCCAGCGCCAACAGCGCCCGGCCGTGCCCGGCGGAGAGTTTCCCAGCCTCCACCAGCTCCCGCACCGGATCGGGAAGGTTCAAAAGGCGCAGGGCGTTGGTGACCACCGGGCGGGATTTGCCCACCTTGGCGGACACCTGTTCCTGGGTGAGGCCGAAGGATTCCATCAGCTCCTGGTATCCCGCCGCCTCCTCCATGGGGTTCAGATCCTCCCGCTGGAGGTTTTCGATCAGGGCCAGCTCCAACACCTGGGCATCGTCCAGCTCCCGGATCACCACCGGGACCTGGCTGAGGCCCGCCATCCGGGCCGCCCGCCACCGCCGTTCCCCTGCCACCAGCTGGTAGGCGCCGTTGGGCATCGGCCGCACCACCAACGGTTGAAGCACCCCATGCTGTTTGATGGAATCGGCCAACTCCGCCAGCCCGGCGGGGTCAAACTGTTTGCGGGGCTGGGCGCGGTTGGGTTCAATCTCGCTGAGGGCCAGCTGGGTGGCGCTGTTCTGATCCACACTGTTCTCCTGGAAGATGGCGCCGATCCCCCGGCCCAGCCCTCCTCTTGCTTTCGGCAAACTGCCGCCTCCTTTCCCAAAGGCCCCACTCCCTGGCGGGAGGGGCCTTTCGCCGTCTTACCGGCGGTTCCGTTGTAAAAATTCCTCCGCCAACTCCTCATAGGCTTGGCAGCCCCGGGAGCCCCGGTCATAATAGAGGACCGGCTGCCCATAGCTGGGCGCCTCCGAGAGGCGCACATTCCGGGGAATCACCGTATGGTAGATCTTTTGGGGCAGGGCCTTTTTCAACTCCTCCACCACCTGGGTGGTCAAATTCAGCCGCCCGTCATACATGGTGAGCAGCACCCCCTCAATCTCGATTTTGGGGTTGTAGAGCCGTTTCACCTGGCGCAGGGTGATCATCAATTGGCTGAGCCCCTCCAGGGCATAGTATTCACACTGGATGGGGATCAATACCGTGTCACAGGCGGTGAGGGCGTTGATGGTGATGATCCCCAGGGAGGGGGGACAGTCGATGAGGATGAAGTCATATTGTTCCCTCACCCGCAAAAGCGCCCCCTTCAGCCGGGTGGCCCGGTTCTCCAGCTCCACCAACTCGATCTCCGCCCCAGCCAGGGCGATATTGGAGGGCAACAGGTCCACATTTTTGAACTCCGTATGGCGCAGCACCTGTTCCGGGGTCAGGGAGGAGAGCAACAGCTCATAGGTGGACTGATGGAGATCCCGCTTGTTGATCCCCAGTCCGGAAGTGGAATTCCCCTGGGGGTCCACATCCACCAACAGCACCCGGTATCCCCGGGCGCCCAGGGCCGCTGTCAAGTTTACCGCCGTGGTGGTCTTCCCCACCCCGCCCTTCTGATTCGCAACCGCTATGATCTTGCCCATCGCTGCCTCCGGCCGGTTTGGAACCCCTCCATTTTTGCAAAGGCTGTGGATTCCGTGAAATTTCATGCTATTCAGCAATTCACTTCGGCCTAAACGCCGTTTTATTTACTGCTACATAGCATGTAATTTGATTATAGCACAAGTTTTTTCCATTGGAAAGTCTACCCCCGGTGGTTTTACAGGGATTTTCCAAAATGTTTCACGTGAAACTCTACCGGAAGGTGTTGCGCAGATTGTTTCACGTGAAACCTTACAGGAACTCCCCTCCCCCTCAGCCAGGGAGGAAGCACCCCCCGCCGCGGAGCGCCCGGATAGGCGCAGCGCGGCAGGGGCAAGCGGATTCCTCTTCCAAAAGAGACTGTGTGAGGGGAAACTTTTCCGCAGAACAAACCGCCTCACCGTCCCGGCCTTTCCGCCCCGCAGGGCCTGAGGGCGGCCACGACCGGGGAGCACAAAAACGGCGCCATCAGTCCTGAGCTACGCTCCTCATG
>CAJFPF010000035.1 GCA_904398655.1 uncultured Anaerotruncus sp. | reverse complement strand
GCGGGTAACAGGACTTGAACCTGCACAGCCTTGCGACCATTAGAACCTGAATCTAACGCGTCTGCCAATTCCGCCATACCCGCATATCAAGCCCGGTCTTGTGAACCGTGCTTAATTATTATAGCATTGCGAAAAAGGTTTGTCAACTCTTTTTTTCGACAACTTGGGATTTTTCATCCCGGATCAACCAATCCATCATCCGGCAGCCCTGGGGGACATAGAGTCCGGTCTTCTCCCCCTCCGCCTCGGTGTAGCGGGGGGCGGGGTGGGCCCCTTCCCGGTCGCTGCGCCAGAGGACAAACGGCACCGGATCGGGAGTGTGGGTGCGGATGTCCAGGGGGGTGGGGTGGTCAGGCATCACCAACACCGAGAACGGCTCCCCATCCTCTTTCAGGGCCTCCATCACCGGGCCCACCACCTGCTGGTCGATGAGCTCGATGGATTTCACCTTGTTTTCCACCTCATGCCGGTGGCCGCACTCGTCGGGGGCCTCCATGTGGATGTAGACAAACTGTGCCCCCCGGCGGAACAGGTCGATAGCCGCCTGGGCCTTACCCGGGAAATTGGTGTGGACGTTGCCGGTGGCCCCCTCCACATCCACACTCTCCAGGCCGGCGCAGATGGCGATCCCTTTAATCAGGTCCACCGCCGAGATGACGCCCCCCTTCACCCCATATTTTTCGGTGAAATTTTGGATGGCGGGACGGGTCCCCTCCCCCCAGAACCAACAGGAGGTGGCGGGGCGCAACCCCCGGGCCACCCGGGCCTTGTTCACCGGGTGATCCCGCAGGATTTGACGGGATCGCTTCATCAGTTCCAACAGCTCGGCCCCATAGGTGCCCCCGGGCAGATGATCCCGGATGGGCTTGCCGGAGATATCGTGGGGTGGGGTGCAGACGCTGCCGGTCTTGGCATGGTGGATCACCAAACAGTGACGGTAGCTGATCCCGGGGAACAGATCCCGGCTTTCGGTGTGGAACTGCTGGTTCAGGTCGTGGATCAACTGAGCGGACTCCTGGGTGGAAATCTCGTCGGAGGAATAGTCCACCATGGTGCAGTCCTCATACTCCTCCTCGTCCGAGAGGGTCACCAGGTTGCAGCGGAAGGTCACATCGTCCTCCGCCAGGGGGATGCCCATGCTCACCGCCTCCAACGGGGAACGCCCGCTGTAGCAGGTGCGGGGGTCATACCCCATTACCGACAGGTTGGCGGTGTCCGAGCCGGGAGGCATCCCCTCCGGCACCGTTTTGGCCATGCCCACCTCGCCGTGTTGGGCCAGCCAATCCATATGGGGCTTGTGGGCCGCCTCCAAAGGGGTCCTCCCGCCCAGTTCCGGGACCGGCCGGTCGGCCATCCCGTCCCCTAAAATCACCAGATACCGCATTGGAAACCGCTCCTTTCCCTCATTGGTTTTCCAACAGCCAAGCCCTGACTGCCTGTTTCATCCCATCGGGCGGCACCACCTGGGTGAACCGCTCCGGCAGGCTCTTGAGCCCCATCAGCTCCTGGGGCGCCGCCAGGCCGCTGGCCTCCGCCAGCTGGGCCAACCGGTCGAAATCATCCCCCTTGGCCTGGGCGCCAAAGGCGGCGGGCAGCACCGCGTCGGCAAATTTGAAGGGGCTGGCGGTGGAGGAGACCAAAGCAGGGGTGTTGTCCCCCGTCTTTTTCACATATTCCTCCAATACATGCATGGCCACGGCGGTGTGGGTATCGCACAGGTAGCCATTCCTTTCCCACACCTGGTGGATAGTCTGGGCGGTGGTGGTATCGTCGGCATAGCCGGCGGCAAACTCCGCCTGGAGCTGTTCCAAAATCGCGGCGTCCACCTGGTACCGCCCCTGGGAGGAGAGCTGATCCATATAGCCCTTAAGCTTTGCCCAATCCCGGCCGCAGAGCAGGTAGAGCAGCCGTTCCAGGTTGGAGGAGATCAGGATATCCATGGAGGGGGAGGTGGTCAGATAGAACGCTCGGTTCCGGTCGTAGACGCCGGTGGTCAAAAAGTCGGTGAGCACATTGTTCTGGTTGGAGGCGCAGATCAGCCGCCCCACCGGCAGGCCGCAGTGTTTGGCGTAGTAGGCGGCCAGGATGTTGCCAAAGTTGCCGGTGGGCACACAGATGTTGATCCTCTGTCCCAAGGAGATCTTCCCCGCCTTCACCAGCTCGCAATAGGCGGAGAAGTAGTAGACAATCTGAGGGGCCAGCCGTCCCCAGTTGATCGAATTGGCGGAGGAGAGCAAAAACCCTTTCCCAGCCAACTCCTCCTCCAGCGGCCGGTCGGTGAAGATCCGCTTCACCCCTGTCTGGGCGTTGTCAAAGTTGCCCGCCACCGACAGCACATCCACATTGTCCCCCTTCTGGGTGGTCATCTGGAGCCGCTGCATGTTGCTGGTTCCCCCATCCGGATAAAAGACGCAGATTTTGGTCCCTGCCACATCGGCAAACCCTTCCAGAGCGGCTTTCCCGGTGTCCCCGGAGGTGGCCACCAGGATCACCGCCGTCTTGTCACAGCCGGTTTTGCGCAGGGAGGCGGTGAGCAGGTGGGGCAACAGCTGGAGGGCAAAGTCCTTAAAGGCGCAGGTGGGCCCATGGAACAGTTCCAGCACATGGGTCCGGTCGTCCAAGGAGACCACCGGGGCCACCTGGGGCGGGGCGAACTTCTCCCGGGAGTAGGCCGCGGCCACCGCGTCCGCCAGCTCCTGGCGGCTGAAGTCGGTCAAAAACAGGGAGAGGATCTCCACCGCCCGGCCCTCATAGTCCATTTCTACCAAAGCCTGCAACTGTTGGAGGCTCACCTGGGGGAAACGCTCCGGCAGATAGAGGCCGCCGTCCGGGGCTAGGCCCGCTACAATCGCCTGGGCGGAGCTGACGGCGGGCGCGCCGCTGCGGGTACTGAAATAGTTCATGGTATCGTCCCATCTCCTTTTTGGTCGGCGCCAAGCGCCGGAAAATTCTTGTATCATCATACCACAGGTGAACCAGGGGGGCAAGGGATTTGCAAAAATTTTTCTTTCAACAAGGGACATTCGTTTTTTGTTTGAATACAAATAAAAGGCCACTTTTCATGGCGGGCGGCAAAAACCGCCGGACACCCTTGGGGGCGTCCGGCGGCCTGCTACAGTTTGCGCCGTCCTCAATGGAGGATGGCCATCTGCGTGTTTTTATCAAACAGATGCAGCTTGTTGCTGTCCAAAAATACGGGGACATGGTCCCCGTCCCGGGCGGCGGCCCGGGCGGGTGTCCGGGCAACCAGGTTGGCCTCCCCCCGTTTCAAATAGAGGTATACCTCCGAACCCATGAGCTCGGCCAGGGTCACCTCCATCTCCAAAGGCTGCGCAGAGCCGATGTTGGGAGGCAGCGCTCCCACGTAGAGGTCCTCCGGGCGGATACCCAACACACAGGTCTGCCCCAAGTAATGTTCCAGATCCGGGGCCCGTTGGGATGGGATCTCAATGACAGATTCCCCCAACCGCGCTGCATACCCCTTCTCCCCCCGCTCGATCACTGCATCCACAAAGTTCATCTGGGGAGAGCCGATAAATCCCGCTACAAACAGATTGCAAGGGCGGTCATACAGGTTCTGCGGGGTATCCACCTGCTGGATATAGCCGTCCTTCATCACCACAATCCGGTCCGCCATGGTCATCGCTTCCGTCTGGTCGTGGGTCACATAGACAAACGTCGTCCCCAACCGCTTGTGCAGCTTCGCGATTTCCGACCGCATGGCGGTGCGCAGCTTTGCATCCAGGTTGGACAGCGGCTCGTCCAACAGGAATACCGCCGGGTTGCGCACCATCGCCCGGCCCAGCGCCACCCGCTGCCGCTGCCCGCCGGAGAGCGCCTTGGGCTTCCGGTCCAAGAGATGCTCAATATCCAGGATTTTGGCCGCCTCGCGCACCTTCTGATCGATCTCCTCCTTGGAGACCTTGCGCAGCTTCAGGCCGAACGCCATGTTTTTATAGACGCTCATATGGGGATAGAGGGCGTAGTTCTGGAACACCATGGCGATGTCCCGGTCCTTAGGCGCCACATCGTTCACCAGCCGGTCCCCGATATACAGCTCACCGCTGGTGATCTCCTCCAGCCCCGCAATCATCCGCAGGGTGGTGGACTTTCCACAGCCGGACGGCCCCACCAGGATCACAAACTCCTTGTCCTGAATCTCCAGGTTGAAGTCGTGCACCGCGGTCACATTCCCCGAATAGGTCTTATAGATATGTTGCAGAGAAATTTTCGCCATAGGGGTTCTTCCTTCCTGTAATCAATCTCCCGTTTCCGGTCACTCCTTGACCGCGCCCTGGGTCAGGCCCTGCACAATATACCGCTGTACCACGGCAAAGAAGATGGTGGTGGGGATCAGGGCGATGATACAGGCCGCCGACATCTGCCCCCAGTCGATGCTGTATTTCCCAATGAAGGCGTTGATCGCCACCGGGATGGTCTTGAGCGAGTTGCTGTTGATGAACATGATTCCCGCCAACAGCTCGTTCCAGGCGCCGGTGAAGGCAAACACAAACGTCGCCACAATCCCTGGGAACAGCACCGGCATGATAATTTTGGTCATGGCCTGGAGTTTATTACACCCATCCACCAGGGCCGCCTCCTCCAAGGAGACGGGAATCCGCTCAAAGAATCCCCGCAGGGTGATCAGGCAGAAAGGGGTATTGAACACGGTATAGAGGATGACGAGGCTCTGGAGGGTGTTGATCAGATTCAATTTCCCAAAGATCAGGAACATGGGAATGAACAGCAGGATGGTGGGGATCATCTGGGAGACGAGAAACGCAATCAGAACCGCTTTCTTCCCCCGGAATTGATACCTCGCCAGCGCGTAGCCGCCGCAGAGGGAAAATGCCAATACCAAAAGGGAGGAAGAAAAGGTGACGATCAGGCTGTTTTTCATATAGGTGCCGAAATTGGTCACCTGGAACAGCTTTTGGTAGTTCTCCAATGTAACCTGCTGGGGCCAGTAGGTCACCTGCAGCGAGTTGATCTCCCCGCTGGTCTTAAAGGAGGTGACCAACAGCCAATAGAGCGGCGCCAGCACCGCCAGCAAAAACAGCGTCAGGATCAAAAACCGCACCAGGCCCACAATCAGCCGCTTTTGTTTTCTGTTCATCAAAATCCCCCCGAACCATCGTAGTTGGTGACCTTCATAAACGCGAAGGCATAGAGCACCAGACCCACCATAAACAGTACCCCCAGCGCTCCGGTCTGGCCAAAGTTCAGGGTGCTGTAGGCCTTGGTGAACATATAGCTGGCCAGCGTGTGGGTTGCATTGGAGGGACCGCCGTTGGTCATCACATAGATGAGGTCCGCCGAATTGAATACCCAGATGGTCCGCAGCAGCAGGGTCAGGATGATGGTGGGCTTGGCATGGGGCAGGGTGATATAGAAAAACTTCCGAATCGCCCCGCTGCCGTCGATGTCCGCGGCCTCATAGAGGTCGGTGGGGATCGACTGGAAAGCCGCAGTGAGCATGATTCCAAAGAAGGGCACCCCATACCAGACCATTGCCAGGATGACACAGGCCATTGCAAGCGTGCCATCCCCTAAAAAGGACACCCGTTCCTCCAGAACCCCCAACCGGAGCAGCAGGTCGTTCACCGGGCCAAACTCCGCATTGAACAGCCAACGGAAGGTGAAGCCGATGACCAGCGCGGAGATCGACCAGGGCAGAAAGATCACCGATTGGTAGAGGTTGCGCCCCCGGAACGGCTTGTTCAGAGCCAGCGCCAGGACCAGCCCCAACAGGAACTGAAGGGTCACGGTGCAGAAGGTGAATAGAAAGGAGTTTTTTAAGATCTGCGGAAAATAAGGGTCAGCCACAATGGCCTTGAAGTTCTCCAGACCGTTGAAGTGGGCGCCGGCCACATCGGTGAGTTTGTAGTCCTGGAAGGCAAGCATCACCGTATTGACCAAGGGGTAGGCGATGAATACCGCCAGCAGCAGGATGGTGGGAAGCAGGAGGAAGAATGCCTCCCGGTTCCGGTTACGTGGACGCCTTGCGCCGCCCTGTTTATAGTTCTCTATGGACACGTTCGATCCCTCCGGTGATGGCGGCCCCTGGGGGCCGGCGGGTTTAGAGGGGGGCGGCATTGCTGCCGCCCCCGGAAATTACAGCGCCGAGGAAGTGGCCACCTTAGGCATGGGGACCGGGACGTCCGGGTTCTCCTGCATATACTGCTTCTGATAGGTGGTCAAAAACTCCGCCAACTTGTCCAGTGTCTCCTGGGCGGTCTGTTGGCCTTGCATGCACTTTTGGACCTCCGCGTCCGCAAAGGTCTCCCGGAACTCGCCCACCTCCGGGAAGTAGCCCAGTTCCGGCCAGGCCATCAGGTTGTCCTGTTTGAACATCTCCGCATAGCCGGCCATTTTGCCGGTGGTGAAGAATTCGTCCTCCAGCGCCTCCTTCTGGATGGGGATCAGCAGGTTGGTCTTGCAGTAGATGCTGGCCGCCTCCGGGGAGGAGAGGTACTCGATAAACCGCCAGGCCGCGTCCTTGTGTTCGCTGTTCTGGGCGATGGCATAGCCGTTGGAGAAGGAGATCTCGTTATAGATCTTCCCGTCCAGGTCGGATTTCGGCAGCATGGCCACCGTCCACTGGTCATCCTCCAGGCTCTGGTTGCACATGTCGATCACTTCACAGGTCTGGTTGAGCATGCCCGTCAGGCCGGAGGTGAAGGCGGAGCACATCTCGGAAAAACCCCAGTTGATGGCGTCCTGGGGCGTGCATCCCTCTTTATAGAGGTTGATGTACTGGTCAAAAATCTCCACGCATTCGAGGGAGTTGATCAGGCAGTTGCCCTCCTCGTCATAGATGCGGCCGCCCGTTTGGGCATAGAGCAGGAACATCGCCTGGTGGTAGGCAGAACGGGCGCCCCGGAAGGAGATGCCGTACCGGTTCTGCTCCGGGTCGGTCATCTTGTGGGCAGCGTCCAAAAACTCGCTCCAGGTCCAGTCGGTGTAATCCACACCCGCCTCCTCGGCCCAGTCGGTGCGGATGAAGATGCCGTTGGTGAGGATGGCGTCCGGCACCACATACAGATCCCCATAGACGTCCCGCTGGGTCTCGTCGAACAGGACGTTTTGGGCGTATTCGGTGAACCCATCCTTGTACTCATAGTTCTCCATATAGCTGTCCAGCCCCACCAGCCAGCCGGCGTTCACAAACTCCGAAATCCAGGTGGGATGGACCTGCACCACGTCGGGCATGGTGCCGGTGCTGCCCAGCGTCACCAGTTTGCTGTGGGACTGGTCCCAGGGCACCGTCTCATATTCAATTTTGATGTCCGGGTTGGCCGCCTCAAAGTTGGCGATGATTTCAGCGTATGCCCGGTCCCGCACCTCGCTGGCCATGTTGTCCATAAAACGGATGGTCACCGGCTCTGTAGAGCTCCCCTCCGGCGCGCTGCCGCTCTCCGCCTGGGAGGAGCTTCCGCCTCCACAGCCAGCGAGCAGGCTGAGTGCCATCATGCCCGCTAAAGTGATACTGAATAGTCGCTTTTTCATGAAAATCCTCCTTTTTACATCCGATATTTTCTTTATCCAAAATACTTGGGTCAAACCTCTCTGCCCAAGCGCGGGGGCCTAGCTCCAATACCACATGTTACCACACCCCGTCCACGGGTTCTGGCGTTTTTTGCCGCCAGGTTCAGCGGGAGAGATGTTCCAAAAATCGGTTTAAATCCTCTATCTGATGTTCCGCGCCCTCCAAGCCGCAGTGGATTCTGACAATCCCCGGTGTCGTGCCCAGCTGTTCTGCCTGTTGAGGGGAGAGTTTATAAAACGGCATGGTCACCAAGCTCTCAAACCCGCCCCAGGAGACGCCGACCTTGAAGATGCGGAATACTTCCTGGTTCACGCTGGCCGCCACCTTTTCCGCGGGCAGATCCAGTTCAAAACTCAGCAGTCCGCTGTTGCCCGACTGCTGGCGCATCATCAGCTCATGCTGAGGATGGCTCTGAAGTCCAGGATAGTGCACCCGTTTCACCAGAGGATGCCGCTCCAAAAACTCCGCCACTGCTTGGGCGTTCTGTTGGTGCTGGGCCATACGCACATGCAGCGTGCGCAGCCCCCGGAGCACCAGCCAGCCCTCCATGGGGCCCAGGATTCCACCCAGCCACTCCCGGATGTCCGCTGAAATTTTGCACATCAGCTCCTCATCCCGGGAGACGAGCACCCCACCGATGATATCGCTGTGCCCCCCCAAATATTTGGACATGGTGTGCATCACCAGATCCACCCCCAGCTCCAGGGGTTTTTGGAACACAGGGGAACAATAGGAGTTGTCGATATAGGTGCGCACCCCGCGGGAGCGGGCCAACTGGGCCACCGCCCGGATATCCTGGAGGGAAAAGACAATACTGGAGGGGCTTTCCAAGATGATCAAACGGGTATTGGGGCGCATCTGCTCCTCAAACTCTCCCACATCCTCCCCGGAAACGTAGGACACCTCCATGCCCAGCTGGGGAACACAGTAGTTGGAGAGAAACTCCTTCAGCGGCCCATAGGCGTTGCGGACGCAGATGACATGGGAGCCGGCCTTGCAGACCGCCAAAACCGCCGTAGAGGCCGCGGCCATGCCGGAGGCAAAACAGAGCGCCCGCACCCCATGCTCCAGCGCCGCGATCTTCCGCTCCACCAGGTGGACGGTGGGGTTGCCGGACCGCCCATAGATGTAGGTCCCCTCCTGCAGGCGGTCGGCGTTATAATAGTCCTCCACCGAGGGGAATACGTGCAGGGAGTTCAAAAAGACTGGCGGGACCACCGCGCCCAGATAGTTTTCATAGGTATCCCCCAGGTGGGTTGCAACCAACCGGTCATCCATCAACCATTCTTCCATTCTATCCGTTCCTTTCCGGCGTCCTGCTGCAGTGCAGAGGCGCCATGGGCATTACATTAACGTTAATGTAATGTTATAAATTCCCGCTCCAAACGCACCCGTCTGGGAGCAAGGGGGCGGGAAAACAAATGTATTCATTAACGTTAATGTTTTTATAAAAACAGAAAATATTTGTTTAAAGAATACAGCTTCCAAAAAGGAAAATCAAGGGGCAAAACCACTTAACTTTCCCCTTCAATTTTGGCGGCTTACACAAATCCCCCTCCCCCGGGCTTTGTTGATTTACCTTCTGACCAGCAGTATAATAGGTTGGTAGGAGTCCGCAGATTTTGCGAAATGGAAGGAGTCCCTATGGCCCGATCCGGTAGAGTGACCCTCAAGATGATTGCCCAAGCCACCGGCTACACCATCAATACCGTCTCCCACGCCCTCAACGGCAAGGGGGATATCTCCCCTGCCACCGCCCTCTACATCCGTCAGAAGGCCCGGGAGATGGGCTATATCAACGATATGGCCGCCAGCTCCCTGCGCTCCGGCTATACCCGCACCGTCGCGCTCATCTTCCCCAATGTGGCGAACCCCTTTTGGGCGCTGTTCCTCAAGTGCATCGACCGGGAGCTGCACCGCTACCACTATGTCTCCCTGATGATGGATACCGACGAGGACTCCCACTTGGAGTACCAGGCGGTTCAGGCCGCCATCAGCCACAAGGTGGACGGGATCATCCTCTGCCCCAACCAACGGAATTTGGAGGCAGTGCAGCTGATCGAAAAGAACAATGTACCCTATGTGCTTCTGGGGCGGCGGTTCCCGGGGCGGCCCATGAATTACGTGGTCTGGGATGAGGAATCGGGGGGATACCAGGCCGCCTCCTATCTGCTGGGATTGGGGAAACGCCGGATCCTCTTTGTCAACGGCCCCCGGCATATCTCCAGCTCGGTGGAGCGCTACAGCGGCTACCGTCGGGCTTTGGAGGAGCACGGCATCCCCCTGGACCCCCAGCTGGTGGTGGAGACCGACCTGTCCGCCGCCGGCGACAACCAGGAGTTGAAGCGGGTTTTCCAGCACCCGGCCTCCTTCGACGCCATCCTCGCGTTCAGCGACTTCATCGCCTGGGAGATTATGGTCCTGCTCAAAGACCGAAGGGACCCGCGGCTGGGCTCCCTGCCCATTGTGGGCTTTGACGACATCCAGTCCAACCTGCGCATCCCGGTGTCCTTCGCCACCGTGGGGATGGACAAACAGGCCTGTGCCCAAAGGGCGGTGGAAATCCTCATCAGCCTGATCGGGAAGCATCCCCCCCAGCAGCCCATCCAGGAGATCCTGCCCACCCACCTTGCCCTACACGGGATGCCGCCAGGTTCTGAGCTGGGGAATTTGTTGGAATTGTAAAAAAATTGCGAAAACCAGGGTCGCACATTGACAGGAAAATGGCCGCCACCTATAATAAAGAGGAAGGCCGGCTGCCTGTGGGGTTGTCCGGCCAGTTTTGGATGCCGCGGGGATGGCACGTCCCGCGGGACGGGAGGATGCGGGGTGTCTACAGAAAAAAAGCGGAAATTTATCATCGACTTTGTCTATCTGGCGTTGATTTTGGCGCTGAGCTACCTGCTTTTGCGGTATGCGCTGCCGCTGCTCATGCCCTTTGTGATCGCCTTTCTCATCGCCTACCTGCTGCGGCGGCCGATCCGTTTCCTCTCCCGGAAACTGCGCCTGCCAAACAGCTTGATCGCTGTGCTGCTGGTGGTGCTGGTCTATGGGGGAGCGGGGCTGATCCTGGTGTTGTTCGGTCTGCGGATCGCCGCCTCTGTCGGTGACCTGGTGGGACGCATCCCCACCCTCTACACCTCCTATGTGGTCCCCACCCTGAGTGCCGGGTCGGTCTGGCTGGAGGACCTGCTGGCAGGGATCGACCCCTCCGTCCTCTCCGCCTTGGAGGAGATCCGAAATCAGCTGATCCGGATGTTGGGGCAGCTGGTGAGCAGCCTCTCGGTCTGGGTCACCGGCTGGGTCTCCTCGGTGGCCACCGCCCTGCCCGGAACCTTGATCCGCCTGCTCTTGATGGTGATCTCCACCTTTTTCATCGCCATCGACTATGACCGGATCGTCCGGTTCTTCTTCCAGCTGTTGGGGGGCCACACCCGGCAGATCCTCCTCCAGATCAAAAATTATGTGGTGGGTACCCTGTTTGTCTGCCTGCGTTCCTACCTGATTATCATGTGTATCACCTTTTTGGAGCTGTCCATCGGTTTGCGGATCATCGGGGTGGAGCGCTCCTCCCTGGTGGCCCTGCTCATCGCCATCTTCGATATCCTGCCGGTGCTGGGCA
This sequence comes from uncultured Anaerotruncus sp., assembly GCA_904398655.1. GTDB lineage: Bacteria > Bacillota > Clostridia > Oscillospirales > Ruminococcaceae > Anaerotruncus. Next base: position 17,165 of record CAJFPF010000035.1, on the reverse strand, counting down.
CCGGCGGCATCATGATCCCCTGGGCAATCCTCTCCGCCCTGGGGGGGAATGTGCCCCGGGCACTGGCCCTGCTGGTGATCTACCTGGTGATCACCGTCATCCGCAACATCATCGAGCCCAAGATTGTGGGCCAGCAGATCGGCCTGCATCCAGTACTCACCCTGATGAGCATGTTTGTGGGCACCCACTTTTTCGGTGTGGTGGGGCTGTTCGGCCTGCCCATCCTGCTCTCCCTGCTGCGCTATCTCAACGAGACCGGCACCATCAACCTCTATCCAAACGCTGCGCCGCGGGGGCAGCCGCCCTCCGCCGGCGGAAGGGAATCGGGTTGATCCCTCCCTTGACTTTTCCGGGAAATTGTGTTAAATAAAAAATTGCCGTGTAGCAAAAGCAAAGCGTATTGCGTCCTGGGACGCAATACGCTTTCTTTTTTCTCCGCCAAGCGGGTATTTCAACTGTTGGGAGTGTATTCGGATGCCAAAAACGAAACTACAGGGGTTCCTCTTTGGGCTCATCATGTCCTACGCCATGGCCTACGGCATGGAGGTCTACAATATCGCCTGGAAGCTGGGGGTCAACCTCCAGCCCGGGGGGATGAGCAACCTGACCGGCCGGGTCTTTTGGGAGGCGGGGCTGGAGGCGCTCTATATGGGGCTGTTTGTGCTGCTCTTCTCCAACCTGTGGGGCAACCGGCTGGGGGGCCGGTTTGCCGCCCGCCGGTGCGACCCCGCCCGGGACAACCCCTATCTCTGCCAGCTGCTGCGCCAGGGCGGGACGGTGGCGGTCATGTGCCCCACCATGAGCCTGGTGGCCTCCATCCTCTTCAATATCCTGTTGGGGGGTGCGCCCTGGCGCCAGCTGCCCGCCATCTGGATTGGAACGGTGCTCAAGAACTTCCCCATGGCCTTCTTCTGGAACTTTTTCGCCGCCGCCCCCTTCACCCACTGGCTGTTCGGGCGGCTGTTCCCCCAAGGCGCCGGCCGCTGACGCCGGGCGGGTCAGCCCATGGCCGCCTTCATCTCCCGCACATAGGCGCCAATATGGGCAGGGGCGTCCTTGCCATACTGCTCCAAAAGCTGGACAAGGGCGGAACCCACAATTGCCCCGTCGGCCAGGGCGGCCATCTCCCCCGCCTGCTGGGGGGTGGAGATTCCAAAGCCGATGGCGCAGGGGATCTGGGTGTTCTGGCGCACCACCTTCACAATGGAGGCCAGGTCGGTGGTGATCTCCTTTCTGGCCCCGGTCACCCCCAGGCTGGAGACGATGTACAGGAAACCCTCCGCCTCCCGGGCGATCATGGCGATCCGGTTTTGGGAGGTGGGGGCGATCAGGGAGATCAGGTCCACCCCGTATTGGCGGCAGAGGGGCAAGAACTCCTCCTTCTCCTCATAGGGCACATCCGGCAGGATCAGCCCGTCGATCCCCACCTCCCGGCAGTTGGCAATAAACCGCTCCGACCCATAGGAGAACACCACATTGGCGTAGGTCATGAACACCAAGGGGATGGACACATCCCGGCGCAGCTCCCACACCAGGCCGAACACCTGGTCGGTGGTGACGCCCCCCTGCAGCGCCCGCAGGTTGGCCCCCTGGATCACCGGCCCTTCGGCGGTGGGGTCGGAGAAGGGGATCCCCAGTTCAATCAGGTCCGCGCCGCCGGCCACCGCGGCGCGGACAGCGGCGGCGGTGGTCCCCAGGTCGGGGTCGCCGCAGGTGAGGAAGGCGATGAACGCCTTGCCGTTTTGGAACGCCTTTTGGATGTTACTCATGGAGATCCTCCCCTCTGTAACGGGCAATGGCGGCACAGTCCTTGTCGCCCCTGCCGGAGATGGTGATGACAATGATCTGGTCCCGGGAGAGGGTGGGGGCCAGCTTTTGGGCATAGGCCACCGCGTGGGCCGACTCGATGGCCGGGATGATCCCCTCGGTGCGGGACAGGTATTCAAAGGCGCAGACCGCCTCCTCATCGGTGACCGGCACATATTCCGCCCGGCCGATGTCATGGAGGTAGGCGTGTTCCGGGCCCACGCCGGGATAGTCCAAGCCGGCGGAGATGGAGTAGACCGGGGCGATCTGGCCATATGCGTCCTGGCAGAAGTAGGACTTCATGCCGTGGAAGATCCCCAGACGGCCGGTGGCGATGGTGGCCGCCGTCTCAAAGGTGTCCACCCCCCGCCCGGCCGCTTCACAGCCGATCAGCCGGACCCCCGGCTCGTCAATGAAGTGGTAGAAGCTGCCGATGGCGTTGGAGCCGCCCCCCACGCAGGCGATGACCGCGTCGGGCAGCCGTCCCTCCTTCTCCAGCATCTGGGCCTTGATCTCCCGGGAGATCACCGCCTGGAAGTCCCGGACGATGGTGGGGAACGGGTGGGGCCCCATCACCGAGCCCAGGCAGTAGTGGGTGTCGCTGATCCGGTTGGTCCACTCCCGGAAGGCGGCGGAGCAGGCGTCCTTCAGGGTGGCGGTGCCGGTCTTCACCGGGATCACCGTGGCCCCCAACAGGCGCATCCGGTAGACGTTCAGGGCCTGGCGGATGGTGTCCTCCTCCCCCATAAACACCACGCATTCCATATCCATGAGGGCGGCGGCGGTGGCGGTGGCCACCCCATGCTGTCCCGCCCCCGTCTCAGCGATCAGGCGGGTCTTGCCCATCTTTTTGGCCAGCAGCGCCTGGCCCAGGACGTTGTTGATCTTGTGGGCGCCGGTGTGGTTCAGATCCTCCCGTTTGAGGTAGATCTTGGCGCCCCCCAGCTCCCGGGTCAGCTTTTGGGCAAAATAGAGCCGGGAGGGACGGCCCGCGTACTCGTTGAGCAGGGTGGTCAGCTCCTGGTTGAACTGGGGGTCCTCCTTATAGAAGCTGTAGGCCTCCTCCAGCTCGATCACCGCGTTCATCAGGGTCTCTGGGATATACTGGCCGCCATGGACGCCAAAGCGCCCTTTGGGATTGGTCATCTTCCATCTTCCTTTCTGACAGCGGCCACAAACGCCGCCATCTTTTTTTGATCCTTCCGCCCGGCCGTCTCAATGCCGGAGCTCACATCCACCCCATAGGGGTGCAGCTGCCGCACCGCCCGGGCCACATTGCCCGGATCCAGTCCCCCCGCCAGGAAATAGGGGCGCTCCATCCCCTCCAGCAGCTTCCAGTCGAACGCCTGGCCCTCCCCCAGCCCCGCGTCCACCAGGACGCCGTCCGCCGGGCTGTGGTTGGCCGCCTGGATATCCCCGCCGGTGCGGATCAAAAACGCCTGAAACAGGGGTTTGGGGGTCATCCCCCGCAGCCGCTGGATATAGGCCGCGTCCTCCCCGCCGTGGAGTTGGGCCAGGTCGATGATCCCCGCCTCCAACAGGCGGGCCACCACCCGGGGGTCCTCCCCCACAAACACCCCCACCGCCTGGATCTCCGGGCGGAGCAGCGCCCGCAGCGCCGCCGCCTGTTGGGGCGGCAGGTACCTCCTGCTCTTGGGGGCGAACACAAACCCGATGTAGTCGGGGCGCAGGGCGTTGGCCACCTGGATCTCCTCCGGGCGGGTGAGGCCGCAGAGCTTGATTTTGGTCATCCGGCCGCCCTCCGCAATTGGGCCAGCTTGGCCCGCCTGTCCGTCGCCCGCATGAGCAGTTCCCCGATGAGCACCCCGTCCGCCCCCATGGACTTCACCGCCGAGAGATCCTCCGGGCGGTGGACGCCGCTCTCGGCCACATAGAGCACGCCGGGCGGGATCCGGTCCCGCAGGCGGGCGGCGTTGTCGAAATCCACCGAGAAATCCTGCAAATTCCGGTTGTTCACCCCGATGATCCCGGCGCCCGCGGACACCGCCGAGGCGATCTCTTCGGCGGTGTGGGCCTCCACCAGAGCGGCAAGCCCCAATTCCTCACAGATGGACAGGTACCGCTGGATGGTCCCGGTATCCAGCAGGGCGCAGATAAGGAGCACGCAGTCCGCCCCCATCAGCCGCGCCTGGTAGAGCTGATAGGCGTCCACCGTAAAATCCTTTCGGAGCATGGGGGTATCCACCGCCTTCCGGATGTCTGTGAAAATCCGGTCGGACCCCAAAAACCACTTGGGCTCTGTGAGGCAGGAGATGGCATCCGCCCCGGCGGCCTCGTAGTCCCTGGCGATCTCCAGGTAGGGGAAGCTTTGGGCGATGACCCCTTTGGAGGGGGAGGCCCGCTTCACCTCGCAGAGCAGCGAGAGGCCGGGCTTTTGCAGGGCGGCCCGGAAGCGGTCCCCGTTGGCCCGCCCCAGGGCGCGGCACCGGGCCTGAAGCAGATCCAGGCTGTTCTGCGCCTTGTCCGCTTCCACCCGCTCCCGGGCATGGGCGGCCAGCTGTTCCAGGATGGTCATGCCTCCACCTCCGGCAGGTTGCTCACCCGGATGAACGCCTCCAGCGTCTCCATCGCCCTGCCGGAATCCAACAGCCGGCCGGCCAGGGAGATCCCCTCGTCCATACTGCCCGCCCTGCCGCCGATATAGAGGGAGGCGCCGGCATTTAGGAGCACCGCATCCCGCTTGGGGCCCCGCTGCCCTTGGAGGATCGCCCGGGTGATGGCGGCATTCTCCGCGGGGGTGCCGCCCCGCAGCTCCTCTTTGGCGCAACGGGCCAGGCCGAACTGCTCCGGGGTGATCACCGAGGATTTGAACCAGCCGTCCCGGATCTCACAGACGGTGGTGGGGGCGCTCAGGGAGATCTCATCCAACTTGTCCTGGCCGTAGACCACCATCCCCCGCTTCACCCCCAGGTTGATGAGCACCTGGGCCAAAGGCTCCACCAGGTAGTCGTCGTATACCCCCAGCAGCTGAAGGGAGGGGGTGGCCGGGTTGGTGAGAGGGCCCAGGATGTTGAAGACGGTGCGGAACCCCAGCTCCTTGCGGATGGCCCCCACGTATTTCATGGAGGTGTGGTACTTCTGGGCAAAGAAAAAGCAGATCCCCACCTCCTGGAGCAGCTGGCGGCAGCGCTCGGGGCTCTGGTGGATGTTCACCCCCAGTGCCTCCAGGCAGTCGGCGGTGCCGCACTGGGAGGAGGCGGCCCGGTTGCCGTGTTTGGCCACCTTCATCCCCCCTGCCGCCGCCACCAGGGCGGAGGTGGTGGAGATGTTGAAGCTGTGGGCGTTGTCCCCGCCGGTGCCCACGATCTCAAACACCTCCATGCCGGTTTCCACCTTGGTCGCGTGGGCCCGCATGGCCGCGGCGCAGCCGGAGATCTCGTCGGTGGTCTCCGCCCGGGCGCTTTTGGTGGAGAGGGCGGCCAAAAAGGCGGCGTTCTGGGTGGGGGTGGTCTGGCCGCTCATGATCTCGTTCATGACGGTGTAGGCCTCCTCATAGGTGAGGTCCTCTTTATTGACAATCTTGACAATGGCTTCTTTAATCATGACACGGCCTCCTTCAAAAAATTCTGCAGCATGGTCCTCCCGTCCGGCGTCAGGATGGATTCTGGGTGGAACTGGACGCCGTAGAGGGGCAGCTGCCGGTGCTGGACCCCCATGACCTCCCCCTCGTCGGTGACAGCGGTGACCCGCAGGCAGCTGGGGATGGTGGACGGGTCGGCCGCCAGGGAGTGGTACCGGGCCACCAGGGCGGTCTCGGGGCACCCCTTGAAAAGGGGACAGCCCGGGTCCAACCGGGCAAGGGACTGCTTGCCGTGCATCAGCCGCTTGGCGTAGGTGACGGTGGCGCCAAAGGCGGCGCAGATGGCCTGATGGCCCAGGCAGACCCCCAGGATGGGAAATTCGCCGGCCAGCTCCCGGGCCACCGCCAGGGTGACCCCCGCCTCCTCCGGCCGCCCCGGCCCGGGGGAGAGGAGGATGCGGCCGGGGCGCAGCGCCCGGATCTCCTCCACCGTCAGCTGGTCGTTGCGGATCACCTGGATGTCCGGGTCCAGCTCCCCCACCAGCTGGTAGAGGTTGTAGGAAAAGCTGTCGTAGTTGTCGATGAGCAGGGTCATAGGTCCACCTCCTGAGCCAGTTTCAGCGCCTTCAGCGAGGATTTCGCCTTGTTCAGGCACTCCTCATACTCCTTTTCCGCCACCGAGTCGGCCACAATCCCCGCCCCGCTGCGGACAAATACCTTTCCATTCTTCTGATAGGCGATGCGGATGGCGATGCAGGTGTCCATATTGCCGGTAAAGTCGATGTAGCCGATGGCGCCGCCATAGATCCCCCGTTTGTTGTTCTCCAGCTCCCCAATCAGTTGGCAGGCCCGGATCTTGGGCGCCCCCGAGAGGGTCCCGGCGGGCAGCACCGCCTGGATGGCGTCCAGGGCGTCCCGGTCCTCCCGGATCCGGCCCCGGACGGTGGACCCGATGTGCATCACATGGGAATAGCGCTCGATGGCGTGGAACTTCTCCACCTGGACGGTGCCGAATTTGCTGACCTTCCCCAGGTCGTTGCGGCCCAGGTCCACCAGCATATTGTGTTCCGCCAGCTCCTTCTCGTCCGCCAAAAGCTCCTCCTCCAGCGCCCGGTCCTCCTCTGGCGTCCGGCCCCGGGGCCGGGTACCCGCCAGGGGGAAGGTGTGCAGCACCCCGTCCTCCAGCTTCACCAGTGTCTCGGGGGAGGCCCCCGCCACCTCCACGTCGGTGCCTGACAGGTAGAACATATAGGGGGAGGGGTTCAAGGTGCGCAGCACCCGGTAGGTGTCCAGCAGGCTCCCCTCAAAGGGGGCGCTCAACCGGTTGGAGAGGACAATCTGGAAGATCTCCCCCTCCCGGATGTAGCCCTTGGCCCGCTCCACCATGGCACAGAACTGGTCCTTTTCAAACAGGGGGGTGACCTCCCCCAAAAGCCTGCCCTTGGGTTCCGCCCGCTTCTCCCCCCGGCGGAGCAGACGGGCCAGCTGCTCCAGCTCCATCACCGCCTTGTTGTAGCCGGTCTCCGGGTCGTCCAGGGACATGTTGGCCATGAGGACGATCTTCTGGCGGACCTGGTCGAAGGCGATGACCTTGTCAAACAGCATGAGGTCCACATCCTTGAACTGCTCGGTGTCCTCCACCGTCCGTCGGACGGACGGCTCGCTGTACCCCAGGTAGTCGTAGGAGAAGTAGCCCACCAGGCCGCCGGTGAAGGGGGGCAGGTAGTCAAACCGGGGGCTTTTGTAGTCGGCCAGGATCTGGCGCAGGCAGGCGGCCGGATCCTGGGTGGGAAAGCGCAGGTTCCCGGCTTTCATCTCCCCCTCCGTGCAGGTGATCTCCAGTTTGGGGTCAAATCCCAGGAAGGTATAGCGGCCCCATCGCTCGTCGGCCCAGGCGGACTCCAGCATGTAGCAGTGGTTGGAGACGTTTTTCAGGATCCGCAATGCCTCGATGGGGGTGGTGAAGTCGGACAGGATCTCACAGCTCACCGGCAACACACGGTAGTCCCCGGTGGCGGCGATCCGCCGGACCTCTCCCAATTTGGGAAAAAATTCCATACGCTTTACCTCCTTTGAACAGAAAAAACTCCTTTGGCGCCATCTGCCAAAGGAGTTTTGGGAAAACAAAAACGCCCCTGACAGAACGATCCAATCTGTCAAGGACGAATAATCTGCGACTATCCGCGGTGCCACCTTGCATTCACGGGAGAGGCCCGTGCCCTCTGCGGGATACCAACATACCCCCGGCAACTGACGTATGCCCACACGTCGCAGAATACTCTGTGGGACCCCCACATTTGACTGCGCCCTCCGCGGTCCATTTGACAGCTTGTTTCCCACCCGGCTCTCAGCTTCCCAGGCTCTCTGTAGGGGCATCCCTGCCGTTATCTCCGCATCAACGGTTTTATGCTTTTGTTTTTCCCATTATGGCACAGAATTTTTCCGCTGTCAAGGAGAAATTCCCCTCTCTCCCGGGGCCCTGCCGCACAATTTTCGGCCTCCCGGCGGAGGGATTTGCAAAATATGATAAATTTTCTTCCCGAAATTCATGCGGTTTAACGGTTGCATTCCATCTTGTATGCTTTATAATACAAGTAAGATTTGTTTGCAACCCCCCAGGGTGCCCCCCCCCCCGCCGCTGGCATTTTACAGGATAGGATGAAACTTGTCATGGAATGGAACAATATGCACAACATCTTAATGCAGGGCCGGCTCTCGATCTCGGACGAGGTCTATAACCAGATCCTCCTCCACATCATCGAGGGGAAGTGGAAGGTAGGGGAAAAGATTCCTTCGGAAAAGGAGCTGTGCCAGCTGTTCGGGGTGAGCCGGGTGACGGTACGCACCGCGCTGGAGCGCCTGTCCGCCCGGGGGATCATTGTCACCCGCCAGGGGAAGGGCTCCTTTGTCCAGAGTGCGGGGGCGGTCACCAGGGGGGATGACCCCAATCTGGAGTTCGACCGGAGGGAGGACGTCCTCCAGTTCGCCTCCTTCCGCCAGTGCACCGAGACCAAGGCGGTGGAGCTCTTTTTGCAGCGGGCCACCCCGGCGGACTTTCAGGAGCTCCAGGAAATGGTCCGGCGGATCGGCAGCGCAAAGGATCCCCAGGAGATGCTGGAGGCGGACCTGGCGTTCCATGGGAAGATCGTCCGCTCCTGCGGCAACCAATATTTGCTCCAATGCTGGGAGATGTTCCAGGGCGCCTATGCGTGGAACTTCCGCAACTCCTATCAAAAAAACCACTACACCCCCGCCGGGCTGCAGCAGCACCACCAGGAGGTGCTGGACGCCCTTTGCGCCCGGGATGTCCGGGCTGCCATGAGTACAATCCTCCGGGGATTTATTCGCTGAGTCCCCTTTTTTTGCCTCAACTTGTATGACAAGTAATACTTAAATGATAAGATAGGACCCGCAGCGGCACGCCCGCATCCGGTAGGAGGTGAGGCAGCTTTTTTGCGGGCGAAGGGCCGCTGCAACAAATTCATTGGAGAGGAGAAAAACAGATGGACAGCAACAAAGTGGTGATTGCGGGCGCGGGGGTCATGGGGGCCTCCCTGGCCCAGGTGTACGCCCTGGCCGGATACCAGGTCCAGGTGTACGACATCTTCGCGGCGGGGATTGAGCGGGGCAAACACCTGATTGCCCTGAACCAGGAGATGATGGTGCGGGAGGGGCTGGTCAGCCAAAAGGCCTCCCAGGAGGCCCTCAGCCGCATGTCCTTCACCCTGGAAAAGGCATGTTTTGCGGACTGCTGCCTGGTGGTGGAGTCCACGGTGGAGCGGATGGACGCCAAACAGGCGTTCTTCCGGGAGATCTCCCAAATCGTCCCGGAGCAGGCGCTGCTGGCCACCAACACCTCGGGGCTCAAGATCACGGAAATTGCCACCGCCTGCCAGCATCCCGAGCGGTTCATGGGGCAGCACTGGCTCAACCCGCCCCATCTGCTCCCCCTGTGTGAGATCATCGCCGGGGAGCGCACCAGCCCCGAAAATTTGCAGCGGATGCGCAAGCTGGTGGAGGGTTTGGGCAAGCAGCCGGTGGTGGTCAAGGACATCAACGGCTTTCTCATCAACCGCATCCAGTTTGCCGTCCTGCGGGAGGCCCTCTACATTGTGGACAGCGGCGCCGCCACCTTCCAGGATGTGGACACGGTGCTCAAGGCGGGCATGGGCCTGCGGTATGCGGCGCTGGGCCCCTTCGGGGTGGCGGATTTCGGCGGCCTGGACACCTTCGACCACATCAACCGCTACCTGAACGCCGAACTGTGCGACGCCAAAGAGGGGAACCCTCGGCTCCACCGGATGGTGGAGGAGGGCAAGCTGGGGGTCAAGAGCGGCCAGGGGTTCTACGACTACTCCGGCGACCGGGCGGACGAGGCCATCCGGGAGCGGGACCGGCTCTATATCCAACTGGCCAAAGTGCTCTATTTCCAAAGAGGAGGGGAAGCTTGCCATGCGCAGTGACTTGATGAAACAGGGGGTGGAACGGATCCCCCACCGGGCCCTCTTCCGGGCGCTGGGGCTCACCGATGAGGAGCTGGAGCGCCCTATCATCGGGATTGTAAACGCCCAAAACGAGGTCATCCCCGGGCATATGCACCTGGACCAGATCGCTGAGGCGGTGAAGGCGGGCGTCCGGATGGCGGGGGGCACCCCATTGGAATTCCCCGCCATCGGCGTGTGCGATGGAATCGCCATGAACCACGAGGGGATGTTCTACTCCCTGCCCAGCCGGGAACACATCGCCGATTCGGTGGAGATCATGGCCAACGCCCATCCCTTCGACGGGCTGGTATTCATCCCCAACTGCGACAAGATCGTCCCCGGGATGCTCATGGCCGCCCTGCGGTTGAACATCCCCGCCATTTTCTGCTCCGGCGGCCCCATGCTGCCGGGGAGCGCCAATGGGAAACAGGTGGCCCTCACCGACGCCTTTGAGGCCCCCGGCGCGGTGAAGGCCGGAAAGCTGGACGCGGCCCAGGCCCAGGAGATTGTGGAGCACGCCTGCCCCGGCTGCGGTTCCTGCGCCGGGATGTTCACCGCCAACTCCATGAACTGCCTCACCGAAATCCTGGGCCTGGGGCTGCCGGGCAACGGCACCATCCCTGCAGTGGACAGCCACCGGATCCTGCTGGCCAAACACGCGGGCATGCGGATTGTGGACCTGGTCCGGGAGGACGTCCGCCCCAGGGAGATCGTGGACCAGCGCTCCATTCAAAATGCCCTCACAGTGGACATGGCCCTGGGCTGTTCCACCAACACCATGCTCCATCTGCCCGCCATCTGCCATGAGGCCGGGCTGGAATTTGACCTTCGGGGGGTCAACGCGGTGAGCGACCGGGTACCCCATCTGGTCAAGCTGAATCCCGCCGGCCCCCACTGCCTGGTCCATCTAAACGAGGCGGGCGGCCTGAGCGCTGTTATGAAGCGGCTGGATTCTATGGGCCTCATTCACTCTGCCGCCCGCACAGTGGAGGGTACCTGGGCCCAGCGGATCGCCGCCGCCCAGATCCGGGATGAACAGGTCATACGGGACCGGGAACACGCCTATTCCCAGACCGGCGGCCTGGCGGTACTCTACGGCAACCTGGCCCCAGAGGGCGCTGTTGTGAAGAGGGGGGCGGTCCTCCCCCAGATGCTGGTCCACACCGGGCCGGCCAAGTGCTTCGACAGCGAAGAGGACTGCTGCGCCGGGCTCTATGCGGGCAAGGTGGTCCCGGGGGATGTGGTGGTCATCCGCTACGAGGGGCCTCAGGGAGGCCCGGGCATGCGGGAGATGCTCTCCCCCACCGCCGCTCTGGCGGGCATGGGGCTGGATTCCACCTGCGCTCTGGTCACCGACGGCCGGTTCTCAGGGGTCAGCCGGGGGGCCTCCATCGGGCACCTCTCCCCGGAGGCGGCCGCCGGCGGGCTGCTGGCCTATGTACAGGACGGGGATCCCATCGCTATCGATATCCCGAACCATGCCATTCAACTGTTGGTTTCCGAAGAGGAAATCGCCCGGCGCCGTGCCGCCAAAGCCCCGCAGCCGCCCAAACAGGTCTCCGGCTATCTGAAGCGGTACCGGGCCCTGGTCACCTCTGCCAGCAGGGGGGCCATTTTGGACGACAGCGGCCTATAATCAAAACCGCCAGTGGAACGGATGGTTTTGATTGCTCTGTTTATCTGTAGTTTAAAACTCCCAGATCGGAATATGCTATAATAGAGGGGCATTTCACAGGGAGGGACGGATATGGCTGCGCAAAAACAACGATTCCACATACCCATGGTATCGGGCCAGCCCCCATCCCCCAAGGCCAAGCATGGGGGCACGGGCCACCGCTCCCCCGATGGTAGAGCGCTGGAGGGGAAGTAACATGTGGGTTCTGTTTGCGGCCGGCTCCGCTTTTTTTGCCGGCGTCACCGCCATCCTGGCCAAATGCGGCATCCAAAAAACGGATTCTACTGTGGCAACCGCCATTCGTACCATTGTAGTACTGGTTTTTGCGTGGGCCATGGTATTTATGGCCGGGTCTCAAAAACAACTTCGCAGCATGGACGGGGCAACGCTGCTATTTTTGATCCTATCCGGGCTTGCCACCGGGGCCTCCTGGCTTTGCTACTTCCAGGCCCTTCAGCTGGGGGATGTCAACCAGGTTGTACCCATCGATAAATCCAGTACCGTCCTCACCATTCTGCTGGCTTTCCTCCTGTTGGGGGAACCCATCGGCCCATTCCAGGGCATCGGGGTCCTTCTCATCGGCAGCGGTACATTTCTCATGGTCGAAAAAAAGCCTCAGGCGAAAGCTGCCCCGCCCCAGGGGAAACAGTGGATGTTCTACGCCTTCGGCTCCGCCATCTTTGCCAGCCTCACCGCTATTCTGGGCAAGGTGGGGATCCAGGGGGTGGAGTCCAACCTGGGGACCGCCATCCGCACAGGGATCGTGTTGGTGATGGCCTGGTTGATGGTGCTGGTGACGGGCAAGGTCCGGGCGGTGTGTCAAGTGCCCCGGAGGGAGCTGGGGTTCATCTGCCTATCCGGTCTGGCGACCGGGGCCTCCTGGCTTTGTTACTTCCAAGCGCTTCAGGATGGCCCGGCCAGTGTGGTCGTCCCCATAGACAAGTTGAGCATTCTTGTCACGATAGCTTTCTCTTACTGGGTATTCCATGAAAAATTGACCACCCGATCAGGGTTGGGATTGTTTTTGATGGTGGCGGGCACTCTGGCAATGCTGTTATAAGGCTGTTATACGGAAGAGGCGCCGCGTGGATGAACCACGCGGCGCCTCTTCCCTTGTTTGAAAGGCGGGACAGAGCCGGACATTTTATAAACTGTTTATGCAGAGATATCTCCCTATTTAACAATTTTCTGATCCTCCGCAGCTTTTTGCGGCAACGTTGCGGCAACTGCGGCCTGTGGCAGAAAAAAGCGTCCTACTGCCATGCCTGCGGAGAAAAGCTGTTTGCGGACTGCCCGTCCTGTAAAGAACACTGTAATCCCGACAGCCTGTTCTGTCCCAAATGCGGGGCCCCGCTAAGGGAGCAGGCCGCTTCCCCCCAGACGGATGAAGCCGGGTGATCGCCATGCTGTCCTTTGAATTCGGAATCCTGGACTGGATCCAGGTGAATTTGCGCACGCCTATTCTGGATCTATGGATGGCCGCCATCACCGCTTTGGGAAACAACGGGATGGTTTGGGTTGTCCTTGCGGGGGTCCTTCTTCTCTTTTCAAAACAGCGAAAAACCGGGACAGCGATTTTGGCCGGGCTGGTGTTGGAGGTCCTCTGCTGCAACCTCCTCCTCAAACCGTTGGTGGCCCGTGTCAGGCCCTGTGATATCAACACCGCCGTGCAGCTTTTGGTCGCCCGCCCCTCCGATTTCTCCTTCCCCTCCGGACACACCGGCTCCTCTTTTGCCGCCGTCTCCGTCCTCTATGCAGCCAAAAACCCACTCTGGGTCCCCGCTTTTCTGTTGGCGGCGCTGATCGCGTTCTCCCGGCTCTACCTCTATGTGCACTATCCGACAGACATATTGGCTGGCATCATCCTTGGCGCCCTGACCGGGTGGATCGGTGAAAAACTGGTCCAAATCCTTTGGGAGAAACGCTATGCGGACTGACCCGCCCCTCTCCCTGCAGGTGAAACAGCAGTTGGAGAACACCATCCTCTCTGGTCAGCGAAAGCCCGGACAGGCAATTCCCTCCATCCGCTCCCTCGCCGCAATCTATCAGGTCCATCCCGGTACCATCCGAAGTGCGCTGCACCTACTGCAAGAGGAACAGCTGATCCATCTGACCCGTCGGCAATTTCTCGTAACGGACAATATTGACCTGATCCATCACCGCAGAAAGGCCAAAGCCAGGCTTTTGTCTTTGCGTCTCTATCGTACCCTCTCCGCCCTCGGCTGCGACTGGGAGGAGATCCTCAACGAGCTCTCCCAGGCGGCCCAACCGGATGGGGTCGCGCACCCCTGCTAAAGCTGTCCCCAGATTCGCCTTCAAAGCGGCCGCGGCTGGATGTCAGGCGCCTCCCAAATGCCGCCGAACCTCTGCGATACTGTCCACCGGCTGCCTACAGGCGCCGTTTTGACAGAGGTTGTACCGGGCACCCGTCTCAGGGATTGGATAGGGCGCTGTAAAGGGGGCAAGTTCCCGCAGCATGTCCGCTGTTTCAGGCGTCTTCACCAACACCATCAGCCCGGGCACAGGGACCTGCCGCAAAAAGGAGAGCAGCTCCTCCGGCAGGTCCGGGGCGGCACAGACCAATTCCGACGAGGGCCACAGCTCCTCCAAAAACACCAGCATGGCAAACCCATACCCAGCGGGATAGGCCCGGGCAGCCCCCGCCAGATAGGACAACTGCAGATCGGCGGCGGCCCGCCAATGGGGCTCCCCTGTGAGGCGGGCCAGGCGGGAGAGCACCAGCGCCGCCACCGAATTGCCCGACGGCATGGCCCCATCATAGGCCTCTTTTGTCCGGGTGATGAGCTGTTCCCCATCCGAGGCATAGGGATAAAATCCGCCTGCTTTCCCATCAAAAAATTGCCCCAATAAGCGGCCTGCCAGCCGCTGGGCTTCCGCCAAATACCGGGGTTGGAAGGTCACGCCGTAAAGTTCCAACAGGCCCCAAGCGCAGAAGGCGTAATCATCCAACTTCCCTGGGTATGCCGCCTGGCCCTTCCGCCATCTGGCCAGCAGCAGGCCCCCCTCTTCCATCAGGCCCTGTTGCAAAAACGCTGCCGCCCGTTCGGCGGCCTCCCGGTAGCGGGGCTCGTCCAACACCAGCCCTGCCCGGGACATGGCCGCAATCATCAGTCCGTTCCAAGCGGCAAGCACCTTGTCATCCCTATGGAGCGGGGTCCTTTTGAAACGGTAGGCATACACCCTCTCCCGCAGGCTCTGGAGCCGCTCCGGCTCCTCCTCTATCCGCTCCTGCGCCAGGAGGTTGGGAATCGTTTTACCCTCAAAGTTGCCCGGTCCGGCCACACCGTACCACCGGCAAAACCTCTCCCCATCCTGGGGTCCAAGCAGGTCATGCAGCTCTTTGGCGGTAAATACATAGTATTTCCCCTCCACACCCTCGCTGTCCGCGTCCTGCCCGCAATAGAAGCCTCCCAACGGATCGGTCAACTCCCGCAGGACGTAATCCAGCGTACGGCGAACAATCTCCCCATATAGCGGCCGGCGGGTCAGCTGATAGGCCTCGGTATAGGCCAGGGCCAACAGGGCGTTGTCATACCCCATTTTTTCAAAATGGGGTACCAGCCACATTTCGTCGGTGGAGTAGCGGGAAAAGCCGCCGCCCACATGATCGAACAGACCACCCCGATACATCCCCTCCAGCGTCTGTTCCGCCATGGCGCGGGCATCCCCATCCCCGGTGCACTGTGCGTATCGGAGCAGGAACAACAGCTGATGGGGCATGGGGAATTTGGGGGCAGGCCCAAAACCGCCCCAACGGGAGTCAAACCGCCTGGCGTAGAGGCCGACTGCCTGGTTCACCAGTTCTCTGTCGGGAAAAACGGCGGTTGGCTCCTCAACCGCCCGGAGACGGGCGGTCAACTCCTCCCCTGTGGAGAGCAGAAGGTTCCGGTCCTCCCGCCACAGCTGCGCTGATTGGCCCAGCAGAGACAACAAAGCCTGCTTGGGCAGATAGGTTCCCGCCCAGAAGGGTTTTTGCGCAGGGGTGAGCAGCACCGTGAGCGGCCAACCACCGGAGCCGTTCATGGCGGTGCAGGCCGCCATATAGACCGCGTCCACATCCGGGCGCTCCTCCCGATCCACCTTGATGGGAATAAAATTTTGATTGATAACTTCCGCCACAGTCCCGTCCTCAAAGGACTCATGGGCCATAACATGGCACCAGTGACAGGTGGAATAGCCGATGCTGAGAAACACCGGCTTATCCTCCTCCCGCGCGGCTTGGAAAGCCTCGTTTCCCCAGGGTCTCCAGTCCACGGGATTCTCCTTGTGCTGGAGCAGGTAGGGGGATTGTTCAAATTGCAACCGATTGGACATGGATTTTTTCTCCTTTATCTGCTTTGATTGGGCTACTCTATGCAGTCCGACATCTTTTTCAGATCGGCACAGGGCTGGGGATCTCCGGCCAGATACCTTGTCCTCCTTCACCCTCCCCCTGTGGGATGTGCAGCGATCAGAAATCCGCTCTATATAGGTTCGGAAAGGATGACCGGCCATGGCCGGTCATCCTTTCCGAACCTTGAGGGCAGCGGGGTTGGGCAACCTCGGCCAGCAGCCTTCCCCTACCCGTCCATAATATCACTTTTAGGAGCGTTGAAAAGTAAGTCGCTGTGGCACTGTCGGCCTGCGAAAAATTTCGCCATCCTGAACAGCGAGCAGCCATTTGCCGCCCCAGCACTCAGGAAGGGTCCATTCCCTAGATTTCCCTTCCTCCCCTTCAGATATACGTTTAGGAAATCATTCGCCGCTGGGGCCGGCGTCCCTCCTACTGGGCCTTGCCCTTCCGTTCAAACAGGCCCTGTGTATAATGCAGATGTTCACGCATCAACGTTCTACACGCCGCCACATTCTGGTTTTTGAGCGCCTCAACCAGCCGCAGGTGGTCCTCATAGGAGCGGCGAATTTCGGCTTCTGTCTTATGACTTGTCAACCAAAAATAAATCCTAAAGCGTGGCTGTCTTCACTTCAACAATGCGGCGATCGAAACGATGAGCGACCCAGTGGATAGCAAAGATGTCACGATCGATATGAAAAATAGCCTCCGGTTTTGCTTGCACTGCTCTTCATACTGCTGGAAAAGCAGCGCCACCGTGCGGCTGGAATTGAAGGATTCAGTCAAATTTTCAGCATCGTCCAATGTTCCAAGTGTATGGCGAACGCCATCTTCATCGATATAATAACCCTGTTTCATCCAGAAAAATCCCTCCATATATTCCGTTTAAAATAAATTGTGATAGCGGCCGTATCTGTATCGAAAGCTCCTCCGCCGCAGGTTCCCTACTGCACGTTGAGCGGCTGAAGGGAGCGGATAACCCCGCCGCGGCGGGCAGCTTGAGCGGGAAACCGGAAGCACCAAATTAAAAAAGTACCCTTGCGGGTGCTTTTTTAATTTGGCAGGCGCGGTCAGTTTAGATCGCAAACACCCGCAAAAGGGTGGTAGCGACAGTGAGCCGTCGCAAGGGCGTTTACAACCGAGCAGGCGAGCCGAGCGTGCCTTTTTGCGGAAAAGGAGGCACAAGGGAGCGGGCGGATGGCTTCTTTTTCGCCAAAGGCAAAATCAAAACCACCAGTTCAACTGGTGGTTTGCACAGCCCCTAGAAGGGGCAATTGCGGACTTCACCCCTGAAGGGGTACTGAAGGT
>CAJFPF010000034.1 GCA_904398655.1 uncultured Anaerotruncus sp. | reverse complement strand
GGTAGGGGACCGGGCCCAGGTGGAGCCCACCGGGGAAGGGGAGGGCTATCTGGTGGGGCTGCTGCCCCGGAAGAACGCCCTCACCCGGCCGGCGGTGGCCAACCTGGACCGTCTGGTTCTGGTGGCATCGGTGGCCGACCCGGCTCCCAACCTGTTTGTATTGGATAAGCTGATGGCTATCGCCTGCCACCAGGGGATCCCCCCCGCGCTGGCAATCACCAAAGGCGATCTGGGGGATCCAGAGCCGCTGGCGAAGATCTACTGCCAGGTGGGCATCCCGGTGTTCACCCTTTCCAACGCCTGCCAGGAGGGATTGGAGGAACTGCGGCAGGTCCTGGGCCAGGGACTCAGCGCTTTCACGGGGAACAGCGGCGTTGGAAAATCCACCCTGCTCAACCGCCTGGATGGGCGGCTGGGACTACAGACCGGCCAGACCAGCCGTAAGCTGGGCCGCGGCCGGCATACCACCCGCCATGTGGAGCTGTTTGCCATCGGCCCGGCGGGATATATCGCGGACACCCCGGGGTTTTCGGCGGTGGAGCTGGAACGGTATGAGGTGATCCGCCGGGAGGAGCTGGCGGACTGCTTCCCGGAATTTTCCCGGTTTGTGGGGGACTGCCGGTTCACCGGATGCTCCCACACCGGGGAGAAGGGGTGTGCGGTGGTCCAGGCGGTGGAGGCGGGGGAGATCCCGCCCTCCCGCTGGGAGAGTTACCGTGCTCTCTATGAGGAGGCCAAAAAGTGGAAGGACTGGGAGCTGAAGAAATGAGATGCGTGCTGTTTTCCGGCGGGCCGGTGGAAGACTTTGACCAGGTTCCCTTCCGGTTAAAAGCAGGGGATTATGTCATTTCCTGCGACAGGGGGTATGAGGCCGCCCAGCGGTTTGGGGTGCGTCCCCATCTGATGGTGGGGGATTTCGACTCCTACCATGGGCCGGTGGACCCAGCGGTGCCGGTACATACCGTCCCCGCCCGGAAGGACGATACCGATACCCTGCTGGGAGCCCGCATTGGACTGGAAAAGGGCTACCGGGAGTTTTTGATCCTGGGGGGATTTGGAGGCAGGCTGGACCACACAGTGGCCAACCTGCAGACCCTGTGCTTTTTGGCCGAACAGGGCGCAAAGGGGGAAATCCGCGCCAACCGCAACCGGGCTTGGGTTGTCCGGAATGGGGAATTGGCGCTGGAACCGATGGAGGGATGGCATATTTCGGTGTTCGCGGCGGACGGCCCCTGTGAAGGGGTGACGTTGGAGGGGCTCTCCTATCCGCTGCAGAACTACCGGATGGTGCCCAGCTTTCCCATCGGCGTCAGCAACGAATTTACTGGGGTCACTGCCCACATCTGGGTGGACCAGGGGACGCTGCTGGTGATTGCATCGAGAGAGGTTTGAACCACGGAAAGGAGTAGTTCATATGACCACCATCACTTGTACGCCTTTTTTCACCTTTGAGGCCGGCCCATCCAGCCTCTACACCCTGAAAAACCAGAATGGAATGGCCGCCTCGTTCACCAACTGGGGCGCCTACATGGTGTCTGTGCTGGCGCCCGACCGAAACGGCCGCCAGGACGATGTGGTGCTCTCCTACCACAACGCCCAGGGCTTCTTCGACCGCCCGGGCTACTATGGGGCCACCGTGGGCCGCAACTGCAACCGAATCGGCGGCGCCCAGGTGGAACTGGGGGGCAAGACCTACCACCTGCCTCAAAATGATCACGGCAATAACCTTCACAGCGGCCCGGGAGGGCTGGATCACAAGCTCTGGTCCGCCCAGGTGGTGGAGGGCCCTACCGGCCAGGAGCTGCGGCTCACAGCGGAGAGCCCCGATGGGGAGGACGGCTTCCCCGGCAACCTGAAGGTGGCGCTCACCGTCTCCCTGAATGAACAGAATTGCCTCCAGCTCCACTATGAGGCCGAGACCGATGCGGATACCCTCTGCAACCTGACCAACCACGCCTATTTCAACCTCAGCGGCCACTACCGGGGGGATATTTTGGGCCACGAGCTGCGGGTGAATGCCAGCCGGTTTGCAGAGACGGATGAAGAACTGATCCCCACCGGCCGGCTGCTGCCGGTGGAGGGCACGCCGCTGGACTTCCGCACCTTCCATGCCATTGGGGAGCGGATCGATGCGGATTGTCCCGCTCTGCGGTATGGCGGCGGGTATGACCAGTGCTGGGTGTTGGCGGACGGCTGCGGCGTGATGGGGTTGGCCGCGGAACTCTATGACCCGGCCAGCGGGCGGCGGATGGAGTGTTGGACCGACCGGCCAGCTATCCAAATCTATTCGGGCAACGGTATCGACCAGGAGCTGGTCTGCAAGGGGGGCGTCCACTACTGCAAGCGGGCGGGAGTGGCCCTGGAGACCCAGTTGATCCCCGACGCCATCCATCACCCAGAGTGGGATAGCCCGGTGCTGCATCCAGGGGAGAAGTATGACAGCTGCACCATCTACCGGTTTTTTGCGGAATAATCCAATTACATAGATGCCTGAATAGGATCATCATCCGAAATTTTCCGGCCAAAGCCGGGAGGGAGGCAACAGCCATGTCCAAACAGCAGGAGCCACTATTGCCCCGGAGCGAGTGGAAACGGGTCGGCTTGGGAATGGTGGGGTTCGTCATCTATGCTCTGGGAGTCAATCTGTTTATCGTTCCCTTGGGGCTGTATAGCGGAGGGCTCACAGGTGTTGCCCAGCTGATACGAACCCTCTTGGAGACGGTGGGCTTTTCCCTGCCGGGGATCGATCTGGCAGGTGTGCTCTACTGGGTACTGAATCTGCCCATGATGCTCCTGGCCTATCGGGCGATGCACCGTACCTACCTGCTGAAGATGCTCATTGGCGTCTCTTCCGTATCCATATTGCTGGCGGTGATCCCGGTGCCCACCCAACCGTTGGTGTCGGAACCGCTCACCGGCTGTTTGTTGGGGGGGATCGTAGGCGGCTATGGAGTTGGCACCTACCTGAAGGCAGGCTGTTCCTCCGGCGGCATTGAGGTATTGGGGATCTATTTTTCCCGCAAACATCCCAACCTGAGCGTGGGGAAGTTCAATCTGTCGGTGAATGCGGTGGTGTTTGGGACCTGTCTACTGCTGTTTGATTCCTCGGTGGCCATCTATTCGGTGATCTCCTCCGTGGTCACAAACCTAATGACCGACCGGGTACACTCCCAGAACATCAATGTGGAGGCGATCATTGTCTCCAAGGAGGGCAACGAACAGATCGAGCAGCGGATTATGAAGGAGCTGGGCCGCGGGATCACCTACTGGACCGCCAAGGGGGGATATACCGGGGACGAGGTAGATGTGCTCTACACGGTACTCTCCAAGTATGAGGTGTCCAGCCTGCGGCGGATTGTCCATGAAATCAATCCCCACGCCTTCATGGTGGTCAAGGAAGGGCTCTCTATCCGAGGAAACTTCAAACGAAAACTCAGTTAAAAGCGCAAAAGCCCCCGCCTCTCTTTTGAGAGGCGGGGGCTTTCTGTCTCCTATAGGGGCTAAAAAGGGCTCATGCCTTCCCCAGCACCTGCATCACCTTGGAGGTGATCCCCTCCAGGTTGAAGGCGTCCACATACCGTTCAATCGATTTCATGACGGCATTTACCACAATCCGGTGGGGGTTGAGGCCCGCTCCCTCCAGGTTGGCATACATCTTAGCGATCTCCCCTTTGACGGCGTCGTCGTTGAAGGTGTAGTGGCCGCAGATCTCCACCACCTGTCCGGCCAGCTCCTTGTCGGCCAGCACCTGGTCCACCGTGTACTCCCGCACTTCGCCCACCATCCATTTGCGCCACCGCTGGCTTTCGATGGAGGCCCGGGCAAACACATCGTGGAACTGGGACTGGGAGGGGATCATCTTCCGCTCAAACAGCCACTCCTCGATTTTTGCCAGCCGCAGCAGGGTCTGCGTCTCCACCACGCCGTATTCCGGGGCCACATTGGTGGCGGTGATGCCCAGGGCGGGGTGCAGCTCCAGGATAAAGGGGGAGAGGTAGTCGCCGTTGTGCTCCTTCAGCCCCACCCCGTGGATCCGGGCGGCTTTGGAGAGGGCCACCGCCTGGTCGGCGTTGAAGTGGCCCACATTCTCGGTCAAACGGGTGAGGGTGCCGGTCTGCCCCACAATGAAGGTGGGCAGGGGCAGCCCCTTCTCCTTCAGACGGGCCACCAGGGTGTTGATAAATTCGTTGTAGGACTCCACACTGGTCAGGCCGCCGTTGGTCTCCTCGGTGCCCACCTCATAGGCCACCGGGGGCAGGCCCAAAGCCTTGCGCTGTTCCTCGCAATACTCGATAAGCTCCATGGTCAGGTCCAACACCATATCCATGGGGGCCACCTCCCCTACATCGGGGATCTTGGTGGGGTCAATGTGCAGCAGGTCGAAGCCCGCTTTCAGGTCGTAAAGATAGGAGCGCTTGCCCAGTTCCATGGCTTCCCGGACGGGGAGCTTGTCGTTGCGCTCCTTGTCCCGCTGCCAGGGGCCGCCGTGATCCCGGCAGAGGTAGTAGAGCCCCTGATAGTCGCACCGCTGGGCAATTTTGGCGATGTCCCGGCGGAAGGTGTCCTGATTCCAGGAGCAGACGTAGCCGCCGCCGAACTCATCCGCATCCACCTGGTTGCGGCTGGCGATGAACATCACTGGGAAATCCTTGTGTTTTGCCAGCAGGAAAACCGCCTCGATGAGGTTTTCGGACATGGGGCCAATCCCCAACATGGTGCAATGCAGGTTTTGGGTCTCCTCCAGCTGATAGATGCCCTGCATAAAAGGCTGAAGACCGATTTTTTCCATTGGGATACCTCCTTCAGTTCAAGTGGATAGGATGGATTTATAACAGATCCCGCGCCAAAAGGATCGCCCCAGTGGTGCCCACTAGGGGACCCAGAGAGGCCTTGGCAAGCCGGATCAGATGGGCGTTTTTGGCGTAGGAATAGGCGCAGGCCCCCTGGCGGATGGGTTCCTCCATCAGATCCCAGGCGTTGCTGACGCCGCCCCCAAAGATAAACAGGTCCGGGTCCAACACCTGGTTGAGGATCCCGGTGGCGGTGCCCAGGCGGACCATTGCGTCCCGCCAGATCTCTTGGCAGAGGCTGTCCCCGGCGCGCACCCCCCTTTCCACCGCCCGGGCATCCACCTGGGACTCCCGTTCCAGGCAGGAGTGGGCGCCCGCGGCGAGTGCCTCCCGGGCCCGCCGGGCGATGGAGGTGCCGGAGGAATAGAGCTGGACGCAGCCCCGGCTGCCGCAGGGACAGGGGGGCCCCTGTGGATCCACCGTGATGTGGCCCAGCTCGGCGGCGGACCCATGGGCGCCGTCCCAAACCTTTCCGTCCAGGACAATGCCGCCCCCCACCCCGGTGCTGACGGTGAAATAGACCACCGAACCGCACCCGCGGCCGGCGCCGGCAACCGCCTCCGCATAGGCGGCGGCGTTGGCGTCATTTTCCAGGTAGGTGGGCACCCCCAGAGCTTGGGAGAACAACTGGCGGACAGGGACGTCCTGCCAGCCGGCGGTGGCCACCTGGAGAATCAGGCCCTGTTTTAGATCCAGCGGCCCGGGACAACTGAGGCCTACGCCGGCCAGCTGCCCCCGGGGTGCCCCAAATTGTTGGAAGAGGCGGTCCACCAGCTGGACGGAGGCCTCCAGTACGGGGGAGAAGTCGCTGCCTGGCGGCGTGGGACATTGGAGGGTACCCAATAGGGTCCCGTCGTCCCCTGCCAGAGAGGCGGCAATTTTTGTGCCGCCCAGATCGATTCCCACCAAATACAAAGGCCATACCCCCTCAATTTTGGAGTTGGATCATTACGGATTTAATGTATCACGATAAGATATTGATGTCAATAATTGCGAAAAAACAAATTTTTGACCTTCAAAATATGCACAAAACAAGAAAAAAATATAGGCTATTTTAATGAAATTAGTCCAGAAATATTGCACACTTCTTTTTGAAATGTTATGATAAGAGACAACATAACGTCAAGACTTGATAAAAAGCCGGGACGTTGGGATGTGGAAGACGGGTGATCGCCCCACGGGGGCACGAATTGAAATGGAGGGTGATGGAAGATGGTAACTTTCAAAATTGGCCTGGTAAGTTCCTCCCAGTTGAGCTTCTTCGGGGACAAGAAGGGCCGCTACGCAGTCTACGCCAAGGAGATGGAGCAACTCAGCCATCAATTGGGTTTTGAGCTCTATGTCTATCCCGATACAGTCATCACCCCGGAGGAGGCCTATACCGCAGTTCGGGCTTTGGAGGGGGAGCAGGTGGACTTCATCCTGCTTCAGTGCACCAGCTATTCGGCCGGCACGCTGGCCCCCATCTTTGCCAGAGCCCATGCCGCTTTGGGCCTGTGGGCGATCCCGGAGCACGGCGAATCGGGGCCGGTGCTGTTCAACTCCTTCTGCAGCATCAACATGTATTCCGGCATCATCGGCCACTATTTGAAGGATTATCAAATCCCCCTGAAATGGTTCTACGGGGATGTGGATGACCAGCTGTTTATCGACCGGCTCAAGATTACCGTCCGGGCATTGCGGGCGATCAAGCGGATGCGCCACGCCAAAGTTGCCCTGGTGGGCGGCATCGCCCCTGGGTTTGACGACCTGTATGACGATGAGCGCAAGCTGATCCGCCTGTTTGACGGTATGCGCATCAACCGCCTGCATGAGTATTCGGAGGTTCGGGACAGGGCGGTGGCCTATTCCCAAGACCAGGTGGCTGCGGAGATGGAAAAACTATCCGCCGCCTCCAATGGCATCTTTGATGAGCGGGCCCGCCTGGCGCTGGAGACCAACGCCCGTTTCTCCCTGGCCTATGATGATTTTGTCAAGGAGTACGGTTACGACGCGCTGGCAGTGAGCTGCTGGCCCAAGTTCCAGGAGGAGTTCACCTACAGCGTCTGCGCAGTGGTGGCCGGCCTCAACGACAAGGGGATCCCCACCGCCTGCGAAGGGGATCTGACCAGCGCAATCAGCATGCTGCTGCTGAAATACATCGCGGATGACATCTGCACCCTCATGGATATGAGCGCCTTTGACCGTGCGGATGACACGGTGCTCATGTGGCACTGCGGACCTACCGCCAGCAGGTTCTGCCAGAAGAGTGGCTATCAACTCAGCGTCAACTACACCGGTATGGCCCACCCCGCGGACGCCACCGAGCCGTTCGGCACCGGTGTCGTTCGGGAGCTGGTGTGCGACCCCGGCCAGATGACCATCGGCCGGATTTATGGGGAAGCGGACCAGATGTTGGTGGCCGGCGGCAACTTCCTGGGGGATGTAAAGCCCAGCTTCTGTGGTTCCCGGGGCTGGATGGGGGATCTCACCCTCAACCGGAAACCCATCTCCGCCCTGGATTTGGTAAACACCCTGTTGGTTCAGCGGTTTGCCCACCACTATCCCATCGTCCCCGGCGACTACACCAAGGAGCTGATGGAGGTCATGGGCTGGCTGGGGCTCAAGCCGGTGCGGGCGGTCCCCTATGAGGACTATCTACAGGCACCCCAGGATTGATTGGAAGTCCAGCGCTCTCGCGCTTGACGATAAAACAGGCGAAAACGACACAGAAAATTAGGAGGTAAAAACATGAAAAAAGTTTTGACTGCCCTGATGGCGTCCCTGATGGTTCTATCACTGGGCGCGTGCGGAGGCTCCGAGTCCTCCTCCACGGCGGAACCTGCTTCCTCTGCTCCGGCTGCGTCTGAGGCCGCTTCCGAGGGTGCGGCGTCCGAGGCTGCCTCTGAGGGCGAGGCTGCGGCTGACCTGAGCGGCATGACCATCGGCGCTTCCATCCGGAAGTACGACGATACCTACCTCACTGAGCAGCGCAACCACATGCAGGCCAAGGCGGACGAGATGGGGATCAACATCGACTTCACCGACTCCAAGGCCGACCAGACCACCCAGAACAACAACATCGACATCTACATCACCAAGGGCTACAATGCGCTGGCGGTGAACATGCAGGAGCGTTCCGCTGCTGACGTGGTCATCCAGAAGGCTCAGAATGCCGACATCCCGGTGGTGTTCTTCAACACCGAGCCGTTTGCCGAGGCCATGGAGATGTGGGATAAGGTCTACTATGTGGGCGCTAAGGCGGAGGAATCCGGCCTGATGCAGGGCCAGGCGATGGTGGAGTATTGGAACAGCCATCCCGAGGCCGATAAGAATGGCGACGGCATCGTTCAGTATGTCATCATCATGGGCGAGCCTGGACATCAGGATGCGGAGCTGCGTTCTGAGTACTGCGTCAAGGGCATGACCGACGCCGGCCTGCAGGTGGAAGAGGTTGCGGTGGATACCGCTATGTGGGACCGCGTCCAAGGTCAGGACACCATGGCTACCTTCCTGGCTGCCCACGACAACATTGAAGCGGTCTTCTGCAACAACGACGATATGGCTCTGGGCGCCATCGAGGCTCTGAAGGCGCAGGGCTACTTCGGCGAGGGCGGCGAGTATATGCCTGTGTTCGGCGTTGACGCTACCGAGCCTGGTAAAGACGCCATCCGTGAGGGCACCATGCTGGCCACCTCCCTCAACGACGCCCAGAACCAGGGCTACGCCGTTGTGGAGCTGTGCGCTCTGCTGGCCCAAGGCCAGACCCCCACTGCCGACAACTTCAGCTATGAGATGGACGGCCAGTATGTCTGGATCCCCTATGTGGCTGTGACCGCGGAGAACGTGGATCAGTTCAGCTGAACAAAACAGAATAGGCGAATTGCGGGGGAGATGCAAGTCTCCCCCGCTTCTGAAGGGGGGAACGCAGTGCATGAGTAGTGAAAACGGCTACATACTGGAGATGAACAATATCACCAAACGATTCCCCGGAGTTCTGGCCCTGGACAAGGTGACCCTCAAGGTCAAGCCCGGTACGGTGCATGCCCTGATGGGAGAGAACGGAGCAGGTAAATCCACTTTGATGAAATGCCTGTTCGGTATCTATGTCCGGGACGAGGGAGATGTGATCCTGGATGGGCAGGCGGTCAACTTTTCCGGTACCTTGGACGCGATCCAACACGGAATTGCCATGATCCACCAGGAGCTCCATCCGGAACCCCACCTGACGGTGATGGAAAACGTCTGGCTGGGAAGACTGCCCAAAAAAGGGTTGGTCGTCGACTACGGAAAAATGTTTCGGGATACGAAAGAGCTGTTGGAGCGGCTCAAATTGAGCATGGATCCCAAAGCGCTGGTCAAAACGCTTTCTGTGTCCCAAATCCAAGCGATTGAGATTGCCAAAGCGGTTTCTTTTAACGCGAAAGTAATTATCATGGACGAACCTACCTCCTCCCTCACCGAGGACGAGGTGGAGCACCTGTTCGAGATCATCCGAGATCTGCGCTCCAAAGGGGTTGCCGTGATTTATATTTCCCACAAGATGGAGGAGATCAAGCAGATCTCCGACCAGGTGAGCATCATGCGGGACGGTCAGATGATCGGCACCTGGGAGAGCTCCGAACTCACCACCGACATGATCATCTCCAAGATGGTGGGCCGGGACCTGTCCAACCGGTTCCCCCCCAAGAGCAATACCCCTGGAGAGGTCTACATGAAGGTGGAGCACTTTACCTCCATCCACGACCGCAGCTTCCAGGATGTGAGCTTTGAGCTGCGCAAAGGCGAGATCCTGGGCCTGGGCGGCCTGGTGGGCGCCCAGCGCACCGAGTTGATGGAAGCGGTGTTCGGCCTGCGCCGGCTGAAGTCGGGGAAACTCTATATCAACGGCCAGGAGAAAAAAATCACCAGCTCCTCTGACGCGATGGACAACGGTATGGCCCTGCTCACCGAGGACCGCAAGGGCTCGGGTATCTTCCCGATCCTGGGTGTGGGCGAAAATACCTATATCGCCGTCTATAAGCGTCTGGCAAAGTTTTTGGGTTACATCAACCTCAAAAAATGTGTCCAGCTGGCCCAAGAGAGCATCAAACGGCTGTCTATTAAGACGCCCAGCATCAAAACGCCCATCAGCAGCCTTTCCGGCGGCAACCAGCAGAAGGTGCTCTTCGCCCGCTGGCTGCTCACCGAGCCAGACATTCTGCTGTTGGATGAGCCCACCCGCGGCATCGATGTGGGCGCCAAGTATGAGATCTATTCGATCATTGCCGACTTGGCCGCCCAGGGCAAGTGCATCATTATGATCTCCAGCGAGATGCCGGAGCTCATCGGCATGGCCGACCGGATCATGGTGATGTGCGAGGGAAAGAAGGCTGGAGAGCTGGAGGGAGACGCGATCAACGAGGAGGAGATCATGCGTCTGGCCACCAAATTCATGGTTTAGGAGAGGGGCTGAAGTATGGATACGGCAAATAGTACCGCCAACAAGATAAAACGGTTTTTAATCGACAACACGATCACACTCTGCTTGGTGCTGCTGGTGGTCATCATCATCTGCATCGAGCCCCGGTTCTTCTCGTTCAACGTTCTGCGGGACGTGTTGCTGCAAAACTCCACCAAGCTGATCATGGCCTGCGGCATGATGTTCGTGCTGATCTCCGGCGGCGTGGACCTGGCCGCTGGACGGATTCTGGGCCTGGCGGCGGTGGTCACTGCCTCCCTGGGGCAGAATTTCGACTATACCCGCCGGTTCTATCCGGACATGCCGGACATCCCCATCATCATCCCGTTTTTGGCGGCGCTGATGGTCTGCACCCTGTTCGGCCTGGCCAACGGCGTCATCATCGCCAAGTTCTCCATTCCGCCCTTCATTGTGACGTTGGGCACAC
Source organism: uncultured Anaerotruncus sp. (assembly GCA_904398655.1). GTDB lineage: Bacteria > Bacillota > Clostridia > Oscillospirales > Ruminococcaceae > Anaerotruncus. Next base: position 15,896 of record CAJFPF010000034.1, on the reverse strand, counting down.
AGGTCATCGCCTGGGGCGTCAACCTGCTCTACTTTGACCTGCCCCCCAACTCCTCCCAGCCCATCGGCGGCGTGAAGGGCAGCATCACCTATATGGGTTCCGGGTTGCTGTTTGGCAAGATCCCGGTGATTATTCTCATCGCCCTTGTGGTGACGGTGGTCGTCTGGTTTATCCTAAAGAAGTTACGCTTTGGGCGTAACGTCTACGCGGTGGGCGGCAACGCAGAGGCCGCCAACGTCTCGGGCATCAAGGTGTCCAACACCCTGATCGGCGTCTATGCAATTGCTGGTCTGCTGTATGGCCTGGCAGGATTTTTGGAGTGTGCCCGTACCGGCGGTGCCACCTCCGCCTACGGCCTCAACTATGAGTTTGACGCCATCGCCTCCTGCGTGGTGGGCGGCGTCTCCAATACGGGTGGTATCGGCACTGTGCCGGGCATGATCGTTGGCGTCATGATCTTCGGTATCATCAACTACGGTCTGACCTTCATCGGTGTCAACCCCTATTGGCAGCAGATTATCAAAGGCGTTATCATCATTGCTGCGGTAGGTTTCGATATCCGCAAGAACCTGCGGCGGAAGTGATCCCCTCTCACAGACGGGCCAGGCCCGCCTGTGTGTCCGGTGCGGCGGGGCGGGCCTGGCCCGTCCTGCTGTACCGGTCCTTTTTTTGGATGTTTTAATTTGGAAATTTTATCCAGCTGGCGCGGGGCGAGAATTTGTGGTATAATAAACCTCTGGATCCCGCCTGCGCGGCGGGGATTTTGGAGAGAGGGAGTGGACAAATGGCCGAAACGGTCCGGCATGACCTGATGCGTACCACCAACATGCTCAGTGTCTTCGACTGCATCCGCAAACACGGCCCCGTTTCAAAACGGATGATTCAGGAGGAGACGGGGCTGAGTTGGGGTGCGGTTTCCTCCTTCTCGTCGGTGCTGCTGGAGCGCGGTGTAATCAGCGAGGCCGGTCGGGTGGACGCTGGGGCTGGGCGTTCGGCAATCGCCTTTGACATCGACCTGGAGAACAACCTGATTTTGGGTATCGATGCCAATGTCATCGGCATGACCGGGGTGGTGATCGACCTGAAGAGCCGGGTGAAAACCACCATCCATCAGGAACTGTGCAGCCATCGGATAGAGGAGCTGCTGGAACAGATGAAACGGATCATCAGGGAACTGATCTCTGGGGTCCAAAACCCGGCCGCCATCAAGGGGATCGGCGTGGCGTTCCCGGGGCATGTGGACAGCCAGCGGGGCTACTCCATGATGGCCCGCCAATTTTCCAGTTTGGAGCCGTTGGATGTGTGCGGAATCTTACGCCGGGAGTTCCACCTGCCAGTAGTGATAGAACACGACCCCAACTGCAGCGCCCTGTCAGAGCAATTGTTCGGGGCGGGGCAAGGGGTGGACAATCTGCTATATGTGCGGCTCTCCAAAGGCATCGGCATGGGGATCATCCTGGATGGCTCCATCTACCATGGTTGCTCCGGGGCCACCGGGGAGATTGGCCACATCACCATGGACCCGGATGGGGAGGAGTGCTACTGCGGCAACCACGGCTGCCTGGAGATTTACGCCTCCTCCGATGCCATTTTGAAACGCTGCGCCCGGGCGGTCAGGATGGGGGACGCCCCTCATCTGGCCCAACTGTTGGCGGATGGCCGTCCCCTGACCCTGGAAACCGCCTCGAAATCCCGCGACCATGTGATCCGGGACATCTTCTACCGGGCGGCAGAGTATACAGGGATCGCAGTGTCCGCGGCCATCAATCTGTTTGATCCCCAGGCGGTGATTTTGGGAGGGGAACTGCCCGAGGTGCGGGAGTATTTTTACGACCACCTGCAGGAGGTGCTGCTCCGGCGGGTGTGGAACCGCCGACAGATAGACCTGCGTACCTCCACGTTGGGCCAGTCCTCCGCCGCGGTGGGGGCAGCCTCCCTGTTTATCCAGCAGGCGTTCCTGTCGGCTGTGGGCTTGGGAATGTGAGGGGGCGTACAGATGGACTGTTGGGCGGATAGCCACCTGCATTCCCGCCACTCCTTTGACTCCACCGCTTCTATGGAGGATCAGTGCCGGGCAGCTCTGGCGCAAGGGCTATCAGAACTCTGTTTTACGGAACATTTCTCGCTGGACTCCCAGGTCCCCACCTATGGCTACATGGATTGGGCTGGGTATCGGGCGGAGTTTGAGGCCTGCCGCAGAGCATTTTCCCCCCAGTTGGCCCTCTTTTGGGGGGTGGAGGTCTGTGAGCCACACCATCTGGCCGGCGACTATGAGGCACTTTTTGGCCGTCTCCCCTTGGATGCGGTGATCGGCTCGGTGCACAATGTGGCCCATCAAAAGCTCCGCCGCCTGGTACAGGAGCGGGGCCCCGATCGGGCGTCAGCCCTCTATTTCCAGGAGGTGCTGGCAATGGTGGAGACCGGACGCATGGAGATTGTGGCCCATCTGGATCTGATCAAGCGATATATCGGAGCCCCCCTGACCTCTGAACAGCTGGAGGCGAACCGGCCGGTACTGGAACGGATCCTTTGCCGGATGGTGGAAAAGGGCCTGGCCTTGGAAATCAACACCTCCACTTTGCAAAAACTGGGAGAGGCCATGCCATCCCCTTGGCTCCTGCGCCTCTATTGGGAACTGGGAGGGCGGAAAATCACCTTCGGATCGGATGCCCACCAGCCCCAGCGGGTGGGGGAGGGCCTGGAATGGGCGTTCTCTCTGGCCCGTGAGGTGGGCTTCTCTGGCTTCTATACCTGCCGGGAGAGGGAGCTCTGTTACCATGCTTTTTGAATGAAAAACTCCGGGGCAGCATTCCATTTGGAATGCTGCCCCGGAGTTTTTTGGCTTAGAGGGATTTTTCCAGTAAGCTGCGAACCCGCTGGGCGGCCTCCGGACCGGCTTTGACCCCTATACAGGGAATCTCCAGACCCCGGCGGGCCAATTCCCGGCAGAGGGCCTCCAGAAAAACCCCTTTCCCGGGAACCTCCCGATCCTGGTCGGAGGTGGTCTCCACCCCACAACTGGGGGAACGGTTGGCGCCAATGATCCCCACCACCACAAAGCCGTGGCGGTGGTACTCCTGGACCTGGTAGGCCACCTGATCCACAAGGGCGGCCAAGCGCTGGGCGGCCAAAGGCCGTTCCAGTTGGCGGCGGATACGGGTGTTCTCCACCGTCACCGGGCGCTGGGACCCCAAGGGATCCCCCCGGTCCAGCCCGAGACAGCAGAGTTCAGGGCAGGGCATCTGGAGGATGCCAATGCCCTCCTCCAAGAGGGTGCGCACCACTTCCAGATGGGCGCAGGGGTGGATGGCGGTCCCATCGGAGATGGCATTTTGGTTTAACAGGCAGTGGGCCACCAGCGCCACCCGCCTGCTCCTCTGATCCTCAAACATCGGCTTCCCTCCTATGGAAAGTTCCCTTCCAGTCTACCCAATGGACAGCGCCCTGTCAACAGGGGTTCATCGACCCGCCTGTTCCAAAAAGAGAGCTGCCGCCCCCAAAAGGGAGGCCTCATAGCCCAGGCCGGTGGGCTGAAGCTTTACCAGCTGTGCGCAGGATTCGGCAGCCCGGGTTTGAATCGCCACCTCCATGGCGGGGACCAGCAGGTCAAACGAGCGGGAGACGCCGCCGCCCAGATAGATACGGGCGGGATTTAGGACACTCACCACCGGTGCCAGCGTCTCCCCCAGATAGCGTCCCGCCTGTTGGAACAGCTGGAGTGCGGGCTGGTGGCCCGCCTTGGCGAGGGCAGCGCAGCCCGCGGCATCCAGAGGAAGCCCTCCCTCCTGCGCCAGCCGGCCGGTTTCCGGATCCTCCCGGGCCAATTGGGCGAACTGGCGGCCGATGGCCGCTCCGGAGGCATACGCCTCCAAGCATCCGGCACTGCCGCAGGGGCAGGGGCGGGGATTTTGCAGCTCCACCTTATAGTGGCCCAGTTCCCCGGACAGGCTGCCGCAGCCCAAGATCACCCTCCCTCCGGCCACCACCGCCCCGCCAATGCCGGTGCTGACAGTGATCCATAGGAAGTCGGCCGGCGCGCCCGCAAACCGGAGCTCCGCCCGGGCGCAGTTGTTCACATCGTTGTCGCACCAGAGTAGTTGGTGGCCCAGCTGTTCCCGCAGCATCTGGGCAGCGGGCAGATCTCGCCAGCCGGAACCGGGAGCCATCGTGAGTACCTGGTGGGACTCGTCCACTGTACCGGGCAGGCTGACCCCCACCCCTTCCAGGCTGGAGAAGGGGATGCCATATTGGGCGGTTACCTCCCGGAGCAGCTGGGCGCACCGCTGAAAATGGAGCGCGGGGGAGGCGGTCTGGGTGGGGATCTGCTTGGACAGCAACAGCCGGCCGGACCCGTCCACCAGCCCAGCCATGGTCTTGGTTCCGCCCACATCAATGGCGCCAATATACATTGTTGAGACCTCCTTGTCGTCTGGATGCAACCCCCTGCAGGCGATTTGAAAGCCGTGGATAGCATCATAACGTGATTATAGATTTGAAAAATTGTACATGAAATGGAGAAATGAAAGGGGAACGAAAGGAAAATTTGTGTGAAACTTCTATTGCAATTATATCACGATATGATATAATTGCAATAGAAGTTTTGGATAGAAAGGTTGGTATGCATGGAGTTCGAAAGACAGGCCGTGGCCCGCGCTTTGGAGGCATATACCCAGGAGGTGGTCCAAAAGGTTCAGCGGACGGATTTTGACCTGCTGGCCCAGATCGCCATGAAATTGGTGGAGGCCAAAGAACGGGGGGCTACCATTTTTACCGCTGGAAACGGCGGCAGCGCCGCCACCGCCTCCCACATCTGCAACGACCTTTTGAAGGGCTGCCGGGTACATAACCGGGAGGGGTTCTCCACCGAGTGCTTGGCGGATTCCACCGCGGTGCTCACCTGCCTGGGCAACGATTTTTCCTATGAGGACGTGTTCTCCATCCAGCTGCGCACCAAAGCCCACCATGGGGACGTCCTGTTGGTCTACAGTGGCAGCGGCAATTCCCCCAACATCATCCGGCTGGTGGATACCGCCCGCCAGATGGGGGTCTATGTGATCGGATTTTCCGGACGGGACGGCGGAAAGCTCAAAGGCCGCTGCGACCTGCTGCTCATCGCCCCCACAGATTCCATGGAGCAGCTGGAGGACATGCATATGTTCTATGTCCACGCCCTCTCCTGCACCATCCAGCAGATCCTCCCCGACCGCTGGGGGGTGGAATATGTGCGTTATCCCTCCCCCAAAGGGAATATCACCACCGCTCTCTTCGATTTTGATGGCACCGTCAGCCTGATCCGGGAGGGCTGGCGGGAGATTATGGTCCCCTATTTTGCCCAGGTGCTGGCCGAGACGGGCACCGAAGAGTCTCTGGAGTCCCTCACCGCCACAGCGGCGGATTTTGTGGACACCCTCACAGGCAAGCAGACCATCTTCCAGTGCATCCGCCTGGATGAGGAGGTCCAGAAGCGGGGCGGCCCCCACCGGGATCCCCTGGAGTACAAGGCGGAATACCTGCGCCGTTTGGAGGTCCACATCCGGGACCGGAAACAGGGCCTCCGGGACGGGACCATCCGTCCGGAGCAGCTGCTGGTGCCCGGGGTGAAGGAATTGGTCCAGGCGTTGAAACAGGCGGGCATCGCCTGCCACCTGGCCAGCGGCACCGACGAGGCGGATGTATTGGATGAGGCGCGGCTGTTGGGGCTGGACACCTGTTTTGACGCCATCCACGGAGCCCGGGACGAGATGGTGGAATGCTCCAAGGAGCAGGTGCTGCGGGGGCTTTTCGCCGACGGGAGCCTGAAACCGGAGCAGCTGGTTTCCTTTGGGGACGGCTATGTAGAGATTGAATTGGTCGCCCAGCTGGGCGGGTATACCTTTGGCGTGGCCTCTGACGAGGTGCGCAAAAAAGGGATTAACGAGTGGAAACGGCAGCGTCTGTTGTCCGCCGGGGCGGACGCCATTATTCCGGACTTTGTAGGTTACCGTGAAATTGTACGTGTGATCAAGGAGGGAATTTAAATGCCATTCCAAAAATTTGACCGTTCCAAGCTGCAGATTTTGCCGCTGGAGCAGCGGGTGCACGATGTGGATATCAGTGTTGTGAAGACGCTGGACGATCCGGTGCCTCCCTTTACCCATCCGGCGCTCCCGGAAATTGCCCAGGATGTGGTCCGGGCCCGTCGGGAGCATAACGCCACCGTGCTGATGATGTACGGCGCCCATGTGATCCGTACCGGCAACGCGCTCCACATGATTGAGCTGATGAAACGGGGATTGGTGACCCACTTTGCCACCAACGGCGCCGGCTCCATCCACGATTACGAGCTGGCCCTCATTGGCAAGACCTGTGAAAGTGTGGCCAAATACATCAGCGAGGGGCAGTTTGGCCTGTGGACCGAGACCGGGCGGATCAACGACATCATCAAAGAGGGGGTCCAGGACGGCCTGGGCTGGGGCGAGGCCCTGGGCAGATATATCTGGGAGGAACATCTGCCCAACCGGGAGAAGAGCGTCTTGGCCATGGGCTACCATCTCCAGGTGCCCTGCACCGTCCATATCGGGGTTGGCAACGATATCATCCATGAGCACCCCAACTGTGACGGCGCCGCCATGGGGGAGGCCTCCTACACCGACTTTTTGATCTATGCCCAGAGCGTCGCCGGCCTGGAAAACGGGGTTTTCCTAAACTTTGGTTCCGCGGTGGCCGGCCCGGAGGTCTATTTGAAGGCCCTGGCCATGGCCCGGAATGTGGCCAAGCAGGAGGGCCGCCAGATTGCGCACTTCACCACCGCTGTCTTTGACCTTCTGGACATCGAGGGCAGCGACTATTCCAGCGCACCCCCCAAGACCGACCCCCGCTATTACTTCCGCCCTTGGAAGACCATTTTGGCCCGGACGGTGGCGGATGGGGGCGTCAGCCATTATATCCGCGGGGAGCACCAAAAGACGGTTCCCGCCCTGTCTCGGTTGATTTTGGAGTTGGATAGCCAGCGAAAGTGAGGGACGTGGGATGATCGACTATGGCAAGGTAGCCCGAGCGGTGGAGCAGGGAGGTTCCCCCACCATTGTGGTATTTGGAGACTACTGCCTGGACAAGTACCTCTATACCGATCCCGCCAACGACGAACTATCTGTAGAAACCGGCCTGGTGGCCCACCAGTTTGACCGCAAGGCCCTGTTTGCGGGGGTGGGTGGCACCATCACCAACAACCTGCGGGCGCTGGAGGCCAATGTGCGCTGTGTGGGGATGCTGGGTCAGGACGGAGAGGGGTTCGAGCTGCGCCAGGCGCTGGAACGGGTGGGCGCGGATTCCCAATTCATGGTGGAGACTCCGGAGCGCTGTACCTATACCTATACAAAACCAATGCGCAAAAACCCGGACGGCAGTTACTCCGAGATGGAGCGGCTGGATTTCCGCACCATGACCCCGCTGTCCCCCCAGCTGGAGGATGCCCTGGTGGAGCGGCTGGAGCAGGCGCTTCAGGGGGCGGATGCGGTGATTGTCACCGACCAGTTTGTGGAACCGGGCCTGGGCGCGCTCACCGACCGGGTGCGGGAAGCGGTCTGCAATCTGGCACTGCGCTACCCCAACATCATTTTTTACGCCGATTCCCGGGCGTTTGTGGAGAAATACCGGAATCTGGTGGTGAAATGCAACGACCATGAGCTGCTGCGGGTGTTCGCGCCGGCGTATGCGGAATCCCCCACCTTGGAATTGGTGGAGGAATATGGCGAACGCCTCACCCAGCTCACCGGCCGCCCCGCCTATGTAACATTGGGCGCTCAGGGTTCCATGCTCTTCCGGGAGGGCCAGGCGCCGGCAGCGGCTCCGGCCTTTCAGGTGGAAGGCCCCATCGATATTGTGGGAGCAGGGGACGCCACCAATGCGGGAATCGTTTTGGGCCTCTGCCTGGGGCTGGAGCCTCAGGAGGCGGCGGCCTTGGGGAACTGCGTTTCCTCCATTACGATCCAGCAGATCGGCCGGACGGGCACCGCTACCCGCCAGCAGGTGGCTGGACGGCTTCGGACACGTCTGTAAATGAAAAAAGAGGGTAACTTTTCAAAAAGCCCCGTCCTCCCCAACTGGGGAGGACGGGGCTTTTTTAGGCGCTGTCAGTCCACATGGATATAGACACGGTCTCTGGTGTCCTCATAACGGCTGCTGTCCGGTTCAAATACGAAGCTGTAGTAGCCGCTCTTGCGTACCCGGGTGTTGTCGCTGTCCCGCCACTCCAGATCGCCGTCGATCTCATCGCCGGTGTCCTCGTCATAGGCGGTCACCGCCCGGCGCAGGGCAGAGCGCAGTTCCCGCAGGGTGTAGTCGTCGTTCTCCACCTCGATGTCGTCGATCTCCAGCTCATAGCTGTAGTCGTCCTCTATCTCTACCTCCACAGAACCAGTGGTGGTGTCGTAATCCCGGTCATCCGGATCAAACTCAAATTGGTAGGAACGGCCGTCCTTGACCTTGGTGCTGCGGCTGGAGACCCACTCGAAGTCCCCCTCCAGCCGGTCCCCGTCCTCATTATAGGCCCGCACTTTGTCCTCCAACTGGTCCTCCAGATCCCGGAGGGTGTCCCCCTCGTGGGCAGAAAGGGTGCTGGTGCGGAAGGTGACTTCATCAGAAGAGGAGGATCCCACATCGATCTTGATTTCGCCGGTAAAGGAATCATAGCGGCTGCTGTCCGGGTCGAACTCAAACTCATAGGTGCCGTCCTTGGTGACTTTGGTGGAGCGGGAACGGACCCATTCCAGGTCGCCCCGCACCCGGTCGCCGGAGTCCCGGTCATACACCCGGACATTGTCCTCCAGTTCATCCTCCAGCTCCCGCAGGGTGTCCCCCTTGTCGGCGTCAATGGTGGAGGCGGTATAGCGCAGCCGTTTGGAGGAGGAGCTGCTCCCAGAACCGATGCGTACCTTTACATAGCCGGTAACGGTGTCATAATCGTCATCATCCGGCTCAAATTCAAACTTGTAGCTGGTATTATTCTTAACAGTGGTGCTGCCGGAGCTGACCCACTCAAAGGAACCATCCACCTCGTCCCCGTGACGGTCGGTGACGGTGACACAGTCCTCCAACTCGTCCTCCAAATCCCGCAGCCGGTCTCCGGAAGAGGCGTAGAGGGTTTCCGTCTCAATGGTCAGCTTGCCGCTGGAGGAGCTGCTGGAACCGGAAACCTCAATCTTTACGCTGCCGCTCACCGATTTGTATTTGTCGTCGTCATTGGGTTCAAAGACATATTTAAAGGTGCTTTTGCGGGTGACCTCGGTGTCGTCATCATCCATCCAGTAGACGGTACCGGAGATCTGGCGGTTGGTGGAGCGGTCATAGGCCTTGACACTGCTCTTCAATTTGGACTCCAGTTCCCCCAGGGTGTCCCCGTATTTGGCGGTGATCACTTTTGTGGTCATCCGGGGGGTGGATTTGCTGCTGGAGGAGCTGCTGGAACTACCGGAGCCGCCCACAGAGGAGGTTTTACCGTTTACCTTCAAGGTGGTCACCCGCCCTGTGCCCGAAACGGTCACCTGGGATTTGTTCTTGGCGGAGGCGGTGGTGACCTTGCCGCCGGAGGAGACCTTCAGCTTGGCAGAGGTGGAGGAGAGGGTGGCGGACTTGACGCTGCCGCCGCTGGCCACTGTGACGGTGGAGCCACTGTTCACCTTCAAGGTGGAGACGGTGCCCGAAAGGGTCACTGCCCCAGAGAAGCTCCTATCGATGGTGAGGGTGCCAATGGTGCCCGAGAGGGCGAGGCTGGACTGTTTCCCCAGTGTGACACCGATATATTTGCCTTGAGAATTGTAGAAACAGACCAATAGGTCCCCTGTGGAATCCTTCATCAGAGTAATGTTGTTATTCTTGGCGTTGTAGGTACCAGTGACATATCCGTTCTGAATGAATGAGATGCTGTTGGCGGAGGCCTTGACACTGTAGGTGCTGGCCGCGCTGGCCATCACCCCCAGGGTGAGCACCACTGCCAAAGCCAGGCAGAGGGACAGCGCCCTGCGCAGATGCTTTTTCATGTTTTCTACTCCTTTTCTCAATCATAATAGGAGGCCGGGAATTGCTCACCCCAGCCCACCAATAGGAAAACCTTCCAAGGAACCGTTTGGGGACAGCTCCTTGCCCTTATAGAGTGTACGATAAAGGTCCGATTACTGCAATACCCGCACGGTTCATTTCATAATTCTTTCACATAAAAATGTTCCACCCTCCCTTGGAAGGTGGAACAAAAGAAGATCAGCGGCTGCGCTGGGTACCTGTCGAATTGGTATGTGCCTGGTTGGTGCCACAGCTGGGGGCGATGTTGCGTCCGGAGGCGCTGGTTCCGGTGCTCGCCTGGGTGGTTCCGGTAGCGGCCGCCGATTGGGTGCTGCCGGTGGCGGATGGGGAACCACCCACGGTGTCCCTCCTCTGGCTTCGGGCGACACAGGAGGGGGAGAAGATGGTGTTCTGCGGGTTGCACTGCTTATCAAAGCTGGGGTTGAAGGCATAAAAATTCCGGGCATCCAGATTTTCCTGGGTGATCCGCAGGGCGTCGCCAAACCGTTGGAAATGGACGATCTCCCTTGCCCGGAGGAACTTGATGGGATCTCGCACATCCGGGTCATCCACCAGCCGCAGGATATTATCATAGGTGAGCCGGGCCTTCTGTTCGGCGGCCAAATCCTCGTAAAGGTCGGTCAGGGTATCGCCGGTGACCTGCAGGGTGGCGGCGGAGAAGGGAACGCCAGAGGCCGCCTGGGGATAGACGCCGGTGGTATGGTCGATAAAATAGGTATCAAAGCCGCTCTCTTGAATCTGTTGAGGGGTCAGGTTCCGGGTGAGCTGGTAGAGGATGGCGGAGACCATTTCGATGTGGGCCAATTCCTCGGTGCCGATGTCGGTGAGCATGCCCTTCACCTGGGCATAGGGCATGCTGTAGCGCTGCTGTAAGTAGCGGGTGGCGGCGCCCAATTCCCCATCCGGTCCGCCAAGCTGGGAGATGATCACCTTGGCCAGAGCCGGGTTGGGATTTTTGATCTTTACAGGATACTGCAACTTTTTCTCATAACTCCACATAGTTCAAGCCTCCAATTCCCAGGGCCAGGGATCGTTGATCCAGGTCCAGCTGTCGGTATCCGCTGCGTCGGCGGCAGTGATGGGCCCGAACTGCTGCTGGTAGCGGGCCACTGCGTCCTCCAGCAGCTGGCGGTGGTTGGCGAAATAGGCCAGGGCATTTTGACAGGTGGGATGGCTGTCCAGATAGAGCATCACGTCCCGGCAGGCAAAACAGTGAATTTGGATCTCCCGCATCAGGCGCTCCCGTTCACTCATTGAGACACGCCCCCTCTAAAAAAGGTTGGTCCAGCCCAGGGAAAATGGTCCCCCGGCTCAGACCCACATCCGCCTCATAGACAGCGTCCCACTGCTGCCAGGGGGAATAGGTCATGGCCAGCGCGGGCATATCGTCCATTGCCATCCGGCTGGATGCGGACTGGCTGCTGGAGGGACGGCCGCTGGGCATCCGGCTGGGGAAAAGCAGGTTTTCCATAAATAAAACTCCTCTCCTAAGAATTCCGCGGGCGCGGGTCGGCCCGCTCAATCCATTCTATGGACGGCAGAGGAATTGGTGCCTTGCCGGTCCAGCGGAAAAAGTGGGGCAAACCGCTGATCGGGGGGAAGTTGGGTCCAACCGCCGAATATTTCGCCACAAGAATCCGCCCATTGGAAAATTCCTCTCCTGTTCCAGCACGGTTATCCTTGCGAGCCCCAGCGGGAGAAGGTATAATGGGAGAAAAGGACAGAAAGGGGAATCGCCATGTCCAAACGGATCATCATGATCACCGAGTCGTACTCCACCAGCGAGGTCTATGAGCAGTGGCTGTATGAATTTTTCGGACAGGCGATCACGGTGGAGAGCTATTCAGTGGAACGGGACCGGTTTGACCGGTTGTTGCCGCCTGCGGATCTCTATCTGGTGGCCGCCACCTCCTCCACTGCGTTTAAACAGGTTTTGGCCTCCATCCCCGCCGACGGGGAGGCGGTGGTTTCCACGATCACCTTCCGTAAGCGGGAGATTGAGCAGCTAAAGGCGCTGCCCCCGGGAACGAGGGCGCTTTTGGTGAATCTGAGCGTTCAGATGGCGATTGAGACCATTGCTGAACTCAATCGGCTGGACATCACCCACATCGACCTGATCCCCTTCTATCCGGGGGCGGAGTGCCCCCCGGACGTGGATCTGGCCATCACCCCGGGAGAGGGGCAGTATGTCCCCCCCTCCATCCACCGGGTTATTGACCTGGGGGATCGGGTGTTCACAGCGGATACCCTCACCAGCATCGCCCTGAAGCTGGGGTTCAGCTGGTTTTTAAAAAGTGACCTCTACCGGCGGCATGTGGCCTCCTTGGAGGACCAGGGCCACAGCTTGGTGACCCTGTGGAGCAACAGCCTGCGGGCGGAAAACTACCTGGATATCCTCATGGGATCCCTGTCCATGGGGATTTTGGGGGTGGATGTGGAACGGAAGATCTTTGCCGTCAATTCGGTGGCGGAGGAGATGCTCCACCTGCGCCGGGGAAGCGCAGTGGGCAGTCCGCTCATGACCGCCAGCTTGGAGCTCTATAAGAGCCTGGAGGGGGAGGACCTGCGCCAAAAGCTCTCCAAACTGATCCAGCTGGACGGGGTTTATATCAATCTCTCCACCGCCCCCGCCGACTGGGAGGGGGAACCCATGGGCTGCTTCATCATCCTCCAGCGGTTTACTGAAGAGGAGGAGCGCCAGCACCAGTTCCGCCGCCAGCTCTATGACAGGGGCTACAAATCCAAATATGTATTTGACGACATCATCGGCCACTGCCCGGCCATGCTGCAGGCCAAGCACATTGCCCAAAAGATGGCAAGGACCGATGCTTCCATCCTGCTCACAGGGGAGAGCGGAACCGGCAAGGAACTATTTGCCCATTCCATCCATAACGCATCCCCCCGGCGGCGGATGCCGTTTGTGGCCATCAACTGCGCCGCCCTGCCGGAGTCTCTGCTGGAGAGCGAGCTGTTCGGCTACAATGAGGGCGCCTTCACCGGTGCGAAAAAGGGCGGGAAGATGGGCCTCTTCGAATTGGCCCACCGGGGGACCCTGTTTTTGGACGAAATTGAAGGGATGAGCCGCCCCCTCCAGGCCAAACTGCTGCGGGTGCTCCAGGAGCGGGAGGTGATGCGGGTGGGCGGCGACCGGATTATCACCATCGATGTGCGCATTATCGCCGCCACCAATGAGGACATTCTGGAACGGGTGCGGGAGGGGACCTTCCGCAAAGATCTCTACTACCGGCTGAACACCCTGCCCATTGATATCCCGCCCCTGCGGGAACGAGGGGAGGACCTGTTCCTCATTATGGATAAGCTGATGCAAAAAATAGGGGCCAATTTTTCCCTCTCTCCCCAGGCACGGGCGGTTTTTCGCAGCTACTCCTGGGATGGGAATGTGAGAGAGCTGGAAAACATTGTGGAGTATCTGCACTTTACAGATAAGCAGGTGATTGAAGTGTGGGATCTGCCCCAATCCATGCGGGCAGGGCCCGGGCAGGTCCGCCCGGAGCAGTCCTCTTCAGAGCTTACCCCTCGTCAGGAGTTCCTGCGGGCGTCTGCCGGGCGAGAGGAAACCTTCCAATTTGTGCTGGGGACGCTGGCGCAGGCCTCCGGTGGGATCGGGCGGGGGCAGCTCTGCCTTTTGGCGGGCCAGCGGGGGATCCCGCTCACCGACCAGCAGGCGCGGGGCGTTTTGGCCAGCCTGCATCAGCTGGGCCTGGCCTCGGTCTCCCGTGGGCGAGGGGGGAGCCGCATTACCCAGAAGGGGAGCGCGCTGTGGCGTGAGCTTCAAATTTGAACAGTTTCTATATTTGGTGAAAAAATAGGGTGAAGTTTGTCAAAACTTCACCCTATTTTTAATGTCTTTTGGTAATAATTTTTTCAACAAACAGAAATTTTTTAGCTAAAAATTGAAAATTGACGTTAAAATTGTGACAAATTGGGGAATTTTGGAAAATAAGAAGAATTGGCACGAAACTTGCTGATATATAGAGCAGCAAATAAAATCAACCCTTTTGAACTCTGTAAGGAGGAGGAGCGAAATGGTCTACAATTTTGACGAGGTCGTCGACAGAAGCCACAACTACGCTGCGAAGTTTGAGGAGGCCGTGCTGCACTACGGCACCAACAATGTGATCCCCCTGTGGATTGCGGACATGGACTTCCGCACCGCCCAGCCGGTGATCGACGCCATCAAGGAGCGGGCTGACCAGGGTATTTTTGGCTACACCTATCGCCCGGACGAGTACTTTGAGTGCATTGCCGACTGGCAGGAGCGCCGCAACGGCTACCGCCCTGACACCGGGAAGATGGCCTTTGCCCCCGGCGTGGTTCCCGGCATCCGGATGAACCTGCTCCTGTTTACCAAACCGGGTGACAAGGTCCTGATCCAGCAGCCGGTCTACCATCCCTTTGCGGATGTGGTCAACAACACCGGCCGCACGCTGGTGGTCAGCGAGCTCAAGCGGGTGGGCGACACCTGGGAGATGGACTATGAGGACTTCGAGGAGAAGGCCAAGTCCGGTGTCTCCTATTTCATCCTCTGCAACCCCCACAACCCGGTGGGCCGGGTTTGGACCAAGGAGGAACTCACCCGGGTGGGCGAGATCTGCCTGCGCCATGGGGTGAAGATCCTTTCGGACGAGATCCACTCCGACCTGATGCTCAAGGGGAACCATCACAACATGATGCTGGATACCACCCCGGAGATCGCGGCCATCACCACCACCTTCATCGCCCCTTCCAAGACCTTCAATCTGGCCGGCCTGCAGAGCTCCACCATCGTCTTCGATACCGAGGAGCATAAAGATATCTATGTGGCGGACCTGAAGCGTCAGGACATCGCCCGGAACAACTGCTTCAGCCTGGTGGCCACCATGGCGGCCTACCGCTACGGCGAGGAGTGGCTGGATCAGCTGCTGGTCTACCTGGAGGACAACATGAAGTTCATCCGCCAGTACTGCAAGGAGAACATTCCCCAGCTGATCCCCAACGATCCCCAGGCCACCTATCTCTGCTGGATCGATGCCCGTCAGTTGGGTATGGACGACGACACGCTCCAGAAGTTCATGGTGGAAAAGGCCGGCGTGGCGTTTGGCCGTGGCGAAGAGTTCGGCAAAGGCGGTTCCGGCTTCCTGCGGTTGAATGCGGCCTGCCCCCGTTCGGTGATTGAGAAGGCGCTGCGTCAGGTGAAGGACGCCATTGCTACCCTGTAAATTTTCCAGTGCGTTTTGAGGAGGAAACCCAGAAAATTGGGTTCTGTGTAGATTATCCAACCAAAAAAAGGAGGGTATCACATGAGTGAAAACAAGCAGCTACAGAAGAAGGACTATGGCGGCGCAGCATTTTTGCCGCTGCTCCTCTTCCTGGTGCTCTATGTGGGCACCGGTCTGGTATTCACCCTGATGGGCCAGGAGGGCGGTTTCGGTATGTTCCCCCGCCACGTGGCGCTGGCCGCCGGCCTGGGTCTGGCCCTGTTGATGGGCCGTCATCTGACCGCGGAGAGAAAACTGGACATCTTCTGTGAGAACATGGGCAACTCGGGCATCATGATGGTGGTGCTGATCTATGTGCTGGCCGGCGGCTTCCAGGGCGCGGCCTCCGCCATGGGCGGCAAGGACTCGGTCATCAACTTTGCCCTCACCCACATCCCGGCGGCCTTCCTGGTCCCCGGCATCTTCCTGATGGCCTGCTTCATTTCCACCGCCATCGGCACCTCCATGGGCACCATCGCGGCCCTGGCCCCTGTAGCCGTGGGCGTGGCCCAGGGCGCGGGGCTGAATGTCCCGCTGGTCTGCGCCGTGGTCATCGGCGGCTCCTACTTCGGCGACAACCTG
>CAJFPF010000033.1 GCA_904398655.1 uncultured Anaerotruncus sp. | reverse complement strand
TATCAAAAGGAGGCTTCTTTTTTCATATCAACGCTATCGCTCCCTCCTTTCACCACACGCTTAGCGTGTGGTTTACGAGGTATAAAACAAAGGAGCCGCAAAACCGGTGGTTTTGCGGCTCCTTTGCTGTTTCATTGGCGAGGGTGGGTGGGAATCGAACCCCACCTGGGCGGCTCCGCCGTCCACGCCGGTTTTGAAGACCGGGGAGCGCACCAGCGCCCAACCACCCCCATCTGAAGCCCGGAAAGCCCGGGCCAACCTGTCATGAGAGAAAGACACGCCCCTCCCCCTGCCGTTGGGTCAGGCCCTCCCGATCCCAATGTTCCAAAAGGGCCAGGGCATACCGCCGGGTGGTGCCCAGCAGATCCCGGCATTGGGCCAGGGTGAATGATTCGCCGGCGGGGAACCGCTTTTGCAGCTGCTGCCGGGCCGCCCGCTCCGCCGGTTCCCAAAAGAATAGCTGGCCGTCCCCCCGGACCAATACACCTTCCTCCAGCAGCGCCTCCACCACCTGGGAAAACGGCCCCCGCTCCTGGGCATATGCCCGCTCCAAGGCGGAAAGGGCGGGCGGGCTCAGGGGATTTTCCTGGTAGAGGGCCAGCAGTTCCCGCCGGATGCGCAGCCGCCGTCCATCCCAACGAGGGGCAAAGCAGGACAAAGCCACGCGCTCCGCCGCTCGGTGTAGCCTCCCCGCCTCCACTGCCTCCCGCAAAACCGCCTGACGGACGGGGAGCGGCAGCTCCGGTTCCCAGCAGGCAAACACCTGGGCCAGAGGCATGCCGGGCAGCAGGGGATGTCCCCGATGGTATCCCTCCAACAGCCGTTCCAGGGACTGTTCCATCCCCCTCCGGCCCCAACGGGAGAGCAGAATGCCGCAGGGAAACCAATCCGCCCGCCCCTCTTGGGCAAGGCGTTGGGCCATGGCCTGAGCCTCGCCAGCCTTCAGCCCCAGCAGGGATGGGAGCTGTTCCACCGGCAGGAATGGCGCCTGTTCCAAGGCCGCCTCCAACTGCCGGAAGGGGTCAGCCGCCTCCAGGGCTTTCAAAGAGGCCAACGCCTGGCGGTCACTGGGTCGGTGGCGGACCGGTGCTGGGTCCAATACCACCCCTCCTCCGGCCAGGGACGCCGGGGAAAACCACTGCACCACAAAACGGGTACCCGCGCGGGCGGCCAAGGGCTTGGACAGCCGCAGCTGGGCATAGCCCTCCTCCCCGGGGGCCAGTTCCCGAAGGCCCAACAGAGCCGCCCGGCAGATTTGGTGCTCTGTCCCGCAGAAAAGGTGCAGCTGTTCCCCACCGGTCAGCCGGCGGGGGGTGTTGGGCAGCAGGCGCAGGCGCACATCCAGCAGGAGCGACTCCCGATAGGCTCCCGGCTGGGCCAGCACCGTCCCTCGGTGCAGCTCTCCTAGGGAGATGCCGGCCAGGTTCACCGCCGCCCGCTGTCCCGCCTGCACCCGGGGGACCGGAACGCCATAGGATTGGAGCCCGCGGACCCTGGCCCGCCGCCCACCGGGCAACAATTCCACCTCCATCCCCGGTTCCAGCCGTCCAGCGGACACAGTGCCGGTGGCCACCGGGCCAAATCCCGCCCGGGTAAACGCCCGGTCCACCGGCAGGTAGAAGGGTGCCCCCACTGGATGGGGCGGCACCTGTTGGGCGATCCGCGCCAACTCCCGGCGCACCTCCGGAACCCCCTCCCCCGTGGGGGCGCAGACCGGCACCACCGGCGCCCTCTCCAGAAAAGTCCCTTTGGTGAGGGCGGCGACCTCCTCCAGAGCCAGCTCCCGTTCCTCCGGCAGGGCCAGGTCGGTCCGGGTCAGAGCCACCAGGCCCAGCTCCACCCCCAACAGGGAGAGGATCTCCAGATGTTCCCGGGTCTGGGGCATCACCCCCTCATCCGCCGCCACCACCAATAGGGCCAGATCCGCCCCTCCCGCCCCTGCCAACAGGTTGCGGAGGAATTTTTGGTGGCCGGGCAGATCCACCACCCCCGCCTGGATCGATCCCTCCAGCTCCATCCAGGCAAACCCCAGGTCGATGGTGAGGCCCCGGGCTTTCTCCTCCGCCAGCCGGTCGGTATCCATACCGGTGAGGGCCCGGACCAGGCAGGTTTTCCCATGGTCCACATGCCCCGCGACACCAATCACCACCTGTTTCATTCCTGGTCGGTCCTCCCTTCTAAATCAATCCGGCTGGTCCAGCTTTGCCAGCGCCCCCTCCACCAACTGCGCCAACAGTTCCAGCTGTCCTTGCGGTACCGTGCGCAGGTCCAGCCACAGCTGTCCCTGTTGGAGCCGTCCGATCACCGGCACCCGGCCTCGGCGCAGCAGGGCTTCCAGCTCCTGGGCCTCTCCATGGGTGGGCTCCAGCACCACCGCCCAGGAGTCCAGCATTCGGGTGGGCAGGGCGCCACCCCCTACCCGGCCGGCGGTGGGGTGGATCTCCAGATGGACGTTTTGCCCGGAGAGGCGGTTTTGCAACCAGGTTGCCCGCCGCTTCACTTCCTCCGGGGGGAGCAGGAGCATCCGGGCCACCGGAAGCTCCCGTACCGCCCGGCCTGGCTCCAGGTAGATGCGCAGGGTGGCTTCCAGAGCCGCCAGGTTCAATTTGTCCAGCCGCACCGCCCGGGCCAGGGGGTGTTCCCGCATCCTTTGGATCGCCTCCCGGCGGCCCACCAAGATCCCCGCCTGGGGGCCGCCCAACAGCTTATCCCCGGAGAAGGCGGCCGCATCCACCCCAGCGGCCACCGCGTCCGCCACCCGGGGCTCCTCCGCAAGCGTCGAGCAGGCCGGCAGCAGCAACCCACTGCCCAGGTCGGCAACCACCGGCAGGCCATGTCCATGGCCCAGCTGGCAGAGCTGGCGCAAAGGGACCTCCTCGGTGAACCCTACCACCCGGTAGTTGCTGGGGTGGACCTTCAAAAGCAGGCCGGTCTGGGCGTTCATCGCCCGGGCGTAGTCGGACAGGCGGGTGCGGTTGGTGGTTCCCACCTCCCGCAGGATGGCGCCGCCCTGCTGGAGCACCTCTGGAATCCGGAACGCTCCGCCAATCTCCACCAGCTCTCCCCGGGAAACCACCACCTCCCGCCCGGCAGATAGGGCACTCACCGCCAACAGCACCGCCGCGGCGTTGTTGTTCACCACCAGCGCCGCCTGGGCGCCGGTGAGTTGGCAGAGCAGCTCCTCCACATGGTCCTGGCGGCTGCCCCGCCGCCCGGAATCCAGATCGTACTCCAGGTTGCAGTAGCCGGCAGCCCCCACCACCGCCTTGACCGCCGCCCGGGAGAGGGGTGCCCGCCCCAGGTTGGTATGGAGCACCACTCCGGTGCAGTTGAGCACCGGGCGCAGCCCGGAGGCCCGGCGGGCCAACAGCAACCGCCGGGCCTGGCGGGCCAGCTGGCCGGGCGTTGGGATGGTGGAGCGTTCTCCCGACAGAAGTTTCTGGCGCAGGTCCCCCAATACCTGCCGCACCCCCTGGGTGCGGGCCCTTTGGGGGAACCCCTCTAGGCAGCTCTCCCGGCAGAGGGCATCTACCCGGGGAATCCTCCGCAATAGTTCCTCCCGTTTCAACGGTTTTCCTCCTCTTTGACGGCCGCTGGGCCGGCGGATCTTCTTTATTTTTTATTATAGCAGAAAAATCCCTCTTTCGCCGGACAGATGGTTGAAAATTCCAAATATTTTCGCTTTTCATTTGACTTTCTCCCGTGGGAAAACGTATAATAGGGGTGGGCCCCCGAATGGGGCAATCGGAATGAGACAAAGGAGGAATTGTGATGACTCAGCGGTTCTTTAAATGCGCCCATTGCGGCAACATCATCGCCTTTGTGGAGGACAAGGGCGTCCCTGTGGTCTGCTGTGGCGAAAAAATGCAGGAGATCCTCCCCGGCACCGTTGACGCGGCGGTGGAAAAGCATGTGCCTGTGGTACAGGTGGAGGGAGACAAGGTCACTGTCACGGTGGGTTCGGTTCCCCATCCCATGCTGGAGGAGCATTTTATCCAGTGGATCTCCCTGGAGACCAAGCAGGGCAACCAGCGCAAGGAGTTGAAACCCGGCCAGGAGCCCAAGGCCTGCTTTAGGATCTGCGATGGCGACCAGGTGGTCTGCGCCTATGCCTACTGCAACCTCCATGGCCTGTGGAAATCCAACTGAACAAAAGCAAGCTTTGAAAAATCCCGCCTGGCAGGCGGGATTTTTTATGGATCTGTTGGCTGTTTTCCATAAAATCAGCTTTTCCCTTCTGGAAAATTCTCGCAATCCTTTCAGAAATGTTTCCCCGCTCTTGACAGTTCCCACAAAAACGGCTATGCTATGGTTATTGTAAAGGACAAAGGCGTCCCACACAGTGCTGTGGGGCGCCTTTGTCCTTTTGTTGTTAAGGGGCGTTTGCGCCCAACCCAAGAGAAAGGGGTTTTACGGATGTTGGAAACAAGGATGGAAGGCGGCCCCCAGCAGGGGCTCTACTCCCCCGCTTTTGAACACGATGCCTGCGGCATCGGCGCAGTGGTGGATATCAAGGGCCGGAAGAGCCATGGGACTGTGGACGACGCTTTGAAGATTGTGGAAAAGCTGGAGCACCGGGCCGGCAAGGACGCCGAGGGCAAAACCGGCGATGGGGTGGGGATCCTGCTCCAGATATCTCACAAGTTTTTCTCCAAGGCCGCCGGGATCCCCCTGCCCGGGGAGCGGGATTACGGCGTGGGAATGTTCTTTTTTCCCCAGGATCCCCTCAAGCGGGGACAGGCCAAAAAGATGTTTGAGATCATCCTGGAAAAGGAGGGCCTGCCCTTTTTGGGCTGGCGGCGGGTCCCCGTCCGACCGGAAATTCTGGGGCAAAAGGCCCTGGAAAAGATGCCCTTCATCGAGCAGGCCTTTGTGGGCCGCCCGGAGGAGAGCCGCCGGGGGTTGGAATTCGACCGGCGGCTATATGTGGCTCGGCGGGTGTTTGAACAGTCCAGCGGCGACACCTATGTGGCCTCCCTCTCCAGCCGGACGGTGGTCTATAAGGGGATGTTCCTGGTGGGGCAGCTGCGCCAGTTCTATCCCGACCTCCAGGACAGGGACTACGAGAGTGCCATCGCTCTGGTACACTCCCGCTTTTCCACCAACACCAACCCCTCCTGGGAGCGGGCCCACCCCAACCGGCTGATCCTCCACAACGGAGAGATCAACACCATCCGGGGCAATGTGGACCGGATGATTGCCCGGGAAGAGACCATGTCCTGCCAGGCACTGGCCTCGGATTTGGACAAGGTGTTTCCGGTGGTAAATGCCCAGGGGTCCGACTCGGCCATGTTGGACAACACCCTGGAGTTTTTGATGATGGCCGGCATGGAGCTGCCGCTGGCGGTGATGGCCGCCATTCCCGAACCCTGGCGGGGGGAACCCAACCTCTCCACCGCCAAGCGGGATCTCTACCACTACTACTCCACCATGTTGGAGCCCTGGGACGGGCCGGCCGCCATCCTGTTCTCCGATGGGGATTGTGTGGGGGCGGTACTGGACCGCAACGGCCTGCGGCCCTCCCGCTACTATGTCACCACCAACCAGAGGGTGATCCTCTCCTCCGAGGTGGGGGTGCTGGACATCCCTCCCAGCCAGATCCGCCAAAAAGCCCGCTTGGAGCCGGGCCGGATGCTGCTGGTGGACACCCTCCAGGGGCGGATCATCGGGGACGACGAGCTCAAAGAGGGGTACGCCGCCCGCCATCCCTACGGCGAGTGGCTGGACCGCAATCTGGTCCGCCTCCAGGACCTGCCCATCCCCAACCACAAGGTGGAACGGTACAGCCGCCAGCAGCTGCCCCGGATCCAAAAGGCGTTTGGATACACCTATGAGGATGTGGAACAGGTGATCCTGCCCATGGCCCGCACCGGCGCCGAGTCCACTGCCTCCATGGGCATCGACATTCCCCTGGCGGTGCTCTCCCACTGCGACCAGCCCCTGTTTCGCTACTTCAAACAGCTGTTCGCCCAGGTCACCAACCCGCCCATCGACGCCATCCGGGAGGAGATCGTCACCGACACCACCGTCTATCTGGCGGACGACGGCAACCTGCTGGAGGAATCCCCTGAAAACTGCCGGGTGCTTCAGGTGCGCAACCCCATCCTCACCTCCACCGATCTGATGAAGATCCGCAACATGCGCCGCCCGGGCTTCCATGTGGAGACGGTGTCCATTCTCTACTACAAGAACACCCCGTTGGAGCGGGCACTGGACCATCTGTTTGTGGCGGTGGATAAGGCCTACCGGGGCGGAGCCAATATCATCATCCTCTCCGACCGGGGGGTGGACGAGAACCATGTGGCTATCCCCTCCCTGCTGGCGGTTTCCGCCATCGAACAGTACCTGATCCGCACTAAAAAGCGCACCGCTGTCTCGATTGTGCTGGAGTCTGCGGAGCCCCGGGATGTCCACCAGTTCGCCACCCTGTTGGGATATGGCGCCCGGGCGGTGAACCCCTATCTGGCCCATGAGACCATCCATCAGCTGATCGCACAGGGACGGCTGGACAAGGACTATTACGCCGCGGTGGACGATTACAACAGCGCGGTGCTCCACGGTATTGTCAAAATCGCCTCCAAGATGGGGATCTCCACCATCCAGTCCTACCAGTCCGCCCAGATCTTCGAAGCGGTGGGTATCGACCAGCAGGTGATCGACCGGTATTTCACCAACACCGTCTCCCGGGTGGGCGGCATCGGCCTGAAAGAGATCGAGGCGCTGGTGGACCGCAACCACACCCGGGCGTTTGACCCCTTGGGACTGGGGACCGACCCGGCTTTGGAGTCCATGGGGTACCACAAGGCCCGCTCCGGCAAGGAGGACCACCTCTATAATCCCCAGACCATCCACCTGCTCCAGTTGGCCACCCAACGGGGGGACTACGCCCTGTTCAAGCAGTACGCCCAGTTGGTGGACGATGAGCGCCATCCCCACACCCTACGGGGGTTGCTGGCCTTCCAATATGCCGACACCCCCCTGCCCTTGGAGGAGGTAGAGGGCGTGGATCAGATTGTGAAGCGGTTTAAGACAGGGGCCATGAGCTACGGCTCCATCTCCCAGGAGGCCCACGAGTGTATGGCCATTGCCATGAACCGGCTGGGGGGCAAATCCAACTCCGGCGAGGGAGGCGAAGCCCCCGAGCGGTTGTTCACCGAGCGCGGGTCGGCCATCAAACAGGTGGCCTCCGGGCGGTTCGGGGTCACCAGCGAATACCTGATCTCCGCCCAGGAGATCCAGATCAAGATGGGCCAGGGGGCCAAGCCCGGTGAGG
Source organism: uncultured Anaerotruncus sp. (assembly GCA_904398655.1). Classification (GTDB taxonomy): domain Bacteria; phylum Bacillota; class Clostridia; order Oscillospirales; family Ruminococcaceae; genus Anaerotruncus. The sequence continues at coordinate 18,792 of CAJFPF010000033.1, read as the reverse complement.
GCGGCCACCTGCCGGGGAAAAAGGTCTACCCTTGGGTGGCCCGTACCCGCTACGCCACCCCCGGTGTTACCCTGATCTCCCCGCCTCCTCACCATGACATCTACTCCATCGAGGACCTGGCCCAGCTGATCTATGACCTAAAGAACGCCAACCGCCAAGCCCGCATCTCGGTGAAGCTGGTTTCGGAGGCGGGTGTGGGCACCATCGCCTCCGGCGTGGCCAAAGCGGGTGCCCAGGTGGTGCTGATCTCCGGCTATGACGGCGGCACCGGCGCGGCTCCCCTCACCTCCATCCAGAATGCCGGCCTGCCCTGGGAGCTGGGGGTGGCAGAGGCCCACCAGGCCCTGATCCAGAACGGGCTGCGCTCCCGGGTGCGGGTGGAGGCCGACGGCAAACTCATGAGCGGCCGGGATGTGGCCATCGCCTGCATGCTGGGGGCGGAGGAGTTCGGCTTTGCCACTGCCCCCCTGGTGACCATGGGGTGTGTGATGATGCGGGTGTGCAATCTGGACACCTGCCCAGTGGGCATCGCCACCCAGAACCCTGAGCTGCGCCGCCGGTTCAAGGGCAAGCCAGAGTATGTGGAGAACTTCATGCGGTTCATTGCCCAGGACCTGCGGGAACACATGGCCAAATTGGGGGTGCGCACCATCGATGAGCTCGTCGGCCGCACCGACCTGCTGAAGGTGCGGGAGCACCCAGTGAACGACCGGGCTGCCACGGTGGACCTGTCCGCTATCCTGCAAAGCCCGCCTGCCCAGGGGGCCAAGACCCACTTCGATCCGGCGGACGTCTACGACTTCCAACTGGAAAAGACGGTGGACCTGCAGGTGTTGGAGCCCCAGCTCCAGGAGACCCTCGCCCGCGGGGAACGGGCGGAGCTCTCCCTAAATGTCTCCAGCACCGACCGGGCATTGGGTACCATCCTGGGCAGCGATATCACCCGCCGGTTCCGCAACACCTTGCCGGAGGACACCGTCATCCTGCACTGCCAGGGGGGCGGAGGCCAGTCGTTCGGCGCCTTCATCCCCAAGGGTCTCACCATTCGCCTGGTGGGGGACGCCAACGACGCGCTGGGCAAGGGGCTCTCGGGCGGCAAAATCATCGTCCGGCCGCCGGAGGACAGTCCCTTCGACCCGGCAGAGAACATCCTGATCGGCAATGTGGCCCTCTATGGAGCCACCTCCGGAAAGGCGTTTATCGCCGGAGTGGCCGGGGAGCGGTTCTGTGTGCGCAACTCCGGTGCCACTGCGGTGGTGGAGGGCGTGGGGGACCACGGGTGCGAATATATGACCGGCGGCCGGGTGGCAGTTTTAGGCCGCACTGGCAAAAACTTCGCCGCCGGGATGAGCGGCGGCGTGGCCTATGTGTGGGACCGGGACCACGACCTCTACCGGCGGCTGAATAAGGCGCTGGTCTCCATGGAGCCGGTGAGCGACCCGCAGGACGCCGCCGAGCTCAAGCGGATGATTCAGGAACATGTGGAGGCCACCGGTTCCGCCCGGGGCCGGATGCTGCTGGAGCGGTTTGACCAGGAGCTGGCCAACTTTCAAAAGATCCTGCCCCACGATTATGACCGGATGCTTCGGGCGATCCAGCGGTTCCAGCAGGAGGGACTGGACCGGGAGCAGGCGGAAATCCAGGCGTTTTACGCCACCACAGGAAGGGAGAATGGGTAAGTATGGGACAGATCGGCGGATTTTTGCGCTATGGCCGCCAGGAGAACCCCGGCCAGGGGCCTCTGGAGCGGATTGGACATTGGAATGAGTTCCACCGGCTTCTCCCCCTGGAAGAGCGGCAGCGCCAGGGGGCCCGGTGTATGGAATGCGGGGTGCCCTACTGCCAGTCGGGACTCCCCCTGGGGAGGATGGTCTCCGGCTGCCCCCTGCACAACCTGGTGCCTGAATGGAACGATCTGGTCTACGGGGGCAATTTCGATCTGGCCCTGGCCCGGCTGCTCAAGACCAACAACTTTCCCGAATTCACCGGCCGGGTCTGCCCAGCCCTCTGTGAAGCGGCCTGCACCTGCGGGCTGAACGGGGAGCCCGTGACCGTTCGGGACAACGAGCTTGGGATCATCGAAGATGCCTACCGGGAGGGGCGGATGGCTCCCCATCCGCCCGCCACCCGCACCGGCAAACGGGTGGCGGTGGTGGGCTCCGGTCCGGCGGGGCTGGCCTGTGCTGACCAACTCAACCGCCGGGGCCATAACGTCACTGTCTTTGAGCGGGACGACCGGCCGGGCGGTCTGTTGATGTACGGAATCCCCAATATGAAGCTGGAAAAACAGGTGATCCAGCGCCGGCTCCAGCTCATGGAAGCGGAGGGGATCACCTTCTGCACCGGGATGGACGTGGGCGCCGGCCAAAACGCCAAGGAACTGTTGGCGGATTATGACGCGGTGGTGCTCTGCTGTGGGGCCAAACAGCCCCGGGACCTGGCGGTCCCCGGCCGGGAGGCCCAAGGGGTCCACTTCGCGGTGGACTTTTTAAGCCGCAACACCAAAAGCCTGTTGGACAGCCAGTTTATGGACGGGAATTATGTGGACCCCCGGGGCAAACGGGTGGTGGTTGTGGGGGGCGGCGACACCGGCAACGACTGCGTGGGCAGCTGCATCCGCCACGGATGCAGCTGGATCTGCCAGCTGGAGATGATGCCCCAGGCCCCCGAAACCCGCCGGGCGGACAACCCCTGGCCCGAGTGGCCCCAAATTTGCAAGACCGACTACGGCCAACAGGAGGCCATCGCCAAATTTGGCGCCGACCCCCGCCGTTACAGTACCACCCTCACTGAAATCCTCCAAAATGAGGAGGGCGGGGTGGCCGGCGTGCGCACCGTCCGGCTGGGGGAGGGGCTCAAGCCCCTGCCCGGCACCGAGGAGGTGCTGGACTGCGACCTGGTGATCATCGCGGCGGGATTTTTGGGCTGCCAGGGCTATCTCCCTCAAGCATTGGGGGTGGAGCTGACCTCCCGTTCGGTGGTACAGACCGCCCCCGACTCCTACGCCACCAACCTGCCGGGCGTCTTTGCCGCCGGGGATATGCGCCGGGGCCAGTCGTTGGTGGTCTGGGCCATCCGGGAGGGGCGGGAGGCCGCCCGGGAGGTGGACACCTATCTCATGGGCTACACCAATCTGCCCTGATGGGGAGGGGAGCAGGCGCCTCCCTGTGCAGACAGGATGATTTCTCAATTTGGAGGATTTTCTCTGTAAAATTTTGTATAGAACACCCTTTTTCTTCCAATTTTAAAGTTCGCCCCTCGACTTCCCACAGGGAAAGGGCTATACTAAGGGCGAAGAACAACGCTGGGCCGCTTCCGCCGGCCTGGATAGTGAGAGGAATGATTCTCAATGGCAGAAAATATGAACTATGGGACTACCAGCTTCCCGGTACACCTGCCCCCAGAGCAGATTGCCGCCGAATTGGAGGCCAATCCGGTCGCGCTGGAGGATGTCTCCGCCGCTGAACATGTACGCCGGGCTTTGGAGCACCCCATCGGCTCCCCGCGGCTGAAGGAATTGGTCCGGGCAGGGGACAAGGTGTGCATCATCGTCTCGGACATCACCCGGGCTTGGCAATCCTCCGACGTCTTTATGCCTCTGCTGGTGGGGGAACTGGAGGAGGCCGGTGTGCGGGATGAGGACATCCTGATCCTCTCCGCCACCGGCACCCACCGCCGCCAGACAGAGGAGGAGCACATCAAACTGGTGAGCGAGCAGGTCTACCGCCGGATCCGGGTGGAGGACCATCAATGCACCGACCAGGAAAACCTGTCCTATGTAGGGACCACCTCCCGCGGGACCCCAGTCTGGCTGGACAGGCGGGCCCTGGAATGCGATAAACTGATCCTTACCGGCGGGGTGGTTTACCATTTTTTGGCGGGGTATGGCGGCGGAAGGAAAAGCATCCTGCCCGGTATCGCCGGCCGGGAAACTATTATGAAAAACCATGTCCTGGCCCTAAATCCCGGCCTGGGCAGCGGATCCAATCCCAAGGTGTGCAGCGCCAATATGAATGAAACCAACCCCCTGCATATGGATATGATGGAGGCCTGCGCCATGGTGAACCCCACCTTCCTGCTCAACGTGGTGGCGGACGACAACCAGAAGATCGTGGGCGCCTTTGCAGGGGATTGGCGGGAGGCCCACCAGGCCGCCTGCCAGCTGGTGGATGACATGTACGGTGTCCGGGTGAAGGAGCGCACCCCCCTGGTGATTGCCAGTACCGGCGGCTTCCCCAAGGATATCAACATCTACCAAGCGGTAAAGACCCTCTGCAATGCCCTGTGCGTGGTAGAGGAAAAAGGGACCATCATCCTGCTCGCCCGTGCGGAGGAAGGATTTGGGGACCCGGACTGCCAGCGGATTATCGTCGATTATCCCACCTTGCTGGACCGGGAAAAGGCCCTGCGGGAGAACTTCTCCATCGGTGCCTATATCGGCTATAAATTTGCGGAGACCGCCGAAAATTACCATTTGATCCTGGTCACCGACCTTCCCCAGGAGCAGTTTGGCAGCGCCAAACTGCAGGCGGTCAAGACGCTTGACGAGGCGCTGGCGCTGGCTTGGAAGGAAGCCGGGCACAAGGATCTGCGGGCTACCCTGCTGCCCCATGGGGCCAACACTCTTCCCAAACTGGGCTGACGGTCTGTCCTTTAAAAGAGCAGTTGACCACTCTCTGACATCTGTGGTATAATTGGAATAAATAGATCCCGTATTCCGTTATATTTTAGTCAACATTCACAGAAATCCACCAAACAAGGAGGATGTCAGCATGGAAAACTTGACTGCGGTTTTAGCGGGAACTCCAGTGGACACACAGATGGGCGTGGACTGCTTAACGGCGGCCGGCCTGACTGGTAAGGCTTTCCCGCTCTCTCCCAACCCCCGGGAGCAGATGGCCTTTCAAATCTCCCCTATCGAGGAGCGGTACCGCTATGCCCGGGATCTGCTCTGTAGGGCCATGGACCAGGGCTGCTCGCGGGCGTTTATCTATTGCAACTCCCTCTCCGCCGTGGTGGACTTCCCCGCCCTGCAAAGGGAACTCTCCCTGCGGATTGTGACCCCTTTGGAGGTCTACCAGGAACTGGCGGACAGCTATAAGAAGCTGGCTGTCGTCGCCGCCAATGCCCAAGCGGTAGCGGGCATTGAACAGGTGATGCTCTCCTCCAATCCCAAATTGGATCTTCTGTCTGTTGGGATGTTGCAACTTGTAGAATCCATTGAGGCAAAAATGGACCCCGACCGGCTGGTGGAACACCACCGGCTCACCGACCTGACCCAATGGGCCGACCAACTGGGGATGGAGGCATTGGTGCTGGGTTGCACCCACTTCCCTTATTTTAAAGAGGCGCTTTGCCGCCGCACCGATCTCCCACTCATCGACCCCGCCCAGCGGATGTTGGAGCTGTTGGAAGCATAGATCTGAAAAAAGCCCCTCCGGGGGCTTTTTTGATCCCCTTCAACATTTTCCTGCCTTCCAGTGGGGATTGCGGAAGGTCCCTAGTTGAAGTACAATGAGATAGAAAATGTTGGGTAAAATAGTTGTACCGGCAAAGGAGATGTGAGACATGCGCCAATACCGCCTATGGGAGCCAACCCTCCAATCCTCCCAGGGGCCTGTCCCCGACCTGTGGGGCCAAGTCTATTTGATGTCCCCCACAGAGTTTGCGGCCCGGGCGGCAGAATTGCCCCAGGGGGAGAAGCTGGAAAACAGTTTGCGCCCCATCACCTACTGCAAGGTGGAAAATTTCCTCCACTCCACCCAGGGGGCCATCTCTGTGCCCATACAGCAGATCGCCTTTGGATTCTATCTGCGGCCGGAATTTTTGATCCTGGTGGGGGCAGAGGACAAATTGGAACCTATTTTGGAACAGGTCTACCCCACGGTTCCCAGCGGCTGTTCCCCCTCCCACTTTTTGCTGCTGCTGTTGGAGCAGCTGATCTCGGACGGCTTGCCCCACTTCCAACAGCTGGGGGAACACCTTTCCGCCCTGGAGGAGGCGCTGTTGCGGCAGGAGACGCAACAGTTCTATCAGGTGATTATCGGCTACCGCAAGCAACTCAACGCCTACCATTCCTACTATGAACAGATTGGCGATGTGGGGGAACAGATGCAGCAGAGTGTCTGCTGCAAAATGGGGGAGGAGGAGGCCCGGGGATGGCAGCTCTACTCCAACCGCGCCGACCGCCTGCACAATCACGCGGAGATGCTCCGGGAATACCTATTGCAGATCCGGGAACTCTATCAATCCCAGATCGACCTGCGTCAAAACCGAATTATGGCACTCCTGACAGTGGTAACCACCATCTTCCTCCCTTTGACCTTGATCACCGGTTGGTATGGCATGAATTTCCCCAATATGTTTGCCCTGCGGTGGAAGTACGGCTATCTGATGGTGATCCTGTTGGGTGTGGCCATTGTGGCGTTGGAGATCCTCTATTTTAAACGGAAAAAGATGCTCTAGTATAGAGAAAATGCCATAGGGTGTCCACTCGGACGGCCCCATGGCATTTTTGATCCAGCCCTGTTTAAATGTTACTGTGCAACCGGCGCAGCTGCTCCATGGCCTGCCGGGTGGCCTCGGGGGTATTGAAGGCGGAGAGGCGGAAGAACCCCTCCCCCGCGCTGCCGAAGCCCGCTCCCGGCGTCCCGATGATGTGGGCGTTCTCCAACAGGTAGGAGAAGTAGGCCCAGGAGTCGTCAAATCCGGGACAGCGCAGCCACAGATAGGGGGAATAGACCCCGCCCCAGAAGGCGATCCCCAGCTCCCGCAGGGTATCCGCCATCAGACGGGCGTTGCCCCGATAGATGTCCAATATCTGGCGGGTTTGGGCGCGGCCCTCGGGAGTAAACACCGCCTGGGCCGCCCGCTGCACCAGATAGGAGACCCCGTTGTGCTTCGTGGATTGCCGGCGCAGCCAGAGGGCATTCAAAGAGGTCCCTTCCCGTTCCAGAGCCTTGGGGATCACGGTATAACCGCAGCGTACCCCGGTGAATCCGGCGCTTTTGGACAGGGAACAGATTTCGATGGCGCACCGCTCGGCCCCGGGAATCTGGAAGATGCTGGTGGGCAGGTCGGAGCCCTCTAAAAACGCCTCATAGGCCGCGTCATAAAGCAGCAGGGAGTCGTGCTCCAGGGCATAGTCCACCCAGGCGGCCAGCTGTTGGCGGTCATAGGCTGCGCCGGTGGGATTGTTGGGGGAGCACAGATAGATCAGGTCGGCATGGAAATCGGGCGGACCGGGCAAAAATTGGTTCTCCATCGCCCCCTCCAGATACCGGATGGGGCGGCCGTCCATCACATTGGTGTCCACATAGGCGGGATAAACGGGGTTGGGCACCGCCACCACATTGTCCTGGGAAAAGATATCCAACAGATTCCCCAAATCGTTTTTCGCCCCATCCGAGATGAAGATCTCCTCCAGAGAGAGCTCCACCCCCTTCTCCCGGTAGTAGGCGGCCACCGCCTCCCGCAAAAACGGATACCCCTGTTCCGGGCCGTAACCGTGGAAGGTTTCCGCCCGCCCCATATCCTCCGCCGCCCGGTGGATGGCCTCCACCACAGCCGGGGCCAACGGTTGGGTGACATCCCCAATCCCCATGCGCAACAGCTGCACATCTGGGTGCTTCTCCTGGTAGGCGGCCACCATCTGGTTGATGCGGATGAATAGATAGCTCTGTTCCAGCCGTGAAAAATTTTGGTTGACCTTCATTGGGCGGTTACCTCCTGATGAAATGATAGGTCCTGGCGCTCCAGGGCCGCTTGGACAAATGCGCAGAAAAGCGGATGGGCCTTATTGGGCCGGCTTTTGAACTCCGGATGGAACTGCACCCCCAAATGGAACCGGTTGCGGGGGAGTTCCAACGACTCCACCAGCAGGCCGTCCGGGGAAAGCCCGCCAAAGGCTGCCCCCTGCTCCAAAAACGGCTCCCGGAAGGCGTTATTGAACTCAAAGCGGTGGCGGTGGCGCTCCCGGATCTCCCGCTGGCCATACGCCCGCTCCAGCACGCTGCCCTCCATCACCCGGCAGGGATAGCCCCCCAGGCGCATGGTGCCGCCCTTCTGGGTCACCCCCTGCTGGGACTCCATCAGGTCGATGACCGGGTAGGGGGTGTCGGGGTCAAATTCTGTGGAGTTGGCCGCCTCCATCCCGCATATGCTGCGGGCAAACTCGATGGCCATCACCTGCATCCCCAGGCAGATCCCCAGCAGGGGGACATCCTCCTGGCGGGCGTACCGGGCGGCGCAGACCATCCCCTCAATCCCCCGGCTGCCGAACCCGCCGGGGATCAGGATGCCGTCCGCCTCCCGCAACAGGGCGGCGGCATTTTCATCCGTCACCTCCTCGCTGTCCACCCAGAGGATCTGGACGCGGGATCCATGGACATAGCCGGCGTGGCGCAGGGCCTCCGCCACCGAGAGGTAGGCGTCGTGCAGGCGGGTATACTTCCCTACCATAGCGATGGTCACCGACCGGCTGCGGCTGTGGATCTTCTCCACCATCGCCTGCCAATCGCTCAGATCCGGCGGCGGCGTCTTTAGGCCCAATTTCCGGCAGACCACCTCGTCCAACCCCTCCCGGTGGAGCATCAGGGGCGCCTCATAGAGACAGGGGAGGGTCAGGTTTTCAATCACGCAGTCCCGCTGAACGTTACAGAAGAGGGAGATCTTCTCCCGGATCCCCGGTCCCACCGGCTGGTCCGCCCGCATGACAATGATGTCCGGGGTGATCCCCATGGATTGCAGCTCCTTCACCGAGTGCTGGGTGGGCTTGGATTTGTGCTCATTGGAGCCCTGGATGTAGGGGACCAGGGTCACATGGAGGAACAGGCAGTTTTCCCGCCCCTCCTCCAAAGAGATCTGGCGGATCGCCTCCAAAAACGACTGGCTCTCAATGTCCCCGATCGTGCCGCCGATCTCCACAATCAGCACATCCGCGCCGCTGTGCTGGGCGCCCTGGCGGATAAACGCCTTGATCTCATCGGTGATGTGGGGGATGATCTGGACCGTCTGCCCCAGATAGCCCCCCGCCCGCTCCCGGTTGAGCACGTTCCAATAGACCTTCCCGGAGGTCAGGTTGGAGTAGGCGGAGAGGCTCTCGTCAATGAACCGCTCGTAGTGCCCCAGATCCAGGTCGGTCTCCGCCCCGTCGTCGGTGACGAATACCTCCCCGTGCTGGTAGGGACTGATGGTCCCCGGGTCCACATTCATATAGGGGTCCAGCTTTTGGGCCGCCACCCGCAGCCCCCGCTGTTTGAGCAGCCGGCCCAGGGAGGCGGCGGTGATCCCCTTCCCCAATCCGGAGACCACGCCCCCTGTGACAAAGATAAATTTACACATGGCACACACCTCACATTCCCCGCCGGTCAAGCCTTCGGCAGCGAAATGACGCCGTCAAAGACGATCTCACATCCTCCGGTCATCCACACCTGCTGAGGGGTCACCTGGATGGACAGCCGGCCTCCCCGCAGTTGGACGGCCACCTCCTCCCCCTGGGGGCAGAGCCCCTGTAACACCGCAGCGGCCACACTGGCGCAGGCCCCCGTGCCGCAGGCCCAGGTCTCCCCGCTGCCCCGCTCCCACACCCGTACCCGAAGGTTGTGGGGGTCCAGCACCTGGACAAACTCCACATTGACCCCCTCCGGGAAACGGGGGTCCTTCTCAATCCGGGGCCCGATCCGTTCCAACTCCACCTGGTTGGGGTCGCCGCAGAAGATCACCGCATGGGGATTGCCCATGGAGACACAGGTGACGGTGAACCTCTCCCCCCCAAACTCCATGGGCAGTCCCACCGCTTGGGGCGCGTCCACCAACACCGGCACCCGCGCTGCCTCAAAGGCCGCCCGGCCCATGCCCACCCGGACCGCCTCCACCCGGCCCTCCCGGACCTGGAGGAACAGGCGCCGGATCCCGCTGAGGGTCTCCACATCCAGCTGCTCCTGATGGAGCCCCCGGCGCTCATAGAGGTATTTGCCCACACAGCGGATGGCGTTGCCGCACATCTTCCCCTCGCTGCCGTCCGCGTTGAACATCCGCATCCGGGCATCCGCCACCTGGCTGGGCAGGATGAGCACCAGCCCATCCCCGCCCACGCCGAAATGCCGGTCGGACAGGATGGGGGCCAGCCGCTCCGGGTCGTCCACCGGATGGTCGAATCCGTCGATGTATACATAGTCGTTGCCTGCCCCCTGCATCTTTACAAATGGAAGCTCCATATTCTCTCCCCCCAACAGTGTATGATCGATGTTAACCCTCATAGTTCTTCAAAATCTGTTCGGCCACCTCCCGTTTGGAGCGGCGGGTGTCCATGGCCTGCTTCTCCAGATAGCGGTGGGCCTCCTCCTCGCTCATCCCCAAATAGGAGATGAGCAGGCATTTGGCCCGGTCCACCATCCGGATGTCCTCAATCCGGTGGATCAGGCGGGTGTTCTCCGCCTGGAACCGTTGGACCCGCCGGTGGGCGGAGATGGCCACCTTCAGGGTGTTCCACAGCAGCGCCCGCTGGATGGGCTTGGAAACGGTGAGCACCCCCGCGTCCTCCACATGGGCGGACACCTCCTCGAACACCTCCGCACGTACGCAGAGGATCACCTCGCTGTTCCCCCGGGAGGCGATGTTCAACGCCAAACGCTCCCCCGTCTCATCCGACAGAGGGGAGTTGATCAGGCAGAGGTCGAACTCGTTCTCCACCAGCATCTGTTTGGCCAGGGCAGCGGTGGGCGCGGTGGACAGGCGCTCCACCCCCGCCTGGCGCAGGATTTGGGAGAGGACGGAAAGCCCCCTCTCCCCGCTGGAGACGATCAACGCGCTGTCCATTTCCACCACCACCTCTCCTCAAAATGCCCTAGGGCTCAGATGAACAGGAGATAGGGGTCCTCCGCCCCCTCCACCGTCTCCGGCAGTTCCATCTCCCGCTGTTTCTGCCGCAAATACTGCCCCAACAGCTCTTCCCCCAGCACCGCCCGGATGAAGGAGGAACCCTCGGCCAGCTCCACTGCCTCCCGCAGGCTGTGGGGCAGGGGCTCCAGCCCTGCCTGGTCTGCCGCTCCCGCTAGATAGAGGTTCTGTTGGACCGGTGCGGGCAGTTCCAAACCCCGCTCCAATCCATCCAGGCCAGCGGACAGGATCAGCGCATAGGCCAGATAGGGGTTGGCCGCCGGGTCGGGGGAGCGCAGTTCAATTCGAGAGCGGTCCCCCCTGGCCGCCGGGACACGGATCAATTGGGAACGGTTGCGCGGGGACCAGCAGACATACCCCGGTGCCCCCAGCTCTCCCAGGCGGGCATAGGAGTTGGGGATCGGGTTCAAAAATGCAGAAATCTCCCGGGCATGCGCCAAAACGCCGGCGGTAAACTGCCGCGCCTGGAGATGCCTGGGGTGGTCCGGCTGGAAGATGTTCTGCCCCTGCCAGCTCATCGAGAGGTTCACATGCAGGCCGTTCCCGCTCCTGCCCGCCAGCGGCTTTGGCAAAAAGGAGGCAAACAGCCCGTTGCGGGAGGCAACGGCCTTGACGGTGCTCTTAAAGGTCAAAAAGTGGTCGGCCGAGCTCACCGGGTCGGAAAATTGGAAGTCCACCTCATTTTGCCCGGGGCCCTGCTCATGGTGGGAACTCTCCGGATGGATGCCCATGTCCTCCAAGGTGAGGCAGATCTCCCGGCGGACGTTCTCCCCCCGGTCCACCGGCGCCATATCGAAATAGGAACCGCTGTCCAGAGGTTCCCGGGTGGGGTTGCCCAACTCATCCGTCCGGAAGAGGTAGAACTCACACTCCGCCCCCACACCGCACTGGTATCCCATCTCCCGGCAGCGGGCGTCCACCCGTTGGAGCAGCGCCCGGGTATCCCCCCAGAAGGGGGAGCCGTCCTCCTGGAGGATGGCGCAGTTCATCCGGGCCACCCGTCCCTGTTGAGGGCGCCAGGGCATCAGCGTCAGCGTGGCCGGGTCGGGCAGCAAAAACAGATCGGAGTCCTCCGCCCCCCGGAACCCGGCGACAGAGGAGGCGTCAAAGGAGACCCCACCGGAAAAAGCCGCAGCCAGCTCCCCCGCCATAATGGCGGTATTCTTTTGCACACCCAGCAGGTCGCAAAAGACCAACCGGATAAATTTGATGTCATTTTGCTCCACAAACTGTAGAATCTCGTCCTGGGTGGTCTGCATGGTCCCAATCCTTTCTCCCGCAAACGCGGTCTATCAAACCGATCAAAAAAGAAAAAGGGCCCTCATCTGACGCTACCATGGGGCAGCTGCCCCCAACGGGGCCGCTGTCTGTAACATCCGATGAACGCCTTTGTTCACGGAAAGATTTTACCACAGCCAAATCGGTTTGTCAATCAAAAGGACAGCGTCCTCCCTTCAAAGAAGGGGGAAGATTTCAGGAAAAAAGAATGGAGCGGCCGTTTCTGAATGAAGCGGCTGCTCCTTGTAAACATTCTTGAATTGCAGCATCACAGGACCATTCCCTCAAATTGCTGAATTAGGCTCTCCACCTCTGTGTTTTCGCTATCCGTGTACACATACCAGTATCGGCAGACAAAGATCCTTCTCTTGTCAGCTGGCAGCCCATCCAAAAAAGCGTCAATCGCCTTTACAAGTTCCCTGCGGTCCACTTCCTGCTCCACACGGTCTGTATCAGACACCAGTTCTGCAATTTCATCCATAACGACCAGAGCCTCTCCACCGCCTCGTTTGTCGGCAGTGTTCTGTTTGTATCGGTTTAAGGATAAATTCCTTGTAATTTTCCCCAGGAATGTGGACAGGGTGTGGGGCCTGTGGGGTGGCATGGAATTCCATGCGCCCATGTATGTGTCATTGACACATTCTTCGGCGTCTTCCCAGCTGCCCAGAATGTTCCTGGCAATCGAGATACAGTAATTTCCATATTTGTCAGATGTGGCAGGGATGGCCTGTTCGTCTCTATCCCAGTATAACTGGACGATCTTTACGTCATCCATCAGCTTTCACCTCATTTTCAAATTGATCCTTTCACCTATATACACAATTTTTGAACGCAAATCTTACAGCCTAACTCCAGCTTTTTTATCATATCATACGGGCGCCATTTCCGCAGCCATCAATGGGGCTGCCGCCCATTTTTGAAGGATCGTCCCGTGCGCCTAAAAGGGCATGGCCGCGATTTGGCGAACTTGAGGGGGTTTATTTTGCCACTGCCTATCTTGAAAGGGGAGGGCGTAACTCTTTTGAAAAAAAGGGATTGACAAACGCTTTCCGCCGCGCTATAATACCGCCATAAACAGCAACGGCGCTGTAGATCCCATCTCCGGGATCTACAGCGCTTATTTTTTTGCTGGGGAAGGGTTTGAAGGAGCATGAGTAAGCTGATCGTCCCAGAGGGATACACATCCCCGCTCACCGTCTATGAGACCCAGAGGGCCATTGAACAGTTGCGACTCCGGTTTGTGGGCCATCTGACCAAGGCCCTGAACCTCTGCCGGGCGTCCGCTCCCCTGTTCGTCGCCCCCGAGACCGGTCTCAACGACGACCTAAACGGGGTAGAGCGTCCGGTGGAGTTCGACATCCCCGCCACCGGCGGGCGGGGGCAGATCGTCCAGTCACTGGCCAAATGGAAGCGCTATGCCTTGGGCCAATACGGCTTCTCCCAGGGGGAGGGGCTTTACACCGAGATGAACGCTGTGCGCCGGGATGAGGAACTGGACAACCTGCATTCGGTCTATGTGGATCAGTGGGACTGGGAGAAGGTCATCTCTCCCGATCAGCGCAACCTGGACTATCTGCGGCAGACGGTGGAACAGATTGTGGACGCCATCTGTACCACCCAGGAGGAGGTGCTCTCCCTGTTCCCTCAGTTGGGAAAGGACCGGCTCTCCCGCCAGATCAGTTTTGTCACCACCCAGGAGTTGGAGGACCTCTATCCCGAGCTCTCCCCCAAACAGCGGGAGGAGCGCTATGTGAAGGAACATCCCACCACCTTTTTGATGCAGATCGGCGGGCCCCTAAAATCCGGCCAGCCCCACGACGGGCGCGCCCCTGACTACGATGATTGGCAGCTCAACGGGGATATCCTGTTCTGGAACCCGGTCCTCCAATGTGCCCACGAAATCTCCTCCATGGGGATCCGGGTGGACCGCCACTCCCTGGACCGGCAGCTGACCCTGTCCGGCCAGGACGGCCGCCGGGTGCTGCCCTTCCACAAAATGCTGTTGGAGGGGAGGCTCCCTCTGACCATGGGCGGCGGCATCGGCCAGTCCCGGCTGTGCATGCTGCTGCTGCGCAAGGCCCACATCGGGGAGGTCCAGGTCTCCATCTGGGATCAGGAGACGGCCGCCGGCTGCAAAAAAGCCGGTATCACACTGCTTTGAGGAGGAACCTACTGTGAAACATCTGCCTGAAAATTTCGGATGCAATGTCTTTAATGATAGCACCATGCGCGCCCACCTGCCCAAGGATGTCTACCGCACCTTGAAGAGGACCATTGCCCAGGGGGAACCGTTGGAATTGGGGGTGGCCAACGTGGTGGCCAACGCCATGAAGGACTGGGCGGTGGAGCGGGGGGTCACCCACTTCACCCACTGGTTCCAACCCATGACTGGCATCACCGCCGAAAAGCACGACAGCTTCATCGCCCCGGATGGGGAGGGCGGCGCCATTATGGAGTTCTCTGGAAAGGCCCTGGTGCGAGGGGAACCGGACGCCTCCAGCTTCCCCTCCGGCGGCCTGCGGGCCACCTTTGAGGCCCGGGGCTACACCGCCTGGGACCCCACCTCCTACGCCTTTATTAAGGATGGCGTACTCTGCATCCCCACCGCCTTCTGTTCCTACTCCGGGGAGGCACTGGACAAAAAGACCCCCCTCCTGCGCTCGATGCAGGCGTTGGAGCGGGAGGCCCTGCGGATCCTGCGGCTGTTTGGGGATACCCAGTCCCAGCGGGTCACCGCCCAAGTGGGGCCGGAACAGGAATACTTCCTGGTGGATCAGGACCTCTGGCGCCGCCGTCCCGACCTGGTCTATACCGGGCGCACCCTGTTCGGCGCCCGCCCGCCAAAGGGGCAGGAGCTGGAGGACCACTACTTCGGCGCCCTCAACCGCCGGGTGCGGGAGTATATGGAGGAACTGGACGAGGAGCTCTGGAAGCTGGGGATCTACGCCAAGACGGAACACAAGGAGGTCGCTCCCGGGCAGCACGAACTGGCCACCATCTATTCCTCCGCCAACCTGGCCACCGACTCCAACCAGCTGACCATGGAGCTCATGCGCTCGGTGGCCGCTCGCCACGGGCTGGTCTGCCTGCTCCATGAAAAACCGTTTGCCGGGGTCAACGGCTCGGGCAAACACAACAACTGGTCCCTCTCCACCGACCGGGGTACCAATCTGTTGGAGCCAGGCGCCACCCCCCGGGAGAACGCCCAGTTCCTGCTGTTTCTCTGCGCGGTCATCCAGGCGGTGGACGATTACCAGGATCTGCTGCGGGTGTCGGTGGCCACGGCGGGCAACGACCACCGGCTGGGGGCCAGCGAGGCCCCGCCGGCCATTGTCTCCATCTTCCTGGGGGACGAGCTCACTGAAATTTTGGACTCCATCGAAAACGGCACCCTCTATACCGGCCATGAAAAACAGCAGATGGAGATCGGTGTCAATGTACTGCCCCACTTCCCCAAGGACACCACCGACCGCAACCGAACCAGCCCCTTCGCCTTCACCGGCAACAAGTTTGAGTTCCGGATGCCCGGGGCGCCGCTGTCTGTGTCCGGCCCCAATATCGTGCTGAACACCATTGTGGCCGAGTCCCTCTCCCAGTTTGCCGACCAACTGGAGCAGGCGGAGGACTTTGGTTCCGCCCTGGACCACCTGATCCGCCACACCATCCAACAGCACCGCCGGATCATCTTCAACGGCAACGGCTACGACGCCGCCTGGGTGAAGGAGGCCCAGCGCCGGGGGCTCTCCAACCTGCGCAACACCCCGGAGGCGCTGCCCGCCTTCATCTCCGAAAAGAGCATCCGCCTGTTTGAAAAGTTCCATGTCCTCTCCGAGATGGAGGTCCGTTCCCGCTATGAGATCCTGTTGGAAAACTACTCGAAGACCATCCGCATTGAGGCGCTCACCATGATTGACATGACCCACAAGCGGATTATCCCCCATGTGTGCGCCTATGAAAACCACCTGGCCCAACTGATGGAGCGCAAGCAGAAGCTTGGCGGGCACTCCTGCAAGGTGGAGCAGAACCTTCTCTCCAAATTGGAGACGCTGTTGGAGGATGTGGACGACAAGCTGGCCCTTCTGGAGCGGGAGGTCTGCGCTGTCAACCAGCTGGAGGACCCTCTGGAGATGGCCAAGGCCTACCGGGAGCGGGTATTCTCCTGCATGGCCCAGCTGCGGGCCGGCGTGGACAGCCTGGAGCTCCTCTGCGGCAAGGAGTACTGGTCCCTGCCCAGCTACGGCACCCTGCTCTACAGTGTGGAGGACTGAGCCCTCTCAAAATTCAGCAAAAGAACCCCAGACGGCTGTCTGGGGTTCTTTTGCTGGGAGCTGAATCATCCCTTGAGATCGTCCAAAATCTCCTGGGCGTTGGTGTCCGGCTTCACCTTGGGCATCACCCTTTCAACCACTCCCTGCTCATCGATCACGTAGGTGGTGCGCACCACCCCCATGGATACCTTTCCATAGAGCTTCTTCTCCTGCCAGACGCCATAGGCTTGGATCACCTGGAGCTCCGGGTCGGAGAGGAGCAGGAACGGAAGATTGTATTTGTCCGCGAACTTCTGATGGGAGGCAGAGGAGTCCTTGCTCACCCCGATGACCACCACTCCCTGCTGCTCAAACTGGCGATACGCCCCCGCAAAGGCGCAAGCCTGGCGGGTACAGCCGGGGGTGTTGTCCTTGGGGTAAAAATAGAGAACCACCTTTTTTCCCAAAAAATCCGACAGGCGAACCAGGTTGCCGTCCTTATCCGGCAGGACAAAATCCGGGGCCTTGGACCCAACTTCCAACAACATAGCGGATGCTCCTTTCCAAATGTTTGGTTCAGTGGCGGCCGGGGCAGCCATCCCCCGCCTTCAACGCCTCCAAAATTTCCTGATCGGCGGGACAGAAGGGGTACTGGTCGATCTCGTCCACCGTGATCCAGCGGATGTCGTTGTGCTCCAGCTTTTTGGGAACCCCTTGGGCAATTACCGCGTGGAACAGGGTCAAATGAACGGTCAGATCCGGGTACTGGTGCCGCACCTGGTAAAACACCCCCAGAGGCCTCACTGTGATCCCCAACTCCTCCTGGCACTCCCGCACCAGGGCCTGTTCTTTGGTCTCGCCAGGCTCCACCTTGCCGCCCACAAACTCCCACAGCAGCCCCCGGGCCTTGTGGGCCGGGCGCTGACAGGCCAAAAACCGGTCCCCATCCCAGATGAGGGCAGCCACAACCTCCGTCATCCATCTCCGCCTCTCTTCTGTCTCTGCTGGGGCGGTTTCGCGCCCCTCTCCTCCCATTATAGGAAGGGGGGTGGGCAAAGTCAACCCACAGGGGTGACAAGGTGCCGGCGGTATGGTATGCTAGAGGAAAAGGCCCGGCGCGGCCGGGAGGAGGAGACGTTCCATGGTAAATTCCCATCGCTTGCGCGCCCTGTTGCTGGCAGGCGCCCTCTGCCTGGCGGGCTGCGGCCAGCCAGCGGCGCCTTCGGAGTCGGAGATGTATCTGCAGCCCGCCAAACTCACCCAGGAGGAGTCGAACATTCTAAAGCTGGTGGGCGGCTCCGAACCATCCATCTTTACATTTTCTGCGGATGGACGGCTGGAAGCGGTCCAGGTACGGGCCTGGTTGCTCCAAGACGGGGCTTGGGAGCAGCAGAGCGGGGATTTCTGCGTCCTGGACGGGGGTGAGGGGCGGCTCTCCCTGGAATTGGAGGATCTCTCCCGCCACTGGGAACTGGGGATCCAGCAGGGGGAGGACACCAGCTATACCAGCTGGACCGCTCCGGAGGAGGCGACTTTTAGCGGCCTCTCCCGCACCACCTCCCTGTTGAGCGAGCAGGTCCCTCTGGTCTATGGGGAGGAAATCCCCCTGGCGGTGCAGATCTTCAGCAGTCAAAATATGGTGCATGCCTATGATGTACAGACTTTTTTTGCCCCGGAGGAGTACGCCCAGTGGGGGCATGAGGCGGTCTATGCGGTCACCGCCTGTTTTTTAAGGGAGGGAGAGGAGGCTTCTTAAACTTGTATGGACAATTATCCCTCCCCCTTTTCCTGCGGTGAGCGGCGGGCCCTCGACCAAAGCTACAAAAAGTCCTGGTACTTTTTAGTAAACTTTCCTCTTGTGTCCCCCGCTCAGGGTGCGGTATAGTAAGAGTGCAAAAGTTGTACATACAATTTTGCCCATTGGGACGGATTTCGAGAAGTGAGGTAAGGTATAATGATCAATACGCCTGTAGAAAAAATTGCCCTGGTCGCTGTCAGCCGGGACTGCTTCCCCATGACCCTTTCGGAGCGCCGCCGCCAGGCGGTGGCCAAGGCCTATGCCGCCAAATATGGCGAGCTGTATGAGTGCCCGGTCTGCATCGAAAACGAGAACGACATGCGCTTGGCCCTGGAGGATATCCGGACCGCCGGCTGCAACGCCCTGGTGGTCTATCTGGGCAACTTCGGCCCCGAATCCTCCGAGACCCTGCTCATCAAGGAATTTGAGGGCCCCGCCATGGTGGTTGCCGCCGCGGAGGAGGGCGACCTGATGGACGGCCGCGGGGACGCCTACTGCGGCATGCTCAACGCCAGCTACAACCTGAAGCTGCGCAACCTGAGGGCCTATATCCCCGAGTACCCGGTGGGC
>CAJFPF010000032.1 GCA_904398655.1 uncultured Anaerotruncus sp. | reverse complement strand
CATTCCTTTTCGAGGTGTGGCTCAGTTTGGTAGAGCGCTGCGTTCGGGACGCAGAGGCCGCAGGTTCAAGTCCTGTCACCTCGACCAATTTGTAGAGGCCTGGAGCGAAAGCTGCTCCAGGCCTTTTTATGTCCCCCTTAGGGGAACGAAAATCGGTCTGGCTTTTCAGGAAGGGGATCCTCTGCCAATCCTGCGCGTGTTTTGGAATCGGTTTTTGCTGTTCTTGACGAAAATTTTACATTTATCTGGAAGAGGCGTTGTAACCGCTCCGGTTCCGTGCTATGATAAAAAGGCCGCCAAGCCATGCTTGGGGGCACCAATTTTGTGGGGGTAAATAATGTGAGACGATCCTATGAAATGGACATGTGCAGCGGGCCTCTGTTCCAGAAAATTCTGTTGTTTTCGATCCCGTTGATGTGCTCCGGCATTTTACAACTTCTGTTTAACGCGGCGGACATCATTGTGGTGGGGCAGTTCACCGGGAGTACCGCCCTGGCGGCAGTGGGTTCCACCACCTCTCTGATCAATCTGCTGGTCAATCTGTTTATCGGCCTTTCGGTGGGGGCCAATGTGGTCATTGCCCGCAGTTATGGCGCTGGTGATATGGAGGCCGTGCATCGTGGGGTCCATACCACGATTTTGGCGGCGGCGGTCAGCGGTGTGGTGCTGATCTTTGTTGGCCTGGCGATCTCCCGGCCGGTTTTGGAATTGATGGGTACCGCGGAGGATGTGCTGGATCAGGCGCTTATTTACATCCGCATCTATTTTCTGGGAATGCCTGTGGTATTGCTCTATAACTTTGGTGCCGCAATTCTGCGGGCGGTGGGGGACACCAAACGCCCCATGTACTTTCTGCTGATCGCCGGCGTGGTCAATGTCATCTTTAATCTGATTTTTGTCATCAAATTTCATCTGGGTGTGGCGGGTGTGGCCATTGCCACGGTGATTTCTCAGGTGATTTCTGCGGGTTTGGTGGTCCTCTGTCTATTTCGCAGCCATGGCGCCTACCAGTTAATCCCCTCAGAATTGCGAATTCATGGAGATCAACTGCGCGCAATCTTACGGATTGGATTGCCCGCTGGTTTGCAGAGCGTTTTGTTCAACTTTTCCAATGTCATCATCCAGTCCTCTGTGAACACCTTTGGCTGGATTGTGGTGGCGGGCAATACTGCCGCCAACAACATTGAAGGGTTTGTCTATACCTCCATGAACGCAGTCTACCAAACTGCTCTGAGCTTTACCAGCCAGAATATGGGCGCCCGTAATTACCGCCGGGTGGACCGTGTGCTGGGAGAGTGCCTTCTGTTGGTAGCGGGGATCGGCCTCACTTTCGGCGTAGGAGCCTACCTGATGGGGGAGCACCTGCTGGGGATCTACACATCCGATCCGGAGGTCATCACCTATGGCCTCTACCGGTTGAGCATTGTCTGTGCAACCTACTTTTTATGCGGGTTGATGGATGTGATGGCTGGAAGCATCCGTGGCTTGGGCTACTCTATCACCCCCATGCTGGTCTCCTTGATTGGCTCCTGCCTGTTGCGGATCGTCTGGATTCTCACGGTGTTCCAAATCTCCCATACCCAGCGTACCCTCTATATTTCTTATCCCCTCTCCTGGGCCCTTACCGCTTCCACCCATGGAATTTGTTACCTGATTTTGCGGAAAAAGGCATTTCGGGAGCAACCCGCCTGATTAGAGGAGGATCGGAAATTTTTACTCTAAAACGGGCCTTTCCATCGATGGAAAGGCCCGTTCCTATCTGTTTATTCATGGTATCCCAATCGTTGGGAGATCATATGGGCGCAGCGGATCACGCCCTGAGCGATCTCCTGCATCCGTTGGGAATCCATCCTGTAGACCGGGCCGCAGATGCTGATGGCGGCAACCGGCTGTTTTTGAAAGTCAAAGATGGGGGCAGCCACACACCTGAGCCCCTGTTCCAACTCCTGGTCGTCAATGGCGTACCCCCGCTGGCGGGAGGCAAGCAGATCCTGCAAAAGCACCTGGGGAGCGGTAATCGTATAGGGTGTCAGGGCCTTCAGCGGCCGTTGGAAGATGTATTGGTCCAGATACTGCTGAGGTAGAAACGCCAACATCGCCTTCCCCACGCCGCTGCAGTGCATGGGAGTACGCCGCCCGGCTTGGGTATAAAGGGCAGTGACATCCGGCACCAAGTAGGATTCTATATGCACCACCTCCCCTTGATAATGGGTGGCCAGATGGACGGTTTCATGGTAAGAAGAGAGGGCTTCTTTAATAATAGGAGCGGCTTCCCCCCGAAGATCCATTCGCTGCTGCACATACCTGCCCAGTTCAAAATTGCGGATCCCCAGGCGATATTTTTTTGTGGCAGAGGACTGCTCCAAAAAGCCGCGGCTTACCAAGGAGTTGATAAGTCCGTAGGTAGTGCTTTTCCCCAACCCCATCAATCGGGCGATCTCTGAGACGCCCAACTCCTCTGACTTTTGGAACAGGCAGAGGATGTCCAGCGCCCGCAATACAGACTGTACAACCACTCCATTTGTGTCCTTCATCTTGCCACGGAACCTCCTTTAAGCATGGGGTAATTGATCCAATTGGGCGCGCAGGGCGATGAAGTCCTCCAATCCGTCCGGCTTTTGGCGGGGGTTGCGCAGCAGAGCCGCGGGATGGAAGGTGCCCATCATCAAAACGCCGTTTTTTTCAAAAAAGGTGCCATGCTGCCGGGTGACCTTAAAGCCGGGATCAATGAGAGCGCAGGCGGCAATCCTTCCCAGGCAGACGATGATTTTCGGGCGGATCAGCTGGACCTGGTTGCGCAGGTAACCGATGCACGCGGCAACTTCCTCCTTTTCCGGGTCCCGATTCTGAGGGGGGCGGCATTTTACCATATTGGCGATGTAGACATTCTCCTGCCGGCTCAAACCTACGTGGGCCAGCATCTTGTCCAGGAGTTGCCCCGCCCGCCCTACAAACGGTTCTCCCTGCAGGTCCTCATTCTCTCCGGGCCCTTCTCCAATGAGCATGACCTCTGCGTTGGGGTTCCCGGTTCCAAACACCACATTGTGACGGGTTTGGCAGAGCTTGCAGCTCTGACAGTTCAAGGCCGCTTGGCGCAGGGCTTCCATATCCTCGTACATTACAATTCCCCTTTGGCAGTTGTTGATCTCCTCCAAAGTATACCATATCTCGACTAGAAAAGAAATAGTGGGAAATTGCGTGCTTCCCCCCTTGCAAAAGCTGGACGGATGTCTTACAATAGGGACGGGAAAACCATTGTTTTTCGTATAAATGCTGTCAATGGAGGATTGTACTATGTCTGAAAAATTTATCGTGGAAACTTCTGCCCGCCATCTGCATCTGACCCAGCAGGACTTTGAGGTCCTTTTTGGCGCTGGCGCTCAACCCCACGCCAAAAAGAGCCTCTCCCAGCCGGGACAGTTTGCCTGTGAGGAAAAGGTGACCGTTGTTGGGCCGAAGGGCTCTTTGAAGATGAGCCTCTTGGGACCCTTCCGCTCCCAGAGCCAGGTGGAGGTTTCCTATACCGATGCCCGTGGCCTGGGCCTCACCCCTCCCTGCCGGGAGTCCGGAGACCTGAAGGGCAGCTGCCCCTGCAAACTGGTGGGCCCTGCTGGCGAGCTGGAACTGTCCGAGGGTGTGATCGTGGCCAAGCGCCACATCCATCTGGATCCTGCCACCGCAGAGAAGATGGGCGTACAGGATAAGCAGATTGTCAGTGTCCGAGTGGATACCCCGGAGCGCCCGCTGGTGTTTGGCGGCGTGGTGATCCGTGTCAGCTCTGGCTATGCCCCTGCCATGCACATCGACACCGATGAGGCCAATGCGGGATGCTGCTTTGGTGAGGTTTGGGGCACCATTGCGGAATAATAGTTGATCTCTTGCGAAAAACGCCCGGAAATTCCTCCGGGCGTTTTTATTGTATACCGAAAACCACTCGCAAGGCGAGTGGTTCCAAAGAAGGCTTATGCCGATGATGAAGACAAAAAACTCCCTTTGCTAT
>CAJFPF010000031.1 GCA_904398655.1 uncultured Anaerotruncus sp. | reverse complement strand
CTTCAACAACTTCTATGATAAGGGACTTCTAGAGCGTCTGCATCACATTGTCGATTCGGATTTTGGAAGGCTGACCTATACGGAAGCTATAGAATTGCTGGAAAAAGTGAAGGACAAATTCCAATATCCTGTCTATTGGGGCTGCGACCTGCAGACGGAGCATGAGCGGTATCTCACAGAGGAGGTCATGAAGCGCCCGGTATTTGTTACCGACTATCCCAAGGAAATTAAAGCCTTCTATATGCGTTTGAATGATGACAACAAGACGGTAGCCGCCATGGATCTATTGGTTCCTGGAATTGGAGAGATCATCGGAGGCAGCCAGCGTGAAGAGCGCTTGGATATATTGGAGCGCCGGATGGATGAGTTGGGCCTGGATAAGACGGGCTATCAGTGGTATCTGGACCTTCGCCGTTATGGTGGTACAAAACATGCTGGCTATGGTTTGGGCTTCGACCGAATAGTGATGTATGTCACTGGAATCTCCAATATCCGAGATATATTGCCGTTTCCTCGTACTGTGGGAAATGCGGAGTTTTAAATTTTCGTTTGCTTGCAATGGAAAAAAAGCCGCCCAATTGGGCGGCTTTTTCGTTGCCTTTGATGAATTTTGCAAGTTTTAAAATTTCATCTTGCAAAATTGGCCGGTTTCGCATATACTAAATCATAGAAAACTGCGGGGCTGTGCGCCTGGATGCAGCAAAATATCATTTTGACAGGGAGCTGAAACGGATGGCGGATTACAGGACCCTTTCCCACCAACAGTTGGAGGAACTTCGGCGGGAACTTATGGATCGGTACGAACAGTTTCAACAGCAGGGGCTAAAATTGGATATGTCGCGGGGCAAGCCGGCCTCTGACCAATTTGACCTTGTGGCAGGCCTATTGGATACCGTCAATTCCCAGACCTCCTTGCTTTCTATGGATGGAACCGATTGCCGCAACTATGGGGACTTTACTGGGATCCCGGAGTGCAAGGCAATTTTCTGTGAGATGTTGGGCGTCAGTTTTGATGAGGTGTTCATCTGCGGGAATTCCAGCCTGGCTGTGATGTATGACGCTCTGGGGAAGATGATGCTACATGGCGTACGCCCCGGTGCAAAACCCTGGTGCCGGGAGGAGCAGTTAAAGTTCCTCTGTCCAGTGCCGGGTTATGACCGGCATTTCGCGATCACAGAGCGTTACGGTTTTGAGATGATTCCCGTTGAAATGACCCCACAAGGACCGGACATGGATCAGGTGGAACGACTGGTGGCGGAAGACAGTTCTATTAAGGGGATTTGGTGTGTTCCCAAATACTCCAATCCACAGGGAATTACTTATTCGGATGAAACGGTACGGCGTTTGGCCCGTATGAAAACGGCAGCAAACGACTTCATCATCATGTGGGACAACGCCTATGCGGTTCATGACCTTTATCCGGAGCATCGGGATCACCTTTTGAATATTTTGGACGAATGCAAAGCGGCAGGCGACCCCGACCGAGTGATGATGTTTGCATCCACTTCCAAAATCTCCTATGCAGGGGCCGGAATTGCGGTATTTGCCTGCTCCAAAACGATGATGGATCGGATGAAAAAACTTTTAACCATCCAGACCATTGGTTTCGATAAGATCAATATGCTGCGGCATGCCCGGTATTTTAAAAACCTGGATGGTATCATGGCCCATATGGACCGTCAGGCCCAACTCCTCCGCCCAAAATTCAGAACGGTATTGGACGCTTTTGATCGAGAGCTGAAAGGGAAGGGCGTAGCGGAGTGGCTGGATCCCAACGGTGGCTACTTTATCTCGCTGGATGTCATGGATGGCTGTGCCAAACGTGTGGTACAGTTATGCAAAGATGCGGGGGTTACCCTTACTTCCGCTGGCGCTACCTATCCCTATGGCCGGGACCCGCGGGATCGGAACATTCGGGTGGCTCCAACTTATCCCACGATCCCTGAGTTGGAGCAGGCGGTGGCTTTGCTCTGCATCTGTGTACAGCTGGCAGCTGTGGAAAAGTTGCTGCGGGACTGAAAAAGAGAACGTAACAAAATCCTCGCAAAGCGGCTTTGCTTTGCGAGGATTTTGTGCTATACTATTACGGTGATTTTAAACGGTAGGAAGGAAGTTATAAGATGGCACATGACCGCTACGAAAGCCCCTTTTGCACCCGTTATGCCAGTGATGAGATGCAGTATCTCTTTTCGGCGGACCACAAATTCAAAACATGGCGTAAGCTTTGGATTGCTTTAGCCCGCGCAGAGCAGCACCAAGGCCTTCCTATTACCGATGAACAGATTCGGGAGCTGGAGCAGCACGCGGACGATATCAACTACGAGGTTGCCCAGGCTCGGGAGCGGGAGGTCCGCCACGATGTCATGAGCCATGTCTATGCCTATGGCGTCCAGTGCCCTAGGGCGAAAGGAATCATCCATCTGGGCGCTACCAGCTGTTATGTGGGGGACAATACCGATATTATCATTATGCGTGAGGGGCTGGAGATCCTGCGGCGTAAACTGCTGAATGTGATCTCTTTGTTGGCAGAATTTGCGGAGAAGTATAAAGGCATGCCGGCGCTTGCCTATACGCATTTGCAGCCTGCCCAGCTGACCACTGTGGGAAAACGCGCCACCCTTTGGATAAATGAGTTGATGATGGATTTGGAAGAGGTGGAGCATCGCATCCCCTCCTTAAAGCTGTTGGGCAACAAAGGGACCACCGGCACCCAGGCCAGCTTTATGGAGTTATTTGATGGAAACAGTGCGAAAATCAAGGCCATGGAACAGGAGATTGCCCAGGCCATGGGCTTTTCTGGTGTGGTGCCCGTCTCCGGGCAGACCTACTCCCGGAAGGTGGACAGCCTGGTTATGAGTGTATTGGCCGGGATTGCCCAAACGGCCAGTAAGTTTGCCAACGATCTGCGGATTCTGGCCAATTTTAAAGAGATGGAGGAGCCGTTTGAGGTGCACCAGATCGGGTCATCCGCCATGCCCTATAAGCGGAATCCGATGCGCTGTGAACGGATCACCGCTTTGAGCCGTTATCTGCTTTGCGATTCCTTAAATCCTGGTTTTACTGCCGCTACCCAATGGTTTGAGCGGACCTTGGATGACAGCGCCAACAAAAGAATCGCCATGGCGGAGGGATTTTTGGCAGCGGACGCCATCCTGGGAATTCTGTTGAACGTCTGCGACGGCCTGGTGGTCTATCCCAAAGTCATCGAGCAACGGGTCCGCCGGGAACTGCCGTTTATGGCTACCGAAAATATTCTGATGGATGCGGTGCGCCGGGGAGGGGATCGCCAGGAGCTGCATGAGCGGTTAAGGATCCACTCAATTGCTGCGGCAAAGGCAGTGAAAGAAGAGGGCGCCGAAAACGACTTGATCGATAGGATCTGTGCGGATCCGGCGTTCGGACTCAAAAGGGAAGAGGTGGAATCAATCCTGGATCCTGTACGCTTCATCGGACGCAGTAAAGAACAGGTGGAGGAATATTTGACAGAGGTTGTTCGCCCAGTTTTGTCGGCTAATCAGGAATTGCTGGGAGAGAAGGTTCAGCTCTCTGTCTGAGCCTCCCAGAAAAAATTTGACTTTTTTTCTGGGATCACCTATAATAATCTCTATGTGACGGGATGCCAGATGTCCCGCTTAGGAATGATAACCATAGTCAACCGCGATGGGGACACTCTTCGCGGTTGTTGACTGTGTCCACAGATATGGTTGCAAGGAGGACAGACAGATGAAAAAAGTAGGCAAGCCTGCATTCTTTATCGTGGTGATTTTGATTGCAGCGCTGACATACTTGGCGTTCTTTGGGTTTTCCACCTATTGGGGTGACATTGAACACAAGTACATCAAGGGTGTCGACGATATTCGGTGGGGAATCGATATCCGGGGTGGAGTAGATGTGACGTTCACTCCTCCTGCTGGATATGATGCCACAGATACTGAAATGTCGGCCGCGGAATCCATCATTCGGGGGCGGCTTGTCTCCCAAAATATTACCGATTCAGAGGTCTACACCGATTACGCCAAAGATCGCCTGATTGTCCGGTTCCCTTGGAAGGCAGATGAGGCGGATTTCAATCCGGAGCAGGCAGTGAAAGAGCTGGGGGAGACCGCTCATCTCACCTTCCGGGAGGGGACGGAAGCAGATGGCCCCATTGTTATCGAGGGGAAAGATGTGGACTCTGCTATGGCTGGCGTAGACCCTCAAACGCAGGAGTATGTGGTCCAGCTGAATCTGAAGGATGAGGGACGCGAAAAATTCTCCGAGGCCACCGGCCGTTTAATTGGCCAGCAGATCTCCATTTGGATGGATGAAGAGAGGATCTCTGCCCCGTTTGTAAACAGTCAGATTCCTGACGGTGTGGCCACCATTACGGGGAGCGGTTCCCTGGAGGAGGCAACTGAGCTGGCGGATAAGATCAATGGCGGCGCGCTTCCGTTCGCCCTGGAGACCGAGAATTTCTCCACCATTTCTCCCACCCTGGGTACAGGCTCCAGGGATGCCATGGTGGTGGCGGGCGTAGTCGCGTTTGTTTTGGTCTCTATCTTTGTGATTGCCATCTATCGGATGTGTGGTGTCGTAGCGTCCATTGCGCTGGTTGGTCAGGTGGCCGGCATGATTGCTTGCCTCACAGGGTTCTTTGCGGCATTCCCCTCCTTCACCCTGACCCTTCCTGGCATCGCGGGAATTATCCTATCCATCGGCATGGGAGTAGATGCGAACGTCATCACCTCTGAGCGAATCCGTGAGGAATTGCGCCGGGGGAAAACTTTGGACGGGGCCATTAGCTCTGGGTTCCAACGGACATTTTCCGCGATTTTTGACGGAAATATCACGATGGTGATCGTGGCAGTCATCCTCATGGGGGCTTTTGGTCCGTCCGGAAGCTTCTTCAGCACGATTTTTTCACCGTTCTTCCGTTGGTTTGGACAATCCGCCACCGGTGCCATCTATTCCTTTGGCTTCACACTTCTAACAGGAGTGATCTTGAACTTCATCTTTGGCGTGACGGCTTCCCGACTAATGCTGAAATCGATCTCCAAGTTTAAACCCTTCCGGAATCCTGCGCTCTATGGAGGTGGAAAAGCATGAAAATCTATGATTTTGTAGGCCGCCGAAAAATCTGGTTTGGTATTTCAATTGCCTTGATGGTAATCGCCTTGGTGGCCACCTTCTTTCCTGGCGTCAAACTGGACATCCAATTCAGTGGAGGTACCATCATTACCTACTCCTTTACCGGAGAGGTGGATAAAAGTGCCTTTACTTCCACAGTGGAATCTGCGCTGACGGGGAGACAGGTTTCTCTGCAAGAGCAACAGGATATGAACACGGGGAACACGCAGTATGTAGTGACCCTTTCGGAGAGAACGGGAATTTCTCCGGATGAACAGATTGCAGTCAACGAGGCCCTAGCACAGGCCTTTCCAGACAACCAGGTGGAGGTCGTAAATTTAAGCAATGTGGACCCCACCATCGGACGGGACTTTTTTATAAAGTCGATCGCAGCGGTAGTGTTAGCGTCCGTGGTGATGATCCTCTATATTGCCTATCGTTTCCGGAAGATGAACGGCTGGTCGGCTGGCGTGATTTCAGTGATGGCGTTGCTCCACGACGTAATCATTGCTTATGCTGCTTTTGTCATCTGCGGTTTCCCGCTAAACGATAGTTTTATCGCAGTGGTGTTGACGATCTTGGGCTATTCGATCAATAATACCATTATCATCTATGACCGTATTCGGGAAAATCGGCGTCTACTGCCACAGCGGACCAGTTATGCCGAGCTGGTGAATACCTCGGTTACCCAATCTTTGGGTAGGTCGATCAACACGACAGTTTCTACCGTAATTGCAGTAGCGTGTGTCTGTGCGTTGTCGCTGATCTATCATGTATCTTCCATTTTGACATTTTCGCTGCCGCTGTTGGTGGGGATGTTTGCGGGATTCTTCTCTTCTGTGTTCATCGCTGGCCCCCTGTGGGCGCTTTGGCAGGAGCATAAGGCTGCGCAGCGGCACGCTGCGTAATGAAATTGAGCCGCCGGTGAATAAAACCGACGGCTCAATTCGTATTTTTAGAAAGGCGGGGAGGGAAACGATGGATGCCTGTGGGAATTTCTACTGCATGCTTTTATCCAGAACTTTTAGAAAATGCTCTAAGCTATCTTGCGGGACACGGTGTTGCCAATACGGAAGTTTTTTTCAATGCTCCCAGTGAAGTAGGCGTTCCATATGTACGGGAATTGGCGGCTATCGCTCGGGCCGGGGGCATGAAAATATGCTCAGTACACCCATTTACTTCCGGTTTGGAGCCTCTTTTGTTTTTTTCTAGTTACTACAGAAGATTCCAAGATGGAATAGAGATTTACAAGCGTTTTTTTCATGCTGCCAATTTATTAGGAGCAAACATTCTGGTATTTCATGGGGACCGCCGGGGATCCAATCTTCCTCGAAACCAGTATTTTGACCTATTTGGCGAATTGATGGAAGCGGGAAAGAGGATGGGGATCACTGTGGCCCAGGAGAATGTGCCACGCTGTGCTAGCTGGTGCCCAGACTTTTTTCGGGAAATGGCTGTATACCTGCCGGAGGCTCGATTCGTTCTGGATCTGAAACAGGTGATTCGGGCGGATGTTTCTCTGGAGGAGATGCTAGAGGCCATGGGCCATCGGATCATCCATGTGCATATCAGCGACCACCGCCCAGGGCAGGACTGTCTCCCGATAGGAAAAGGCGACTTGGATCTGAAAGATTTACACCAGAAACTTCAATCTTTGGGGTTCCAAGGAAATATCCTGTTAGAACTTTATCGGGACAACTATGGGGAGTATAAAGAATTGCTGGAAAGTTACCAAGTTTTGAGCGCTTTCTTTTGTTGAAAATCGGTGCAAAACCTGTTTAAAACCTTGAACAGGGAGGAAAAAAGTGGTATACTGAAACTGTTTAAATGTCCTAAGAGGAACGTAGTCATCAAGGGGAGGACAAAAGGAATGAAGTGCCCGTATTGCGGCTATGTGGAGAGCAAAGTGATTGATTCTCGGCCTACTGATGAATCGGAGCGTATCCGTCGCCGGCGGGAATGCCTGAAGTGTGGGCGTCGGTTTACAACCTATGAGGTAATTGAAACCGCTCCTTTGGTGGTCATTAAAAAAGACCGTTCTCGAGAGGCGTTTGACAGCGGGAAACTGTTGGCGGGAATGTTGCGTGCTTGCGAGAAGCGCCCAGTGGCCTTGTCGGTATTGGAAAAAGCGGTAGAAGAGATTGAGTTGCAGTTGCGCAATTCCTTAGATCGGGAGGTGCCCTCCTATCGAATTGGGGAATTGGCGATGGAAAAGCTGCGGGAAATTGATGAAGTGGCCTATGTCCGGTTCGCTTCAGTCTATCGTCAGTTTAAAGATATTGACTCTTTCATGAAGGAATTACAAAACTTGTTGGAAGAGCGCCGGAAGAGAACTTCCTAAAGAAAGGTGAAAGATCTTGGAATTTCTTTGTATCTGCCTTTGCTTTGTTGCCGGTATTGTGGCGTTCTTAAAGCCTAATACCTTGTGGGAGCTGGAGAATTTTTGGAAAACAAAAGGCGGGGAGCCATCAGCCTTCTATTTAAAATTTACCCGTGTTATAGGAGGGCTTTTGATTCTCCTGTCGTTGATCCTGTTGGTCTATTTCGCTAGGGTATGATTCGTCTTTCATTGTTCAGCTGATATAGCTGTGCCCGTCCTTCAATCAAAAGGGCGGGCACAGCTTTTGGATAGATTTTAGGAATCCTCCCGTTGGGAGCGCCGGATATACCACAGCGATAAAAAGGTGACCATCAATTCAGAAATTGGAAGAGCGATCAATACACCAGTTAATTTCAAAATTGTGGGCAGCGAAAACAGCAGGAGGCTGCTCAACAGGATGCTGCGCAATGCAGCAATCGTCATGGACATTCTCCCTTGCATTACCGATTGCAGATAATAGGTAGAAAGGACGTTGATCCCGAGAAAGGGGAAGAGTAGGAAATATGTACGGAAAATGGATGGTGCCGCATCTAGTACTTCTGGCGTGGCCGCGATAAAGAGACGTGTGATATGGGAAGGAAACAATTCCCCCAGCAATGTGAACAGGCCTCCCAAAATGATGACTGTCAGTAGGGACATGCGCAAAACCAACTGAATTCTCTGTGGTTGTTTGGCTCCATAGTTGGAGGAAACCAAAGGCTGAATTGCCTGTCCTACTCCACAAAATAGAGCTTGAAATAGAATGGATATGGTACCGACGACACCATAAACTGAAAGCGAAGCCACGCCGCCATAACGCATGATCTGATTATTCAAAATGATGGGCAAAATCACATTTCCAAGATCTAGGATGCTGGCACCAAAACCGATTGTCAGTATTTTTCGGATGGCTACAAAAGGTTGATGGGGGCGCACTAGCCGGAGGCAACATTTCCGCCGCAGAAAATGTGTACACATCATCAATGTTTGGATGACTGATCCGGTGACAGTGGCAATGGCGGCCCCCTCCATCCCCATGTCCAGAGGAAAACAGAGATACCAGTCGCCAAACATGTTAAATAGGCCGCCTGCGATGACAGCCCCCATTGCCAGACCAGGCGCCCCATCATTTCGGAGAAAAGCGCCCAAAAAGGTGGGAGCAATAAAAAATGGAAAAGCCCGAATGATCCATTTCGCGTACTCTAATACATAGGGCATGGTATCCGGAGTAGCTCCAAAAAATGTGAGAATCTGCTCCTGGAATAGGAGAAAACAACTCCAGCCAATTAAGAGGATGCTGCCTATCAGGAGCAGAGAGGAAGTAAAATAAGCGTTTCCTTTTTCCTCCTGTCCTCGCCCCTTGGCGTTTCCCATAAGAACAGATCCTCCGATTCCACACAGGATGGACAGAAAGGCAAGCACGCTGTAAAGAGGATTGATCGCCGCCATTGCAGCAGTTCCCATTGGCCCCACCGACTGGCCCACGGCAATGGTGTCTACGAAACTATAGATCGACATGACAAGGGCACTGCCCATGGAGGCAAATAGATAGCTGACATAGAGCTTTTTAATGTCAGATGTCAAAAAATTCATAAAAATTCCCCTCTAACCATTTCAAAACAATAAGCCCGTTCTTGGATGACTTTATTTCTGAAACCATTTTTATCCTTTATGGACATAATAAAAACGCCGGATAGGAGCCAGCAGAAATGCCTTTACCTTATCCGACGTCGCCTATTACGCTGCAACGTCCTCTGGAAAAAACATCTGCCACATCTTATCCGGCGCTGTAACTCCACGATTTGCAGTGCCTCCGATGAACTGTTCAATGATAGCATAGCTGGAGGAAATTGTCAATCTCCATTGTCTTTTGGACGTTTTTTGGCAGAAATGGATGAATTCGGAAAAATAATCCCACTTTATAAAAGAGGATCCGTTTTATGATCATCGTGATTAGATTGCCCGTTTGATGTTTAGATGGAAACGAAACTCTTAGAGGCCTTTAGAATTCTTTTGCTTGAAAGTTCGTGCGCTTCCATTTATGAGTGAATCAGCATTTATTGACAAATGTTCCGCAAACTTTATAATAAAAGTATATGTCCACGTTCCAATGATTGATAGGAGTGTTTGAACAGATGTCCGTCAATGAATTGAAGCTTTGCATGGGCTGCATGTCTCCTTTGATGGAGGACGGAAAGTGCAGTGTTTGTGGGTATGATCCAGATACTCCGCCCAATTTGGAGTATCTGCCTCCGGAGACAGTTTTGGGAAATCGCTATTTGGTGGGAAGAATGGTCTCCGCTGATCCGGAGGGGACTTGGTATGTAGGATATGATAAACAGGAGCAGATGCGCACTTGGATACGGGAATATTTCCCCAGCGCAATCAGCCGGCGGAACCATGAGGACTTTAGTATTCACCCTTTGGGCAGCTCAGAGGCACAGTATAAGGCGCTGATGTCTGATTTTGAGGATCTTTGCCGAACCCTGCGCTCTTTGCCAACAGGGGAGAAAGTGCTTCCGCTATTAAATATGCTACATGCCAATAATACGGTTTATGCCATCTACCGGTATATCAAGACCATCTCTTTAGAGAATTTTTTGAGGCGTAGTGGGGGAAAGCTCTCTTGGCGGCATACAAAAAAACTGCTAATGCCCCTTTATCACACAATGGCCAATGTACACCGGTTTGGATTAATTCATCGCGGCCTTTCCCCCCAAACCATTCACTTGGACCAATCTGGCAATCTCTGGGTGAGTTGCTTTTCCATTCCAGCTGCCCGCACCAATAAAAGTGAAATTTCCGCTCAATTATTTGAAGGATATGCCGCACCGGAACAGTATTCCTTAAATAGCTGGCAAGGCCCGTGGACCGACGTATATGCCCTAGGGGCAATTACATATCATGTACTTACAGGAAATCCTCCCCCTTCCGCCCTAGACCGAGTCTATGGAGATGACCTATTGGAGCCGGATGTTCTGGAAGGCGATCTTACGGAACAGGTAGTCCATGCGCTCAATCGTGCCTTGGCTGTGGAGGTAGAGGACCGTACCCAGAGCGTGGACGCGTTTATTACCGACCTGTTAAATACCGGAGGATCTAACACCGCTATTTATAATGCTCCACCTCGTCGAAGAAGCTATGTGGAGCAAGAAATGGAGACGGATCAGCCACAAGAGGTCCCGGGCTCGGTTTTGCCAAAAGAAAGTGATCGAAATCAAGAGGATCTTTCCAACAAGAAGAAACGGGAAAGGAACAAAAAAACGAAAAAGGAGAAACGCTCCCATCCTGTATTAATGCTGATACTTTCTGCTTTCGTTGCGACCATGCTATTGGGAGGGGCAGTATATTGGTTTAGTACGACCTATTTAGGGGATTTATTGTGGGGAGATGGGTCATCTCAACAGAGCTCTAGCGAGATTATTTCCAGTGGATCAGGAGAAGAATTTTCTCTTGATGAACAGGCCGATCCAGATTTAGTCCCTCAATTTGTAGGGATGACCCGTACTTCTGTGGAGTCCAATGAGGATCTGCGAGATCGTTTTGTATTTCGTTATGAAGAGGAGTACAATACGGACTATGATGAGGGGGTTATTTATGACCAATCCCCCCTAGAAGGCAGTGAAATACCTTCCAATGGGGTCATCACCCTTTATGTTTCTAAAGGTCCTGAGCGTGTGCCCCTTCCCAATCTGGTGGGAGTGCCGCTGGAAGATGCGATTCGGCAATTGGAAACCTCCCAAATCTCCTATCAGGTGATCCCTCGTTATGATCGAGATGCGGAGGAGAATGTGGTGCTGGAGACAGATCCAGCCGAAGCGGGGACTTTGATTGATACAGGAAACGATACGGTTATCCTCTATATCAAAATGGTGGAAGCTTCTATTTCCGATGAAGAAGGTGAGGAGGATGAGGAGGAGGATCGCTCCTCCAGTTCAAGCCGTCATTCTTCCTCTAGTCGGGACAGCGATACCTCTAGTTCCCGCAAGCCCATTTTGCTGCCACCTCGAAATACAGCGGAAGACTAATCAATAAAATAACCGGGCGTTTACGCCCGGTTATTTATTTAAGATTTAGAATCAATATAGCTGTATAACGTATATTTGGAGATGCCAAAGTATTTGGAGATTTTATCCCCACTTTTGGTAATCAAAAAAGCCCCTGTTTGATTCAAAAACTGGATAGCCTTAATCTTATCCTCTTTATTCATCAAGGCTACAGGTTTTCCTACAGTACGTACACTCTGTTCAATCAATTCTTCTAAAAGTTCATTGACGTTGGGCGTGATCCTCTCTGGCTCTTTTTCTCGCGGTTGTTCCGTAGCCGTCAAGCCTTGGAGGGCGTTCTCCAACAGTAGGAGGTTGGAGATATCAAAATTGATGGAGAAGATCCCAATGGCCTCTCCACTCTGGTTTCGGATATAAAGGGTACTGGATTTGAGAATTTTACCATCACGGGTTTTGGTCAAGTAGCAAAGGTGATCCTCCAGTTGGGTTCGGTCACCCTTCAAGGCCTCCAGTACCACATGGGATGGGCCATCTCCCAATTTTCGGTGGGTAACATGGCCGTTTTCGATAGCTACAATTGAATGGTCCGAATCTTGGCTGGACAGGTCATGCACCACAACCTCGCATTGAGGGCCAAACTGTTGGGCAATCCCTTTGGCCAGCTGCTTTAGAAAATCCAAGGGTAGAGAATCGAACATGTTGCTTCCTTTCTCGCCTGTGTCTGCGTCTCTGTAGAATCCATCTCCTTTTTTTGAGAAGGAGAAATCGCTATTTTTTTATTATATCGAAAAGTTAAGAAAATGCAACAAAAAATAGATAGACTCAAAAAAATTTTTCAGAAATATAGGGAAGAGGCTTGCTTTTTTAAATGAAAAATGATAGACTAAAAATATAGAATTTTTTATAAAATTCTATGTAAAATAGGAAAAAGAATGACTATAAAATGGCTGCAACGGAGTGCTGCGCGCACGGGCTGGATGTTCACTGGATCATTTGGCGATATGGATTGTGGCCGACTGATGAAAGGTGTTCATCCGGACGGGATGAATACCTTTTTTGCATCCGAGAAAAGGGAGGAATTGTCATGTTGTTAGTAGGAAATGGACGCCTGGTCACCAGAGGAATGCCCAATCGAGTATTGGAAAACGGCTGTGTTGCCATTGAGGAGACACGGATTCAAGAGGTGGGGGATACTGCACAACTACGCACAAAATATCCGGATGCCCAATGGATCGACGCCAAAGGCGGAATGATCTTACCCGGCCTAATCAATGCCCACAACCACATCTATAGTGCCTTTTCCCGGGGAATTTCCATCCGAGGATACCAGCCAAAGGGCTTTTTAGATGTATTGGATGGGATGTGGTGGACGATTGACCGGCATCTGCTGCTGGAGGATACCCGCTACAGTGCCCTTTGTACCTACATTGACTGTATTAAAAACGGTGTCACGACTGTTTTTGATCACCATGCCAGCTATGGGGAGATTCCGGGGAGCTTGTTTGCGATTGCGGACGCGGCCAAGGAGTGTGGCGTCCGGACCTGCCTATGCTATGAAGTCTCCGACCGAGACGGGGAGGAGAAGATGCGCCAGGCAGTGCGGGAAAATGCGGAGTTCATTCGCTTTTGCCAACAGGACGAGAGTGATATGTACAAAGGGATGATGGGTTTACATGCCTCTTTCACCCTTTCAGACACTACGCTGGACTTTTGCCGGGAAAATACCCCGAGAGAAGTGGGCTTTCATATCCATGTGGCAGAAGGGATGGACGATGTCTACGACTCCTTAAAGAAGTATGGAAAGCGGGTGGTGAACCGGTTATTTGACCATGATATTTTAGGCGAAAAGTCGATTGCTGGACATGGGATTCACATCAACGGCCTGGAGATGGAGATTCTCAAACAGACCGGTACTATGGTAGTACACAACCCAGAATCCAATATGGGTAATGCTGTAGGTTGCCCCCCTACCATAGAAATGATACACCGTGGATTGACGGTGGGCCTGGGGACGGACGGCTACACCAACGACATGTATGAATCGATGAAGGCGGCCAACTGCCTACATAAACATCATCTCTGTGACCCTACTGCCGCTTGGGGGGAGGTCCCTTATATGTTATTCCAGGGAAATCCCGCCATCGGTGCCAGATACTTTTCTCATAAACTAGGGGTTTTGGAGGCTGGAGCTGCGGCGGATGTGATCGTTACAGACTATGATCCTTTGACCCCCCTTACAGCGGATAATATTGATGGACATACCCTATTTGGGATGACTGGACGCCAGACGGTGACCACCATCATCAATGGAAAGGTTCGGATGAAGGACCGGAAATTGGTGGACATAGATGAACAGGAGGTTCTAGCTAAGGCCCGCAGCCAGGCAAAAGCCGTCTGGGATAGGATCAACGCCCGCTAAACCTTTTGAACAGATGAAATGAAAAAGGCAGGAGGAATTCCCCATGAGTGACAAGATGCATCCAATCCCATTTGCAAAGCTGATGGACTGGGTTCTGACCGAATACCGGCAACAGGGAAGTATCTTTGGTGTTTCCAAGCTTTTTCGGCACCATCCGGAGGATCGAAAACTCCCCATTTTCCGGGAAAAGCTGGAATCCCCCTTTGGCCCAGCTGCGGGACCCCATACCCAGCTGGCGCAGAATATTTTGGCAGCCTATGCCGCAGGTAGCCGGTTTTTTGAGCTGAAGACCGTTCAAAAAATGGACGGAGAAGAGCTCTCTAAATGTGTGAATAAGCCATGTATCACCGCAGCGGATGAGTGCTATAACTGTGAATGGTCCACCGAGCTCACGGTTCCGCAGGCCTACGAGGAGTATGTAAAAGCTTGGTTCGCCTGTAAACTGCTGTCCCGGGAGCTAGAGCTAGGAGATCCGGACGGATTTGTATTCAATATGAGCGTCGGGTATGATCTTGAGGGAATCCAGGGGGAAAAGGTAGACAGCTATATCTGTGGGATGCAGGATGCCTCCTCCAGCGCTGTTTGGCAGGAGTGCATGTCCTGGACGTTGGGACATCTAGATAGGTTCCAACATTTGGACGAGACCTATGTGAGGGCCATCTCCCCAAGAGTGAGCGAGTCGATCACCCTGTCCACTCTCCATGGTTGTCCGCCGGAGGAGATTGAGCGGATTGCCACCTATCTGATCCAGAAAAAACGGCTTCACACCTATGTGAAATGCAACCCCACCCTGTTGGGATATGAATTCGCCCGCAGCACCTTGGATCGAATGGGGTTCGACTATATTGTCTTTGATGACCACCATTTCCGCGAAGATCTCCAATTTTCGGACGCGGTCCCCATGTTCCACCGTTTGAGCGATTTAGCAGGAGAGTTGGGACTGGAGTTCGGAGTTAAGCTCACCAACACTTTTCCGGTGGAAGTGGCGGCAGGGGAGCTGCCCAGCCAGGAGATGTACATGTCCGGCCGAGCCCTCTACCTGCTTACCATCTCCCTGGCGGCAAAAATTGCGCGGGAGTTTGATGGAAAATTGCGGATCTCTTATTCTGGAGGTGCGGATGCGGAGAATATCGAGCGGTTGTTTGCGGCGGGTATCTGGCCAATCACCATGGCTACTACCTTATTAAAACCAGGCGGTTACCAAAGGCTCTACCAGATGGCCCAAGCCCTTTGCAACTGTGGTAATCAGCCGTTTGGTGGGGTCAATGTGGCGGCAGTGGGAGCCTATGCCCAGGACGCTTTGGAGGATGCTCACTATCGCAAGGCCATCAAACCAGCACCGCCCCGAAAGCTGCATCAAAAGGTCCCTCTGCTGGATTGTTTTACCGCCCCCTGTCGAGGGGGATGCCCCATTGAGCAGGACATCCCCGCCTATCTGCGCCTTGTAGGGGAGGGTAAACATTTGGAAGCGCTCCGGGTGATCGTCCAGCGCAACCCTCTGCCGTTTATTACCGGTACTATCTGTTCTCACCGCTGCCAGGACAAGTGCACCCGCAACTTCTATGAGGAGTCGGTGCACATCCGCCAGGTGAAGCTGGAAGCGGCAGAGCAGGGATTTGCCCGCCTGCTGCCAGAGCTAACACCTTCAGCTCCACGGGCGGGCCTCAAGGTAGCCATTGTGGGAGGTGGCCCCGCCGGGCTCTCTGCTGCCCACTTCTTGGCGCGAGAAGGGGTAACGGTCACTGTATTCGAAAGACGGGAACAGTTGGGAGGAATTGTCCGCCATGTGATCCCAGCTTTCCGGATTTCTAATGAGGCGATTGAGAAGGATGTGGAGCTCTGTAGGGCACTGGGTGTCCAATTTGTCCTGGGGCAGCAGATTCATTCTGCGCAAGAGCTGCTGGAGCAGGGGTATACCGATGTCATTTTCGCCACCGGAGCCTGGAAACCCGGTCATCTGCGTCTGGAATATGGCCAAGCGCTGAATGTCTTGACATTTTTGGAGGACTGCAAACGAAATCCGACTTTGGAAATAGGAACGGATGTGGCGATTATCGGCGGTGGAAATACCGCCATGGATGCAGCCAGAGCAGCCAAAAGGTTGCCTGGGGTACAACATGTACGCCTGGTCTATCGGCGTAACCGGCGGTATATGCCTGCAGACGAAGAAGAGCTGGAACTGGCGCTGGCTGACGGCGTGGAATTTTGCGAATTATTGTCTCCCATCGGCGTAAAAGATGGGCTGCTTACCTGCGAAAAGATGCGCCTGGGGGCCCCTGACGCATCTGGCCGTCGAAGCCCAGAATCCACAGGGGAACGGGTAGAGCTGCCCGCCCATACGGTCATTGCGGCGGTAGGAGAACAGATCGATTCCGCTCCCTATCTGTCCAGCGGAATTTTCTGCGATCCCAAGGGCCGTCCCATCACCAATCCCGAAACAATGGAAACGAACCTTCCAGGCGTCTATGTAGTAGGGGATGCCCAGCATGGTCCCACTGTGGTGGTGGATGCCATTGCTGACGCGGAAAAGGCAGCCCAAAACATTGTAAAATTTGCCGCTGACCGGTTTGTATCCCTGAATATCAATCCAAATGAGCGTTGCGCGCTGGAGAAAAAGGGCTTTGTTTGCACCGACCAGGAGACGCGTTCCGAATCAGAGCGCTGTTTGGAGTGTCCCACTATTTGTGAATGCTGCGTCGATGTCTGTCCCAACCGGGCCAACCTGGCTATCCGGGTGCCTGGCATACGGATGCCCCAGATCGTCCATGTGGATGGAATGTGTAATGAATGCGGCAACTGCAAGACCTTCTGTCCCTACGATAGTGCCCCGTACCGGGAAAAGTTCACCCTTTTCTGGAGTGAGGCGGAGATGGAGGACAGTCAAAACGAAGGCTTTTTATTCCTAGACCGAGAAGGCTGTCGCTGTCGGGTGCGCTTGGACGGGCAGGAGGAGGAGTGTCAGGTTGCAGATGCTGCCTGTGGATTACCGGAGGGAATTAGGGCTTTGATTCTTTCGGTTGTCCGGGAATACGAATATCTCTTGTAAAGAAAACAAAACTACAAGGGCGGGGAATCCCCGCCCTTGCCCAATTGTTTTGGAGGTGAATCGAAAGAGATGGAGCATTTGATTTACAACGGTCGAGTTGTTATGCCCCAGCAGACGGTGACGGCGGATATCCTTGTACGGGATGGAAAGATCGTCCAGGTGGAAAAAAATATCCCCCGGGAGGGGCGCCAGGTATACGACGCCTCGGGATGTCTGGTCTTCCCAGGATTTATTGATGCGCATACTCACCTACAGATGGATAATGGTGTGACTGTGACGGCAGATGATTTTGCCTCTGGAACAATAGCTGCCCTCTGTGGTGGAACCACCACTCTGTTGGATTTTGCCACCCAGGATCCAGGGGACACCCTTTCCCATGCCCTACAGACTTGGCATAGCCGAGCGGATGGGCACTGCTCCTGTGACTATGGGTTCCACATGGCCATTGTGGATTGGACCCCAGCGGTTTCACAAGAGGTGCAGGAGATGGTAGAGGCTGGGGTTACTTCCTTCAAACTCTATATGGCCTACGACAACCTTCGGGTCTCTGACCGGGAGATCTATGAGATTCTAAAAAGGGTGGGGGAGTTCCACGGCATCGTAGGGGCACACTGTGAAAACGGCGACCTGGTAAACGCCTTGGTGGCGGAATATTTAGAACGGGGAGATACTTCCCCGAAATACCACCCTCTCTCCAGACCGGATTTTGTGGAGGCCGAGGCGGTATCCCGGTACTGTTATCTGGCGACTGCCGCCGGGGTTCCCATCCATATTGTCCATCTGAGCACTCGATTGGGGTTGGAGGAGGCACGTCGGGCCAGGACACGGGGACAGCGCGTATATTTGGAGACCTGCCCCCAATATTTGACGTTGGAAGACAGTGTTTACGATCAGGGCTTTGAGAGTGCCAAATTTGTTTGTTCCCCGCCCATCCGGAAAGGAAGAGATCAGTCCGCCCTCTGGCAGGCGATCTCCCAGGGGGAGATCGATTCCATTTCCACCGACCACTGTAGCTTCAATATGAATGGTCAGAAGGATCTGGGACGGGATAATTTCAGCCGGATTCCCAATGGAATGCCGGGTTTGGAGCATCGCCCGGCGGTGATCTACACCCATGGAGTGACCAAGGGACGGCTTACGGTGAACCAGATGGCCGCCCTTTTGGCGGAAAACGCAGCCCGTCTGTTTGGACTCTATCCTCGCAAAGGGGTCATTGCGCCGGGTAGCGACG
This sequence comes from uncultured Anaerotruncus sp., assembly GCA_904398655.1. Taxonomy (GTDB): domain Bacteria; phylum Bacillota; class Clostridia; order Oscillospirales; family Ruminococcaceae; genus Anaerotruncus. The sequence goes on along the minus strand of CAJFPF010000031.1, from coordinate 32,731 downwards.
CAGATTTGGTGATCTGGGATCCATCTATTTCCTGGACGATTACCGCCAAGAATCAGCACCACCACTGTGACAACACACCCTATGAAGGGATGCCTATGCAGGGTCGTGCCAAAGCGGTATTCCTGAGGGGGACGTTGGCAGCAGAAGACGGGGAGCCAGTCCAGACCGGTCTTGGGATCTACATCCCCCGGAAGGAGAGCGAATACTTCTAAAAAAGTGCGGATGGAAAATTCCATCCGCACTTTTTTAAACCATCGATTCGAGTTTTTCCAGATCCTTTGGATTATCCGCATCCGCCAGTTCCTCTCCGGAATCCGCCTCTACTAGAATGAGGCGTTCTGGATGCGCCTGGACCACCCATCCGCCCCCCTGTTGAGGGGGAAGGTGAAACAGCTCCTCAAAGAGATCCCGGGGAAAGCATACGGGGTTTCCCCGCTGCCCTCGCCAGCCCAAAGCCACAATTGCCTGGGGATGTTTTAGGAAGGTATGGACAACTCTCTGAATGCTTTGAATGCGCAGCAGCGGCTGATCGCAGACCGAAAAAAGGCAGCCCGAGGCTTTGGCATCCAGGGATTCCATTGCCGACCGGATGCTCTGGGCAATATCATCCGTCGCCTCTAGGTTTTCCACCACCGAAAACCCATATTGGCAGGCAGAGAGCGCCACCTCCGGATAGCGTGTCACCACTAGATTTTGCTGGAACAGTTCTAGAGGATGCCGCCGGAAAATTGTTTCACACAGCGGCCGACCTTGGAAGGGAACCAACAATTTATTGCTGCCAAAGCGTTTGGAATGTCCGCAGGCCAGCAGTACACTGGACAAATAGAGAGAGGGCATTGTTTTTCCTTTCTTCTCGATCAACGTTTCCGGCTGTAGGGGGTATCCTCCAAAGGAAGAGAGGTGCGGAATTTGCCGTCATAGTGGTAGTAGGCCAACTGAACAGCTGGAGCGGTGGGGATAGATGCAATCTCTCCGATTCCCTTGGCCCCACAGGCAAGCTCAGAATGGGAACACTCCACAATGATGCTCTCGATATCCGGGGCCTGGGTGGACTTGAACAGCCCTAATGTGCCATATTTGGCGGTGGGACGGCCGCGATCCAACGGAAAGGACTCGGTGAGGGCATAACCCAAAGACATCACCACTCCACCTTCAATCTGTCCCTCCACATTTAAGGGATTGATCGCTCGTCCCACGTCGTGGGCGGCAATGACTTTCCGGATGCGGCCATCTTCATCCAAATCCACCAGATGGGTGGCATATCCATAGGCCACATGGCTGACAGGATTGGATTTGTCGGATCCCATCTTGTCGGTAACTCCCAGATATTCCCCGTAAAATTCCTGACCTTCCAGCGACAGAAGATCGCTTTCTTTGAGAGCATCCTTCAGTTGAAGGGCGGCTTGACGGGTGGCTTCCCCAGTAAAAAGAGTCTGGCGGGAGGCAGTGGTGTTACCGGAATCTGGGGCCTCAGCGGTGTCCGGTGTTTCATATTGGACCTGATGATAGGAGAGCCCGGTGGTTTCACAGACAATCTGGGTCACCACCGTTCCCATCCCCTGGCCAATACAGGCAGCGCTGGAGTGGATATGTGCCTTCCCATCTCTAATAACAATCCGGCAGCGCCCATAGTCGGGGATTCCAACCCCCAAGCCACTGTTTTTGATAGCACAGGCGATGCCTGCCTTGGGGTGGGCGTCATAATAGGGCTTTACCGCCTCTAACGTCTGGACGATGGCAGTGGACTCATCAGCAATCTGGCCGTTGGGGAGTACCTGACCCGGCCGCAGGGCATTGCGGTAACGAATTTCCCAAGGGGAAATTCCCACTTTTTCTGCCAAAAGATTCAAATTGCACTCGGTGGCAAAGCAACTTTGCGTCACTCCAAATCCTCGGAAAGCACCAGCGGGTGGATTGTTGGTATAGTAGGCCCTCCCATCGATCTCAATGTCCTGGTAGTTGTAGGGACCTGCGGCGTGGGTACAGGCCCGCTGGAGCACCGGCCCTCCAAGCGAGGCAACCGCCCCAGTATCAGAAATTAGGGTTGCTTTCATGGCGGTAAGATATCCATTTTCGTCACATGCGGTGGTAAACTCCATTTCAAAGGCATGGCGTTTGGGGTGGATCAAGATACTCTCTTGACGGGTAAGGGAGACCTTCACCGGTCGCCCTACCTCCATGGCCAGAACCGCCGCATGGTGTTGGACCGTCATATCCTCCTTACCACCAAATCCGCCGCCCACCATCTTCGCCACTACCCGAACTTTTTCGATGGGAAGTCCGGTAGCCTCTGCACACTCCCGCTGTGTCTGATAGATCCCCTGGTCGGCGGAGTAGATAACAACACCGCCGTTTCCGTCTGGAGCCGCAACGGCAGATTCTGGCTCTAAAAAGGCATGCTCTGTGGGAGGGGTGGAGTAATGGGTGGTGACCACATATTTAGAGGAGCGGATTTTTTCTTCTGCATTGCCCCGGGAAAGATGTTCATGGGCCAGCAAATTGCCAGGGCAATCGGCGTGCACTTGTGGCGCTCCCGGAACCATAGCTTCCTCTGGAGAAAAAACAGCTTGCAGTTCCTCATATTCCACCTGGATCAGATCCTTCGCTTGGGCCAATATCTCCTTTGTTTCCGCGCAGACCAGCGCAATGGCATCCCCGAGAAAGGCTGTGATTCCTCCCACTGGGATCAACACCGGCATATCCTTGCGCAGATGACCAACCTTGGGTTTACCCTTTAAATCAGCGGCTGTGAGCACAGCCAGCACACCGGGGAGGTTTCTAGCCGCCTCAGTATGGATGGCAAGCACCTTGGCACGCGGGTAGCGGCTACGTACTGCGCTGCCATAGACCATCCCTGGTAAACGCATATCATCTACATATTCTGCGTCCCCCAACGCTTTGGCAGGCGCATCCACCCGAGGAAACCGCTCTCCTACCAGACCGGGCAGGTCATATTCTGGGACTGGGGTGTTTTCCCGCAAAAGCCTGGAAGCCAGTAGGACGGCATCTTCAATCTTCTTATAGCCGGTGCAGCGGCAGATATTGTTTTTTAACGCCTCTTTGACCTGTTGGCGAGTGGGATCGGGTACCTGGTCCAAAAGTCCTTTAGCGCTGATCACCATCCCAGGGGTGCAAAATCCACACTGAACAGCCCCGCAGTGGGTAAACGCATAGGCGTAGACACTACGTTCCCGGGGGGAAAGGCCCTCGCAGGTGAGAATCTTTTTCCCCTCGCAGCGGGAGGTTTTTAAAACGCAAGCCTTGGTAGGCTTTCCATCTACTAAGATCATGCAGGTACCACAGGCACCTTCCGAACAACCATTTTTCACGGAAGTGAGCCCCAAAGTTTCCCGCAGAAAGGTTAACAGTTTTTCCTCTTTTTCCGTTTGGACTGTTTGCCCGTTGATAGATAACGTATACATTCTACAACCTCCATCCGGTGTGCCTGATCAAAGAAGATTTATCTATACAACTGGAGGGGATAAGTAATACTAATATCATTTTAACATGATAAAAATAAATAGACAAGAAAAAATAGTAAGAAAAATGCACAAAAATCTAAATAATTTTTAGGAATAATAAAAAATTTTTAGAAACCCATTGACTTGCGATGTTTCTATGCTATGATGGGGTTAAGAAGCGCTGAAAATACATACGTTTTTGTCAAAATCGGCAGTCATGAGAAGGGGTTGTTTGGATGGAAGCAATCAAATGGGCAGAAAACCGGATGCCAAAGAGCGACGACCGACAACTATCGGTCATGTCCTTGGAAAATGTGGCGAAAGCCCGTAGATTCCACGAGAGTTTTCCTCAATACAGTGTCACCCCCTTGGTGGAACTCAAAAACATGTCCGCTCAATTGGGACTGGGAGATCTGTTTGTCAAGGATGAGTCCTATCGTTTTGGACTCAATGCCTTCAAGGTTTTGGGAGGCTCCTTCGCTATGGCCCGTTATGTGGCCCAGCAGATAGGAAAAGATGTATCAGAAGTTACATATGAATACCTGACCAGTGAGCGGCTGAGGGAAGAATTTGGACAGGCCACCTTCTTTACCGCTACAGACGGCAACCATGGACGCGGCGTAGCCTGGGCGGCCCGGAAACTTGGGCAAAAGGCGGTGGTCCACATGCCCAAAGGAAGCAGCCAGCCTCGGTTTGACAACATCGTCCAAGAAGGGGCTCAGGTGACCATTGAACAGCTCAACTACGATGATTGCGTCCGTTTGGCCGCTGCGGAAGCAGCTGCTACTCCTCGAGGTGTGGTGATTCAGGATACCGCTTGGGATGGCTACGAGGAGATCCCCTCCTGGATCATGCAGGGCTATGGCACCATGGCAATGGAGGCTGCAGAACAGTTGAAAGGAATGGGCGTGGAGCGCCCCACCCATATCTTTATCCAGGCGGGCGTAGGCTCTTTAGCTGGGGCGGTACAGGGCTATTTTGCCAATCTATTCCCAGATTGTTGTCCTACTACTGTGGTGATGGAGGCCCGGGCGGCGGATTGTCTCTACCAGGGAGCAGCTGCCTGTGATGGGAACTATCGGAAGGTAGGAGGAGATCTGCAGACCATTATGGCTGGTTTGGCCTGTGGGGAGCCCAATACCATTTCTTGGGATATCCTACGTAACCACACACGTTTCTTTGTTTCCTGCCCCGACTGGGTTACCGCCAAGGGAATGCGGATGCTGGCCGCCCCTTGTAAAGGAGATCAACAGGTTATCTCTGGAGAGAGCGGGGCAGTGGGAATGGGGTTGATCGCCACCCTGATGGAGGACGGGAGCTATCGGGAGCTACGGGAGGCCATTGGACTGGGGCCGGACTCCAAGGTTCTGATGGTTTCCAGTGAAGGGGATACAGATCCTGAAAGCTGGCGCCGGATTGTTTGGAATGGGGAGTATCCCTCCGAAAAATAAAGCTGGGCAAAGATCAGATAAGACAGATGCTGTGAACAGATTGAAGGAGGTAACCAATATGGACTTCGCAAAGATCAGAGAGGCTGCCGAGGGCTATCGTGGAGATATGACCAAGTTCCTAAGAGATTTGGTGGCCATTCCTGGAGAGAGCGCCCAGGAAGAGGGACATATCATGCGCATCAAACAGGAGATGGAGAAGGTAGGCTTTGACCGGGTTGAGATTGACAAACAGGGCAATGTTCTAGGATATATGGGGTCCGGCAAGACGCTCATTGGCTTTGACGCCCATATCGACACAGTGGGAATTGGAAATCGGGACAACTGGACCTTTGACCCCTATGAGGGCTTTGAAAGTGAAGAGGAGATCGGCGGACGGGGCACCTCCGATCAAATGGGTGGCATCGTCTCGGCCGTCTATGGCGCCAAGATCATGAAGGATCTGGGGTTGCTCAACGACAAATATCAAGTTCTCGTCACTGGAACCGTCCAGGAGGAGGACTGTGACGGTCTCTGCTGGGAGTACATCGTGAAGGAGGACCATATCCGGCCGGAGTTTGTTGTTTCCACCGAGCCCACCGATGGCGGTATCTATCGGGGACAGAGAGGACGCATGGAGATTCGCGTGGATGTAAAGGGTGTCTCCTGTCACGGCTCCGCCCCCGAGCGTGGGGACAACGCCATCTATAAGATGGCCGATATCCTCCAGGACATCCGTGCCCTCAACGAGAATGACGCAGATGAAGGCGCTCCCATCAAAGGACTTGTAAAGATGCTGGACCAGAAGTACAATCCTCAGTGGGAGGAGGCCAATTTCTTGGGACGCGGCACCATCACTGTCAGCGAAATTTTCTTCACCTCACCCTCCCGCTGTGCAGTGGCTGACTCCTGCGCCGTCTCTCTGGATCGCCGGATGACCGCTGGGGAGACCTGGGAGAGCTGTTTGGAGGAGATCCGGGCGCTGCCCAGTGTTCAAAAATATGGAGAGGACGTCAAAGTCTCCATGTACCAGTATGACCGTCCCTCTTGGACTGGCTGCGTCTATCCCATTGAGTGCTATTTCCCCACTTGGGTAATCCCTCGGAACCACAAGGTCACTTGTGCATTGGAGGAGGCTTATAAAGGACTTTATGGGGAGACTCGTTTGGGAACTTCTGAGACAGAGGCCATGCGGAAGGCCCGCCCTCTAGTGGATAAATGGACCTTCTCCACCAATGGCGTGTCTATCATGGGCCGCAATGGGATCCCGTGTATCGGATTCGGACCAGGTGCTGAAGCCCAAGCCCACGCTCCCAATGAAAAGACTTGGAAACAGGATCTGGTGCACTGCGCAGCTGTCTATGCCGCCCTGCCGACCATTTATACGAAGGATTGAGCTTATCCACCAACTGACTTGATAGAAAAGGAGTATCAAAGATGGATCAGAAGTTGCAGGCCTATATCGATAGACTAAACCAGCTAAATTTTAAGGATATGTATAACAATGACTTCTTCCTTACCTGGGAAAAGTCGGACGAAGAGCTGGCGGCGGTGTTCACTGTTGCCGACGCCCTGCGCTATATGCGGGAGCAGAACATCTCTACCAAGATTTTTGAGAGCGGCTTGGGTATCTCCCTATTCCGAGATAATTCCACGCGGACCAGATTTTCCTTTGCCTCCGCTTGCAACCTGCTAGGTCTGGAGGTTCAGGATTTGGACGAGGGCAAAAGCCAGATTGCTCACGGGGAAACGGTCCGAGAGACCGCCAATATGATCTCGTTTATGGCAGATGTGATTGGCATCCGGGATGACATGTATATTGGTAAGGGCAACAAGTACATGCATGATGTGGTAGACGCAGTGACTGAGGGCCATGCGGACGGCGTCTTGGAGCAAAAACCCACCTTGGTGAATCTACAGTGCGATATTGACCATCCCACTCAGTGCATGGCGGATATGCTGCACATTATCCATCACTTTGGCGGTGTGGAGAATTTAAAGGGGAAGAAACTGGCCATGACTTGGGCCTATTCTCCCTCCTACGGGAAACCTCTGTCGGTGCCCCAGGGGGTCATTGGACTGATGACTCGGTTCGGTATGGATGTGGTTCTGGCCCATCCAGAGGGGTATGAGGTGATGCCCGAAGTGGAAGAGGTCGCCAAAAAGAACGCAGCGGCCACCGGAGGCAGTTACAAACGCACCAATAATATGGCTGAGGCGTTCCAAAACGCAGACATTGTGTATCCTAAGAGCTGGGCCCCCTTTGCAGCTATGGAGAAGCGGACCGATCTGTACGCCCAGGGGGACAGTGATGGCATTAAGGCCCTGGAGAAAGAGCTTCTGGCTCAAAACGCCCAGCATAAGGACTGGTGCTGCACCGAGGAGCTGATGTCTACCACTCGGGACGGCAAAGCCCTCTATCTCCACTGTCTGCCCGCGGACATCAACGGCGTTTCCTGCGCGGAGGGTGAGGTGGACGCCAGCGTCTTTGACCGGTACCGCGTGCCCCTCTACAAGGAGGCCTCCTATAAACCCTATATCATTGCCGCAATGATCTTCTTGGCGAAAGTGAAAGATCCCCAGGCGGCGTTGAAAGCTCTGGAAGCCCGGGGAATTCAGCGCTGGATGAAGTGAGCTGAGGACATTCTTTGAACCTATGACCCAATTGGCCCGCCTGCATGCGACCTCTCGTTTTGTGGGCGGGTCAAATGTTTTCAAGCTACAATGGTTCAAAGTGAAAGCGAAGAGATGGGAGTTGAAGCAGCAATGGGAAAGAGAATTGTCATTGCGTTGGGCGGCAATGCCCTAGGAAAAAACCTGCCAGAACAGATGGAGGCAGTGAAAAAGACAGCAAAAGCGATTGCGGACTTGATTGAGGAGGGGCATGAGGTCATCATCTCCCATGGAAACGGCCCCCAGGTGGGTATGATCCAAGCGGCGATGACGGAACTGACCCGCTCTGATCCCGAAAGGTATATCCCGTGTCCGCTGTCGGTCTGTGTGGCCATGAGTCAGGGCTATATCGGCTACGACCTGCAAAATGCCCTTAGGGAAGAACTCTTGGACCGGGGGATCGCAAAAGGAGTCGCCACCGTACTTACCCAGGTGATGGTAGATGAAAACGATCCCGCCTTCCAGAACCCCACAAAGCCAATTGGAGCGTTTATGACGAAGGAAGAAGCCGACAGAATGGTGGCCGAACGGGGTTACCAGGTGGTGGAGGACGCAGGCAGAGGCTACCGTCGAGTGGTGGCCTCGCCAAAACCGCAATCCATTGTAGAGATCGACACCATCCACGCATTGGTGGACAAAGGGCTGGTAGTAGTGGCCTGCGGCGGCGGCGGTATCCCAGTATTTGCTACCCAGGGACACCATCTGAAGGGTGCTGCAGCTGTGATCGATAAGGACTTTGCCAGTTGTAAATTGGCTGAACAGGTGGATGCTGATTGCCTGATTATCCTTACTGCTGTGGAGAAGGTTGCAATCAACTTTGGGAAGCCCGATCAGGAGTGGCTTTCCGAGCTAACTGCGGAACGGGCAGCTCAATTGATTCAGGAGGGCCAGTTTGCTCCGGGATCTATGCTTCCAAAAGTGCAGGCTGCCTTGGAGTTTGCACAGTCGAAGCCAGGGAGGAGCGCTTTGATCACTCTATTGGAAAAAGCAAAAGATGGAATTTTAGGTCTCACTGGAACTCGGATTCACGCCTAATAAAAAAAGTCACCTCCGAAATTTTCGAAGGTGACTCTTTTTATGGGATCAACCCCAAAGTACAAAAAATGGGCTGAAGAACCCAAGGAGGAGAGAATCTAAGCGCTGGACAATTTGTGCAAATTGTGGTATAATAAATCGTTAAAATTATAGGTATAGGGGAGGAATGTCGGATGGAGGACCGTGAGCGATTTATTTTACATGCTCCCTATCAACCTACTGGCGACCAGCCGGAAGCGATTGAAAAAATTGTACAAGGGCTTCAAAGAGGGGACCGGGAACAAACTTTGATGGGTGTCACTGGTTCTGGCAAAACCTTTACAATGGCCAACATCATCGCTAAAGTGAATCGTCCGACTCTGGTTTTGGCCCACAATAAGACTTTGGCTGCCCAGCTTTGCTCTGAATTCCGGGAATTTTTTCCGGAAAATGCAGTGGAATATTTTGTCAGTTACTACGACTATTACCAACCAGAGGCCTATATCGCCAGTACGGATACCTACATTGAAAAAGATTCCGCCATCAATGATGAAATTGAGAAATTGCGGCATTCAGCCACTGCCTCTTTGGGGGAGCGGAGAGATGTCATCATTGTGGCCAGTGTGTCCTGTATTTACACACTAGGAGACCCCATTGATTATAAAAATATGGTGATCTCTTTGCGCACTGGACAGCAGCGAGAACGGGATGAATTGATTAAAAAGTTGGTAGAGATCCAGTATGAGCGCAACGATGTGAACTTTGTCCGCAACAAATTCCGTGTGCGGGGGGACGTAGTAGAAATTTTCCCCGCTTACTATAGTGATACCGCAATCCGGGTGGAATTTTTTGGAGACGAAATCGACCGCATTACGGAAATTAATACGCTCACCGGAGAAGTGAAGAACAAAGTTTCCCATGCTGCCATTTACCCCGCCTCCCACTATATTGTTCCGCCGGAGAAAATGGCGGTGGCTGTCCAGGAGATTCGGCGGGAATGCGATGAACGTGTGGCTTGGTTCAAAGAGCAAGGCAAGCTGATTGAGGCACAGCGCATTTTTGAACGTACCAATTATGATTTGGAAATGATGCAGGAGATTGGTTTTTGCAAGGGGATTGAGAACTACTCCCGGGTCATTTCGGGAAGAGCACCAGGCAGTACGCCGTATACACTGCTGGATTACTTTCCGAAGGATTTTTTGCTCTTTGTGGATGAAAGCCATGTGACTTTACCCCAGGTTCGGGGAATGTACGGTGGAGATCAGGCACGAAAAAAGAGCCTGATTGATTATGGATTTCGCCTTCCCTCCGCTTTGGACAACCGACCGTTAAATTTTGATGAGTTCTACAGCAAACTGAACCAAATTGTGTTTGTCTCAGCAACCCCAGGAGATTTGGAGCGGGAGCGCTCCTCTCAGATTGTGGAGCAGGTAATCCGCCCTACCGGACTTGTAGATCCCGAGGTGGAAGTTCGTCCGGTGGAGGGACAGATCGATGATTTGCTCAGTGAGATCAACCTTCGTGTGGAGGCGGGCGAACGGGTGTTGGTGACCACCTTGACCAAGAAGATGGCAGAGGATTTGACCGCCTATTTTGAAAATATGGGTGTCAAGGTGCGGTATATGCACCACGATATTGATACCATTGAGCGGATGGAAATTATCCGAGATCTGCGGCTGGGCGAATTTGATGTGTTGGTTGGGATCAACCTACTGCGGGAGGGCTTGGACATCCCAGAAGTTTCCCTGGTGGCTATCCTAGATGCAGACAAGGAGGGCTTCCTGCGCAGCGAGACCTCCTTGGTGCAGACGATTGGACGGGCGGCCCGAAATTCCAACGGAAAAGTAATCATGTATGCAGATGAAGTGACTGACTCGATGGAGCGGGCAATCAGTGAAACGTTGCGTCGGCGAGAAATTCAGATGGCCTATAATAAAGCCCATGGAATTGTCCCCAAAACGATCGTGAAGGATGTACGGGAGATTCTGGAAATTTCCGCTCGGGATGAGACAGATAGTGGGAAGAAACGTGGAAAACGTCTTTCTCATAAAGAACGAGAGGCCTTGATTGCGAAGTTGACGGTGGAGATGAAAAATGCCGCTAAGATCCTGGAGTTTGAACATGCCGCTTATCTGAGAGATAAGATCGCAAAACTGAAGGCCGAGGAACAGCAACCCAAACGTTTGCCCAGCAAGAGCAAGTCGGAGAAATAGAAAGGATATCGTTTCATTGGATAAGATCATTATCAAAGGGGCCAGAGAGCACAATTTAAAAAATGTGGATTTGGAGATTCCTCGAGATCAACTGGTGGTCTTTACAGGGCTATCTGGCTCTGGTAAGAGCTCCTTGGCGTTCGACACGATCTATGCAGATGGACAGCGGCGATATGTGGAGAGCCTCTCCAGCTATGCCCGTCAATTTTTGGGGCAGATGGAAAAACCGGACGTGGATTCGATTGAGGGGCTCTCTCCGGCAATCTCCATCGATCAGAAGACGACTTCCAAAAATCCTCGCTCCACCGTGGGGACAGTGACAGAGATCTATGACTATCTCCGATTGCTCTATGCCCGGATCGGCCACCCCCACTGCCCCATCTGCGGCCGTCCCATTGAACAGCAGACGGTGGATCAAATGGTAGATCGGGTGATGGCCCTTCCTGAAGGGACACGCGTACAAGTGATGGCTCCCACCGTCCGTGGACGAAAGGGGGAACACATCAAGGAATTTGATGCTGCCCGTCGCTCTGGCTATGTGCGAGTAAGGGTGGATGGAAATCTCTACGATCTATCGGAAGAGATCCGATTGGAAAAAAATAAGAAGCATACCATTGAAATTGTTGTTGACCGGCTGGTCATCAAGCCGGAGATCCGTTCCAGACTGGCGGATTCCTTGGAGACCGCTCTTTCTTTAGCGGGGGGAATCGCCATTGTGGATGCGGATGGACAAGAGCTTACCTTCTCCTCCAATTATGCATGTCCAGATCATGATATTTCCATTGAAGAATTAAACCCTCGGATGTTTTCCTTCAATGCTCCCTACGGAGCTTGTGATAAGTGTTCCGGCTTGGGCACCTTTCTGAAGGTGGATCCAGATCTGGTGATTCCCAATAAACGCCTCACCATTCGAGAGGGAGCGATCCGAGCCTCTGGCTGGTATTATGCGGAGGGTGGCATCGCTCAAATGTATTATGAAGGTTTAGCCAATCACTATCACTTTTCCCTGGATGTGCCGGTAAATAAGCTGCCCAAAGAGGTGATTGATATCCTCCTTTACGGTTCCAAGGGGGAGAAGATTTTGATGCACCGGGAGAGCGGCTCCACGCGAGGAAGTTACTATACTGAATTTGAGGGAATCGTTAACAACCTGGAGCGCCGATTCCGGGAGACCAATTCCAGTTGGATGCGGGAGGAGATTACCAACTGGATGAACAGTGTGGAGTGTCCTGTCTGCCATGGCGACCGCTTAAACAAGACCGTATTGGCGGTAACGGTGGGAGGACTCAACATCAGCGAATTTTGTAAAATGTCTGTGGTGCAGGCGTTGGATTTCTTAGATCATCTAGAATTGACCGAGCGGGAACAGATGATCTCGGAGCTTATCATCAAAGAGATCCGGGAGAGAATGGGATTTCTGCGCAGCGTGGGGTTGGAATATCTGACGCTGGCCCGTTCCGCGGGTACGCTTTCAGGTGGCGAAAGCCAGCGCATCCGTTTGGCCACCCAGATTGGCTCCTCCTTAACCGGGGTGTTATATGTGCTGGATGAGCCCTCCATCGGTCTGCATCAGCGGGACAATGACAAGTTAATTGCCACTTTAAAACGGCTTCGAGATTTGGGGAATACCCTCATTGTGGTAGAACATGATGAGGACACCATGTACGCTGCTGACTATATTGTAGATGTCGGCCCAGGCGCGGGTGTTCATGGAGGGGAAATCGTCTGTGCTGGGTCGGTGGAGGAGATCAAGGCGTGTCCGCAATCGATCACAGGACAGTATCTTTCTGGCAAAAAGAGGATCCCGATTCCGGACCATCGCCGCGCTGGAAACGGAGGTTTTTTAAAGATTGTTGGGGCCTCAGAGAACAATTTGAAACATATTGATGTGGAGATCCCCCTGGGGGTGTTCACAGTGGTCACTGGGGTTTCAGGCTCTGGAAAGAGTTCGTTGATCAATGAGATCCTCTACAAGCGTCTGACCCATGAATTTACCAATCCCAGAGTAAAACCTGGAAAACACGAGGATTTGTTGGGGATTGATTTGGTGGATAAAGTGATTGATATCAATCAGTCCCCTATCGGCCGGACCCCTCGATCCAATCCAGCCACCTATACAGGTGTGTTTACTGATATCAGAGAGTTGTTCGCGCAGACAAATGATGCAAAGATGCGGGGTTATAAATCCAGCCGTTTTTCCTTCAATGTCAAGGGAGGACGCTGCGAGGCCTGTGAAGGGGACGGCATCGTCCAGATTGAAATGCACTTCCTACCGGATATCTATGTCCCTTGTGATGTGTGTAAAGGACGTCGCTACAACCGGGAGACGTTGGAGGTTAAATACAAGGGAAAGTCCATCTATGATGTGTTGGAGATGACCGTGGAGGAGGGGTTGGAGTTTTTCAAATCTCTCCCTAAAATTTCCCGCAAGCTGCAAACACTCTATGATGTGGGCCTGGGATATATCAAAATTGGGCAGCCAGCCACGACCCTTTCTGGGGGAGAGGCCCAGCGGGTGAAATTGGCTACCGAACTTTCACGGAGATCCACCGGACGTACGGTCTATATTCTGGATGAGCCCACTACCGGGTTACACACAGCGGATGTACACAAACTAATTGAAGTGTTGCAAACTCTGGTGAGTGCAGGAAATACCGTTATTACCATTGAGCATAATCTAGAGGTCATCAAAACCGCAGATTATGTGATTGATCTGGGTCCCGAGGGAGGCGACGGGGGCGGTACAGTAGTGGCCTGTGGGACACCAGAAGAAATTTGTCTGGTGGAAGCCTCTTATACCGGTAAATATTTGAAAAAAATATTGGGAAAATAGAAGAAACCTCTTGACTTAAATATACAAATATGGTAGATTTAAGTCAAGAGGGCTACTATATCAGGAAGGAGTTGCAAACATGAAGAAGTATATTTGTACAATTTGCTCTTTTGTATATGATGAGGCCTTGGGCCTTCCGGATCAGGGAATTGCCCCTGGTACCAAATGGGAGGATGTTCCCGACGATTTTGTTTGTCCGGACTGCGGTGTGGGCAAGGATATGTTTGAAGAGGTTACCGAATAAAATATCAAATGTCCGGTTCCGCTTGGAACCGGACATTTGTTTGTTATGCACGGTTACTTTTGGGTGAGGGACAAATGCTAGCTGGGATCACAAAATTAGAAGAAAATCGCCGCTTGGAAACCGAACCATCCACAAAATGCACGGTTGTTTTTTGCTATCTTACCCAAAATGTTGGCTTGCATTGCCTTTTCCGAGATGGTATAATATAAAAGCATGTGAACAAACTGGGAGGGGCTTGTTGTTGGGACAGCAGCCGTTGGAGCAACGCCTGGCGTTGCAGCGGGAATATATGGAAAAGGCGGCAGAATTACTCTGCGAACGGTATGAACATCCACCTCTGGCCCTAGTGCACAGCTTTGGGTGTCAACAAAACCAGAGCGATGGGGAAAAACTGCGAGGAATGTTAGCCGAAATGGGTTATGGCTTTACGGATCAGCCGGAACAGGCAGATCTGGCGCTGTTCAATACCTGTGCTGTACGGGAAAATGCGGAAGACCGGGTGTTTGGAAATGTGGGGGCACTCAAACCCTTAAAAAAACAACGCCCGGGTATGTTAATTGGTTTATGCGGCTGTATGATGCAGCAAGAGCAGGTGGCGGACCGCATTCGGAAAAGTTATCCCTATGTAGACCTGGTATTTGGCACCCATGCCCTCTATCAATTGCCAGAATTGCTTTTCCGGCGGTTGTCTGGGGAAAAACGGCAGTTTCGAGGCGGTGGGGAAGGGGAAATCATTGAAGGACTTCCTCTTCGCCGGGACGGAAAGATCAAGGGAAATTTGCCAATTATGTATGGCTGCGATAATTTCTGTTCCTACTGCATTGTACCCTATGTGCGGGGACGGGAGCGCAGCCGTAAACCGGAGGATGTATTGGCGGAAGCACGCCAATTGATTGCTGATGGCTATAAAGAGATCACTCTATTGGGTCAAAATGTGAACTCCTATGGGAAAGGGCTGGAGCCTCCGATCAGGTTTGCACAGTTGCTCCGGCAGGTGGCCCAGTTGCCAGGAGAGTTTGTCGTAAGGTTTATGACTAGCCACCCCAAAGACTGTACAACCGAGCTGATTGATACCATCGCTCAATGCGACAAGATTTGTAACCACATCCATCTGCCGGTACAAAGCGGAAGCAACCGCATTTTAAAGTTGATGAACCGGCGGTATACCGTGGAGCATTACCTGGAGCTTATCGACTACGCACGAAAACAGATCCCTGGCGTTACCTTTTCCAGTGACCTCATTGTAGGATTTCCTGGAGAGACTTATGAGGATTTTCAAAAGACCTTGGAGTTGGTTCGAAAGGTTCGCTATTCTACTTTGTACACTTTTCTCTATTCCCGCCGCTCGGGGACAAAGGCGGCAAGTTTCGAGGATCCCGTGCCGGAGGAGGAAAAGTCGCGCTGGTTCCGGGAACTGTTGGATACGGAATCCCAAATTCGGGAGGAGTTACAACAGGCGCAAGTGGGTTCAGCGGAACGGGTATTGGTGGAAGGGCCCGGACGAACAGGCCCAGATTGGCTCTGTGGCCGAAACTTCAGCAATGATATTGTGGAGTTTCCGGGATCAAAGGACCTAATCGGGCAATTTGTTGATGTCCGGATCCAGAGAGCCCAAAATTGGGCGCTCTTTGGTAGTTTCGTATAACTCCCCTGGGGGATTTTCAAATAGGAGGATGAATTTATGGACGCAATTGCAATGGCAAGAGAGCTGGGAAAGGCGATTCAACAGGATGAGCGTTTTATCCGTATGATGGCGCAACAGCAGACAAGTGATGCGGATCCGCAGCTTCAGGAGCTGATTGGCCAATTTAACTTAAAACGGATTGACCTGAACGCCGAGTTAAATCGAGAAGAGAAGGATCAGGATCGGATCAATGCGATTAACAATGAGGTCCGGGAGATCTACAGCAAAATTATGGCAAACGAAAATATGGCGGCCTATAACGCAGCCAAGAATGAGTTGGACGAGCTGGTGGAGTACGTGATGCAGATTTTGAGAGGGAGCATCAATGGAGAAGATCCAGAGCTCATCGAACTTCAGTCTGGATGCAGCGGCAGTTGCTCTTCCTGTTCTGGATGCCACTGAGTAAGAGATCGGTAGTTTCACTTTATTGGGCGTCTCTATTGGAGTACTAGAAATTTCTAGCACTCCAATAGAGACGCCTCTCACACCTGGAGGTTGCTGAAATGGAACTCGATATGGAAAAGTTGTCCCCTATGATGCAGCAATATTTTGCGGTCAAAAACCAACATAAGGATCATATCCTGTTTTTCCGGCTTGGCGACTTCTATGAGATGTTTTTTGATGACGCGATTCTGGCCTCGCGAGAATTGGAGCTCACGCTCACCGGGCGTGATTGCGGGCTTGAGGAGCGGGCCCCCATGTGTGGAGTGCCATATCATGCGGCGGAGGTCTACATTGCCCGGTTGATTAAAAAGGGGTTCAAGGTAGCCATCTGTGAACAGATGGAAAATCCAGCGGATGCCAAGGGCGTTGTAAAGCGCAGCGTTATCCGCGTGGTGACGCCGGGTACTTTGATTGAAAGCAATATGTTGACAGAGGACAGCAACAACTATATCTCCTGTATCTACTGTGGGGCAGAGGGGTTCGCCCTTTGCTCCGCAGATATTTCTACAGGAGAACTGTTCACCTCTCAATTTTTACCGTCCCAATTCCATGAGCTGCTCAATGAATTGGGGCGGT
Organism: uncultured Anaerotruncus sp.; assembly: GCA_904398655.1. Taxonomy (GTDB): domain Bacteria; phylum Bacillota; class Clostridia; order Oscillospirales; family Ruminococcaceae; genus Anaerotruncus. Next base: position 16,162 of record CAJFPF010000031.1, on the reverse strand, counting down.
ATGCCCCCAGTGAGGTAATTTTCAACGACGCGGCGTTGGATTATCGTGAGCTGAAGGAGTTTCTCAAAGTGCGTCTCCACTGTGTAGCGGATTTGCGGGATCAAGAGAACTTTTCTCTGGAAAACGCACAGAATCTGACTGAGCAGCAATTTGGCAAATCTTTGGAGGAGCTGGGGCTCCAAAACCGGCAGCTCTCCGTCCGAGCGTTGGGGGCTTTGCTCCAATACCTGCATGAAACACAGAAAAAAGGGCTAGAACGGATCACCGAGGTATGCTGTGTAGACGCTCAGCAATTTATGACATTGGACCTTACCGCCCGCCGCAATTTGGAAATCACCCAGACGATGCGCACAGGGGAGAAGCGGGGGACTTTGCTCTGGGTGTTGGATCACAGCAAGACTGCTATGGGCAAGCGCCTTTTGCGCAGCTATTTGGATAAACCCTTGGTGAATCCTGCCCTAATTCAAAAGCGGTTGAACGCAGTGGAGGAGTTGGTAGAGGATACGATGCTCCGCTGTGATCTCATAGAGATGTTGGCTGGGATTTTTGACCTGGAACGGATGATGACCCGAGTGATTTATGGCAGCGCCACTCCACGGGAGTTTAAATCTCTAGAGTCGGCCTGTAGACAGATGCCTCACTTGAAACAGCGGCTCGCTCAAGCGAACAGCACCTATCTTCGAGAGATTTACCGGGAAATTGATCCCTTAGAGGATGTGAGGGATCTGATCGAGCGGGCGATTGAAGAGGATCCCCCGGCGGTCCTAAAGGATGGCGGCGTCATCAAGGGGGGATATTCAGAGGAGCTGGACGGCCTGCGCCAGTTGGTACACGGCACCAAACAGATCCTGCTGGAAATTGAAAATCGGGAGAAGGAAAAAACCGGAATCAAAAATTTGAAAATTGGGTATAATCGGGTTTTTGGCTACTACATAGAGATTACCAAATCCAATTTGGATTTGGTACCAGATACTTATATCCGAAAACAGACCCTCACCAACTGTGAACGGTATATCACCCAGGAATTAAAAGAATTGGAGGAAAAAATTCTCACCGCGGGAGAGAGGATCCTTTATCTAGAACAAAAGCTATTTGAGGAGGTACGGGCCAGGCTTTCCGGTCAGCTACACCGGATTCAATCTACAGCACAGGCGGTCGCGCGGTTGGACGTCTACTGCTCCCTGGCTCAAGTGGCGGTGAACAACCACTATTGCCGTCCGGACGTTACCCAATCGGACGAGATTGTGATTCGGGAGGGACGTCATCCGGTGGTAGAGCAGTTGATGAACGGAGCTCCTTTTGTGGCCAACGACACAATTCTAGATAATAGAGCCAATCAAATTGCGATTATCACAGGGCCTAATATGGCGGGGAAGTCTACCTATATGCGTCAAACCGCTTTGATTGTCCTTATGGCACAAATTGGCTCCTTTGTGCCTGCCGCCTCCGCCCAGATCGGGGTCGTGGATGGAATCTATACCCGAGTGGGGGCCTCAGATGATTTGGCTTCTGGACAATCCACTTTTATGGTGGAGATGACAGAGGTGGCTCAGATCCTGCGGGATGCCAGCTCCAAAAGCCTTTTGATTCTGGATGAAATCGGACGTGGCACCTCCACCTTTGACGGCATGAGCATCGCTCGTGCGGTGTTGGAATATATCGCAGATAAACGAAAATTGGGAGCAAAAACGCTCTTTGCCACCCATTATCATGAGTTGACCCAACTAGAGGAGGAGCTCCCTTCCGTCAAAAACTACAACGTTGCCTGCAAAAAACGGGGGGATGAACTGACCTTCCTGCGTCGGATTGTCCCAGGAGGTGCGGATGACAGTTATGGAATAGAGGTCTCTAAATTGGCGGGGGTGCCCGACTGGGTGATCAAACGGGCGCGTCAGGTTCTAGAGCAGTTGGAGAGCGGAAAGCAGTCGGAAACACCTAGAAAAAAGAAACCACAAGAGCGTACAGAAGAGCCTCAGATGACCTTTGCCACTGTAATTCCTTCCGAAGTAGAGGCGGCTCTACGTCAATTGGACCTCAACACCTTGACGCCGATTGAGGCGCTAAATAAACTCTATGAATTGAAGGGACTCATAAAACCGTAGCGTCGAAAGAGGGGCAGGAGGGCCAAATGCCAAAAATCAACATATTAGAAAAACAGGTGGCTGAGTTGATTGCCGCAGGTGAGGTGGTGGAACGCCCCTCCTCCATTGTGAAAGAGCTTATGGAAAATGCGGTAGATGCGAAAGCCAGCTCAATTACTGTGGAAATTCAAGGAGGAGGCGTTCGCTATATCCGTGTCAGTGACAACGGAAGCGGCATTGAACGGGCGGACGTTCGGAGCGCCTTTTTGCGTCATGCCACCAGTAAGGTGCGGCAGGTAGAGGATTTAAACGATATCGCTACAATGGGGTTTCGAGGCGAGGCGCTGGCCTCCATTGCCGCTATGTGCCGTGTGGAGATGCTGACCCGTACTAGAGAGGAACAGGCGGGAACCCATTACCGGATTGCGGGCGGCGAGGAGGAGGAATTAGAGGACGCCGGATGCCCAGTGGGTACAACCATCACGGTACGGGATGTGTTTTATAACACCCCCGCACGTATGAAATTTTTGAAAAAGGATATCTCCGAGGGAAACAGCGTTGCCGCAGTTGTGGAGAAGATTGCCTTGGGGAATCCGGAGATCCATATGAAGTTTATTCGCGATGGGGTGGTGCGTTTACAAACACCAGGGGACGGGAAACTGATCTCTGCCGTCCGTTGTGTACTGGGGCGAGAATTTTCAGAAAATGTCATTCCTGTAGACTATTCCGTTGGCGGGCTGCATTTGGAAGGAGTGATCACAACCCCTTCTTTTTCTCGGAGTTCTCGTACACTTCAGAATTTCTTCATTAACCACCGGTTTGTCCGTTCCAGGACCTGTATGGCTGCACTGGAGGAGAGTTACCGGAACGCCATGATGGTGGGAAAGTTTCCTTCCTGTGTTTTAAACCTCCAGATCCCTCCTCAAGTGGTGGATGTCAATGTACATCCGGCCAAACTGGAGGTTCGCTTTACCGCTGAAAAAGAAATTTTCGATCTGGTCTATTACGGTTGTAAAACTGCATTGGGAGCCCATCGGTTGGCCCCCGAGTTGAAGGCGGAGGAGCTGCATTACAATCCCTTTGCGGCCCATCTTAATCCAAAGCCTCCGGTACAACAGCGGCTTAATGTCCAGGAATATCGAAGAGAGATGGAAATTTTAGCGCAGCAGGAGCGTTCACAGGAGAAAGGGGGGACATATTGGAATCCAAAATCGGCTGCTCAAACATCAGGGATCCATTTGGAATCCATATCCTCCCAGGAACATCCCGTGGCGCTGCCCTCTATCTCCAGGCAGTTGGATATCCTTCCAAAAGAACATGGATTTTCCACTCCCCACTTGGAAAGCAGCTCACCTATGGAACTGCTCTATCAAGAAAAATCCTCCTCTATAGTTGCCGACCAACAGGTGTCACAGCCAATCGAAAGCGCAGCCTTCTCTATTTCCCATGCGCCTCAATCCACAACACCAGAGGGCGCCCACTCTTCAGCATCTGTAGCTACAGAGGTTGACCCCTACGAGAATACGCGGATCATAGGGGAACTTTTTGAAACTTATATCCTTTTAGAGAAGGAAAATGAACTCCTGTTGGTAGATAAACACGCCGCCCACGAAAGATTGCTTTTCAATAAACTCAAATCCCATGGCATTGGTGAGGAGCGTCAAATGCTTTTACAACCGATCCCCGTACAGCTTTCCAAGGAGGAGCATGCCGTTCTGGTGGAAAATCTTGATCTATTGGAGCAAGCGGGGATTACTGCGGAAGACTTCGGGGGCGTGGATCTTCTGATTCGAGGATCAGCACCCATTTTGGCAAAGGCTGATCTCTCCGCAATTGTGGTGGAGCTGGCGGAGAAGCTGCTTCGAGGCGGGGGGCAGGGATTGCCGGAACAGATTGAGGAGATCTATCACACCATCGCCTGCCGTTCAGCGATCAAGGCCCATGACAGCACCCCCATTCCCAGTCTACAAGAATTAATTGAGATGTTGCGTACAGACGGTGATGCGCAGCACTGTCCGCATGGCAGGCCGATATGCATCCGTATGAGTAAATACGAAATTGAAAAGAAGTTTGGAAGGTTGGGTTGATGGAACAGAAACAGATTCCATTGGTTGTTGTGGTTGGTCCCACCGCCTCTGGGAAAACTTGGCTGGCTGTGGAGCTGGCCAAACACTATGGGGGAGAAGTGGTTTCCGCAGATTCGATGCAGATCTATCGTGAAATGGATATCGCTACTGCCAAGCCTACTTTAGAGGAAAGACAAGGGATCCCACACCATCTTTTAGATTTTTTGGAACCGAATAGGTCCTTTTCCGTGGCGGAGTATTCCCAATTGGCGCACCGGGTAATTGCCCAAATTCACCAGAGGGAAAAGCTTCCCATCTTAGCCGGAGGAACGGGCCTTTATGTGGATGCAGTGGTGGATAACTTAGATTTTTCACCTATCGCCAGCGATCCATCTTTGCGCTTGGAGCTGCAAAAGCTTGGGAAAGACCAAGGGGCAGAGCATCTGCATCAAATGCTAGCGAAAGTGGACCCTATTTTGGCCAACCAGTTGCACCCCCACAACCAAGGCCGGGTCATTCGGGCGCTGGAAGTCTACCAACTCACAGGGATTCCCATGAGTGAACATCAACGCAGATCGCGGATGACGCCTCAATTGTATCAAGCCTGTTTTATAGGGCTTGGTTTTGAGGATCGTGCGCACCTCTATGAGCGAATTGACCGACGAGTGGATGAAATGCTTCGGAGCGGGTTGGTAGAGGAAGCGCGTAGGGTATACCAGCGCTATCAGGGAACCGCCTGTCAAGCCATTGGATATAAGGAATTGCAGCCCTTTTTGGAGGGAGAACAATCGTTGGAGACCTGCGTTTTACGGTTGAAACAGGCCACACGTAATTATGCCAAACGGCAGTTGACATGGTTCCGTAAAAATCCCAGAATTCATTGGTTGCTGGTGGACGCAGCGGAAAAACCGGAGGATCTCCTCAAAATGGCCCAAAATGTGATTCACAAGGAGTTGCTCTTGTGATATAATAATTCTAATATCTTCAACCCTTTCAACTAGAAACAGATGCAAACAAGTTTCGTAGGGAGGCACTCATGAAACAGATTAACTTGCAGGACGTTTTTCTCAATCAGGCCCGCCGGGATAAAATTACAGTGACCATCTATCTTACCAACGGATTCCAGTTTAAGGGGATTGTGCGGGGATTTGACGCCTACATTGTGATTTTGGACTGTGAGGGAAGACAAAATTTAGTCTATAAACATGCAATCTCTACGATCACCCCTTCCCGACCAGTGAGCATCCTTGAACCGTCTGAATTGGACAAAAACGGTCTGGAAGGCTGACCGCGTCCGAGCCATGATGCTATGAAAAGTACAGTTGCGCAACGCCTATTTCTGGTCATCCTGATTTTAGGGCTATTGTTTTATGGAGGGATCCAGGTATGGCGCTCATTGTCTTTACGATACAAAACAGAAACAGTATATAGCTATGTGGTTTCAGAATCATCCAATACTAGAGGACTTCTTCTCAGGGAAGAAGAGGTCCTCTCTGATCGCATAGATGACGGTGTGGCCGTCTATTTGGTCCAGGATGGGGACAATGTGTCCATTGGTTATCCCATCACAGAGATTTATCGAAGTGAGGAGGATGCAAAAAACACTGCCCGCCTAAGAGAATTGACCAAACAAAAAGAGCAGTTGGAAGAAGCTCAAAATCCTGGTACAACGGCCTACTTGCAAACAGATGTTTTGAACAAGCAAATTTTTGGAGAACTGGGCAGCATTATTGACGCGGTCAACGCTGGACAGATGGAAAATATCTCTGAGGATGCGGATGATCTTTTGGTTTTGATGAATAAGAAAGAGATCGCCACCGGAAAGCAAAAGAACTTCGATGGAGAAATTGAGCGGCTGGAAGCTGAAATGTCCTACTACTCCGGCCGCAATTCTCGAGAGCCCGAAGTTATCTCCTCTTCAAAACCCGGCTACTTTATTCGAAAGATCGATGGCTTTGAAGGAGCGGTGGATTTTTCCAAATTGGACGAGCTAACCCCAGAGGATCTTCAACAGTTAATAGATACTCCGCAGCCATCCCCAGAGGAGAATCCTTATGTGGGCAAATTGATGACCGATCATAATTGGTATTACGCGGCTTTGGTCCCTGCTGAAGAGGTGGGCCTTTATCAGGAGGGGGCCTGGGTGACCTTGGACTTTAACTTAAGTGGAATGGGTCCAGTGGACGCCTTTGTTTATCAGATTAACAAAGACCCCGATACCGGAGAGGCGGTTGTTCTCTTTCGCAGCGATTACATCAATGAGCAGCTGGTGAATCTAAGAGTCACACCGGCAACAGTGAATTTCCGTTCCATTCGTGGACTACGGGTTAGTAGTTCTGCCATCCAATATCAGGGAATTGAGCGCGGTGTATATGTGGTCCAAGGGGATGTCATGCAGTTTAAGCCAGTAACCCTGCTCTATGAGGGAAACGACTTTGTACTTTGTTTAGAGACGGATCTAATGGATCCAAGCTATGAGACCAATCTAAAGCAGTATGATGAAGTTGTTGTGGAAGGAGCGCAGCTTTATGATAACAAACCCTTGCAATGACAATTTGGTAGCTCAACAGGTTGCTCGTATCCAGAAAGAAATTTTAGAAACCTGTGCGGCCTGTGGAAGAGATCCAGCTTCTGTTCGTTTAATGGCGGTGACCAAAACGGTGGAGCCAGAGCGAGTCAATCAGGCGATTGAGGCTGGGGTCCATTTGTTGGGAGAAAACAAGGCTCAGGAATTGCTGGCAAAGTATGACGCCTATCATAAGGATCAGGTAGAGATCCATTTTATTGGCCATCTACAGACCAACAAAGTGCGACAAATTGTAGATAAAGTCACCGTGATCCAATCGCTAGATAGTGTCCACCTGGCATCTGAGATTGATAAACAGTGTGCCAAATTGGGAAAGGTCATGGACTGTCTTGTGGAAGTAAATGTGGGCAGTGAACTGACTAAATCCGGAGTGGATCCAGAAAATTTGGTGGATTTTTTGGGAGAGGTTTCCCAGTTTCACCAAATCCATGTACGTGGCCTGATGGCGATCCCGCCCGTTTGCGAAAGCGAGCGGGAGATGGAGGCGTATTTTTCTGATTTGCACAAACTATTTGTTGACATTGGTGGGGAAAAATTAGATAATATCAATATGGATTTCCTGTCCATGGGTATGTCCGGTGACTATCGCTTGGCCATTAAACATGGTTCCAATATTGTTCGAATTGGTACAGCTATGTTTGGACATCGGAATTATGCCAATCAATGACATCTGTGAGGTTGACAGGAGAATTGTGTGAAAAGAGGAGTTTCTAGATGTGTAAACATTCGGTAAAAGGGGGATCTTTCTATGGGACTCATGGATAAATTCAAAAATTTCATCGGGATTCCGGAAGATGAATATTATGATGAGGAGGGCGATGTGGATTTTATGCCCACCAACTCCTCGTCCAAAACCTCCGAGCCGTTTGTAGAGGATGCGGTCTCTCATGGGGAAGGAAAGCGCAATAAGGTGGTTAATATCCATGCCACCACCCAGCTTCAGGTGGTATTAGTAAAACCAGAACGGTTTGATGATGCCTCTACGGTAGCGGATCACCTAAATTCTAAGCGTACAGTGGTGCTAAACTTGGAGTCCACCAATAAGGATGTATCCCGCCGTCTGATTGATTTCCTTTCCGGAGTGGCCTATGCGAACAATGGTCAGATCAAACGAGTTGCCAACAGTACCTATATTATTACTCCCTATAATGTAGATATTATGGGGGATCTGTTGGATGAATTGGAGAGCAACGGCGTATTTTTCTGATGGATTTGGAACAGTTAAATCGCGAAGATCGGGCGTTTGCGGCGCATGTGGAAGATTTGTTTGAGCGTGCGCAGCAAAAATATGTTGCCTGTTTTACAAATTTTTTGGATTTGCATCAGATAAATCTGGCCCAATGGATAGCGAATCGTACCGGATATGCGAATTATACCTTTTACGCTGGGCACGCCGATGGGGAACGGTTGATGCTGGGGGTTTTTGCTCCCTATGATCTGATGGAGGAGGCCCAATTCCCCATTGTTCCCCTTACGGTCACCTTTCGTAAGGAGGATATCGTGGGGCATCGCGACCTGCTGGGCTCTCTGCTGGGGCTGCAGCTCAAGCGGGAGTCCATCGGGGATCTTTTGGTGTCTACGGGTTTGGCCGTTTGTTTTGTCACCCAAGTTTCGGCTCCGGTCGTCTTGAGTGAATTGAAAAAGGTGGGGCGCGTTGGGGTCAAAGTTTCAGAAGGGCTTCCTAACGAGCTTCCAGCGCTGCACCGCTACCAAGATCTCTCGGTAAATGTCAGTTCTTTGCGGTTGGATTGTTTGGTGGCGGCAATATGTGGGCTTTCTCGGGAAAAAGCATCCGCTTCTATTAGGTCAGGCTTTGTAGCAGTCAATGGAGCTGCTCTGATGGACGTCTCTGTGAATTTGCAGGAGAAAGATGTCTTAAGCATCCGAGGATTTGGAAAATTTCGTTTTGAGCAGGTGTTGTCTACCACAAAAAAGGGAAGGTTTCATCTACTTTGTAAAAAATACATCTAGTCCATAGATTAGACCAAATAGTCTTTTTACAGACAATTTTGATGGAGAGAGGGGATGTTTTGTGATGAATCCAAGCGACATTGCTCACAAGCAATTTGAGAAAATCAGAGGGAAAGGCTACCGTCCGGAGGAGGTAGATTTATTCCTATCCCAAGTAGCAGGTGAGATGGAAAATCTGTTATCTGAAAAGCGGGATGCGGAACAAAAATTAATGGTTTTGGCGGACAAGCTGGAGGAATATAAACAGGACGAGGATAGCCTTCGTTCTGCCTTGATTGGAGCCCAAAAACTTGGCGATAGCGTGGTGCGCGAGGCCAAGGCCAAAGCGCAACAGATTGAAGAGGATGCAAATGCCCGAGCGAGCCTAATTGTTGAGAATGCCAAAAAGGAAATTGAGCGGCAGCAGCAGGGATATGTACGCCTTCAGCGTGAGGTCGCCACCTTTAAGGCAAAGCTTCAGTTACTCTATAAACAGCATCTGGAGCTGATCAGTTCGATTCCCGCAGATGATAGCGTAATCCACGCCACTCCAAAGGAAGAGCCGGCTCCTATTCCGCAAGAGGAAGCCCCGATTCCTTCTGCACAGACGGCAGAGCCCACCGAATCTAGTGAGCCAATTCCAGAGCCGGTGGACGCCTATGACATTCCTCTTCCAGTGGATTCCCCTTTGGAATATACGGAACAGTCTACTTCCTACAACGTGGAGGGATATGCCGCTCCGGAACCTCAGCCGGAACCAGAACACCGGGTGCGTCGTGAGTCGAGGTTTGGTCCCTTGAAATTTGGTAGCAATTTTGATCTAAAGCGTGACGAAAAACGCAAAAAATAAGCCGACAACGGTAAAATGAGGAGAGTAACCCAATGCCTGAGCAGGACTACAGCAAAACACTGAATCTTCCAAAGACAGAATTTTCTATGCGCGCCGATCTTCCGAAAAAGGAACCTGGCATGGTAAAAAAATGGGAAGAAGAGCATCTCTATGATAAATTAATGGAAAAAAATGAGGGGAAGCCCCTCTATATGTTCCATGATGGCCCGCCATATGCCAACGCCAACATCCATCTGGGAACTGCACTCAACAAGGTGTTAAAGGATATTATCGTTCGGGAGAAAAACCTCTCTGGTTTCAAAGCTCCCTATACGCCGGGTTGGGATACGCATGGCCTTCCTATCGAACTGAAAGCTTTAAAAGAGCTAGGCGTTCAGAATATGATTTCTCCCTTGGAATTGCGCCATGCCTGTCGGGATTTCGCCCTGCGGTTTGTAGAAAATCAAAAAGAGGAATTCAAGCGCTTGGGAACCATTGCAGACTATGAGCATCCCTATCTGACCCTTCGGCCGGAGTTTGAGGCCCGTCAAATTGAGATCTTTGGCGCGATGGCCAATAAGGGATATATCTATAAAGGTCTGAAACCGGTCTACTGGTGCCCCAAATGTGAGACTGCTTTGGCCGAAGCGGAGATTGAATATCATGAGGACAAGTGTTATTCCATCTATGTAAAATTTAATGTGGTGGATGACAAAAATGGCAAACTGGCTGAGTTAGGTGCAGCCGACCTGTCTAAAACCTATTTTGTCATCTGGACTACAACAACCTGGACACTTCCTGGCAACATGGCCATCTGCATTGGCCCGGCCTTTGAGTATTGTGTGGTGGCGGCCAATGGGGAATACTATGTGATGGCCAAAGAGTTGGTAGAGTCCACTATGAAGGCCGCCAAGATTGATTCTTATGAAATCTTGGGCTGCTGCTTGGGAGAAGAGCTGGAGTACATCACATACCGGCACCCCTTCCTGGATCGGGAATCTCCCATCATTTTGGGGGACCATGTGACTTTGGAGAGTGGCACCGGTTGCGTTCATACTGCTCCTGGACACGGTGTAGAGGACTTCGACGTCTGTGCCCAACACTATCCGGAAATCAAAGTGGTGGTGCCAGTGGACAAGTATGGCTGCCTGACTGAGGAGGCTGGTCCCTTTGCTGGACTTTCTACCGATGATGCCAACAGAGCCATCGCCAAGAATCTGGAAGAGAGCGGCCATCTATTTGCGGTGGAGAAGATTATCCACCAATATCCTCACTGCTGGCGCTGTAAGGAGCCCATTATCTACCGTGCCACTGAGCAGTGGTTCTGTTCGGTAGACGATATCAAGGAGAAGACCATTCAGGAGATCGAAAAAGTCCAGTTCATCCCAGAGTGGGGACGTGGACGGATGATCAATATGGTTCGTGACCGGAGTGACTGGTGCATTTCCCGTCAACGCACCTGGGGCGTTCCCATTCCTATTTTCTACTGCAAAAACTGCGGAAAATATCATGTGGATGAGAAGAGTATCCAGGCGGTCGCGGATCTATTCCGGAACCACGGCGGTTCTGATGCCTGGTATACAACTGATGTTGCGGATATCTTGCCTGAGGGGACCAAATGTAAATACTGTGGCGGCACAGAATTTACGAAGGAGACCGACATCATGGATGTGTGGTTTGATTCCGGCACATCCTATGCCTCTGTAATCCGTGACAATCCCAATCTGCGGTGGCCGGTCGATCTCTATTTAGAGGGAACTGACCAATATCGCGGATGGTTCCAGTCCTCTCTGCTCACCTCTGTGGCTTGGCAAGGAGTTGCCCCTTATAAAGCTGTCTGTACCCACGGCTGGGTAGTAGATGGAGAGGGCCGCAAAATGTCCAAATCGCTGGGGAATGGTATGGTTCCCAGTGAGATTACCAACCAATATGGTGCAGATATTTTGCGCCTCTGGGTTGCTTCTGCCGATTATCATGCGGATATCCGGATCTCTAAGGATATTTTGAAACAGCTTTCCGAGGTCTATCGGAAAATTCGTAACACTGCCCGCTTCATTTTGGGTAACCTCTTCGACTTTGATCCCAACAAAAATCTGGTCCCCTTTGAGCGGTTGACCGGACTGGATAAGTGGGCAATGGCTCGTTTGGATGAATTGGTCCAGGTCTGCCGAACTGCCTATGACCGGTTTGAATTCCATCTGATCTATCATGCTCTCCACAATTTCTGCACCATTGATCTCTCCAACTTCTATTTGGATGTGATTAAGGACCGGCTCTATGTGGAAGCTCCTGATTCTGCCGATCGTCGTGCAGCTCAAAGTACGATTTATATGATTTTACGCGGAATGGATCTGCTTTTGGCGCCCATTTTGGCTTTTACCGCCGAGGAAATTTGGAGCTTTTTGCCCCAGGACGAGCGGTATGACGGACGTTCGGTCATGTTTAACGAAATGCCAAAGACCGGACAAATCCAGGTGGATGATGGATTTTTGGAGAAGTGGGACCGAATCCATGCGGTCAGAGATGTGGTGCTAAAGGCATTGGAAGAGGCTCGTGCCGCCAAAACCATTGGGAAATCTCTGGAAGCTAAGGTGACACTCCACTGCCATGATGAGGAGCTGTATGGTTTCTTGGAGCAGGTCAAGGAGGAGCTGGCTCCAGTGTTCATTGTCTCACAGGTAACACTGGAAAAGGGCGGTGAGGGCGCGTTCCAGGATGGTAACGGGCAAATTTCAGTGGATGTGGTCCATGCATCTGGTGCTCACTGCCCACGGTGCTGGGCTTACAGCGATACGGTGGGTGCCGATCCCAAGCACCCCGATCTATGCGCCCGTTGTGCTGAAATTGTTGGCTGACGGTTGAAATGTATCGATCCCTGTTTGCGGCGCTTAATGGAAATTTAAGCGCCGCACCCTTTTGTATGGAGGAGTTCCTATGAGCAATTATGTCCTGTTGTTGATCTCCGGCGCTCTGGTAGCGGTGGATCAGCTGCTCAAACTTTTGGCACTTCGCTATTTGGCGGGGAATCCTTCTATGGAGCTTATTCCCGGCCTGCTACAGTTGACCTATGTGGAGAATCGTGGAGCCGCTTTTGGTATCTTCCAGGGAAGGGTGGGATTGCTCTCCCTGGTTACATTGGCGGTTCTGGTGATCTTAATCCTCTTTTTGCTAAAAGGTAAAATTCAGCATCCAGTGGGTCGGTGGAGCTTTTGTCTGATTATTGCCGGTGGATTCGGCAATTTGATTGACCGTGTATTTCGAAGCTTTGTGGTAGATTATTTGGACATCTCCCCGTTATTTTCTTTCCCTGTTTTCAATTTTGCCGATTGTTGTGTGGTATGCGGCAGCATTCTATTGGTTTTGTATTTTCTGCATTTTGAAGGGAAAGAACACTCCTCTCCTGCTGATGAGATTCAGGAGGAGCCCCATGAGCAATGATACACATTCCCTGATTGCCACTGAAGAGGATGCAGGTCAAAGAATTGATCGCTGGTTGGCGGAACATTTAAATCTCACTCGTTCTGGATTGCAAAAGCTTTTGGGGGAGGGAATGATTTCTGTCAATGGCAGAATTGCCACCAAAAACCATCGGCTGATTGCCGGCGATCAAATCCTGGTTTCCATTCCTGCTCCCCGTTCACTGGAGGTACTACCTCAAAATTTGCCGATCGAAATTGTCTATGAAGACGAGGACCTCCTGGTGGTCAATAAACCCAAAGGCATGGTTGTTCATCCTGCCCCGGGGAATGAGGATGGCACTTTGGTTAATGCGCTGCTCTATCACTGCCAGGGGAGGCTCTCTTCTATCAATGGGGTGATTCGCCCTGGTATTGTCCATCGAATTGATAAGGATACCAGTGGACTTTTAATGGTGGCCAAGAATGATTCGGCTCATCTATGTTTGGCAGAGCAAATCAAGGAACATAGCTTCACCCGCATTTACCATGCTGTTGTTTATGGCCATCCACAAAAAGAGGGAAGTGTTCGTGCTCCCATTGGGCGTAGCCCCAACGACCGAAAGAAGATGTGTGTGATTGCTCGTAATTCGAAGCCCGCAGTGACACACTATCGGGTTTTAGAAGAATTGAAGGGATTTTCCCATCTGGAGTTGCGTTTGGAGACAGGGCGGACCCACCAAATCCGTGTCCATATGGCCTACATCGGCCATCCGGTGGCAGGGGATCCCGTTTACGGTCCTCGCAAAGTAATCGAATGCTTGCACGGGCAATGCCTGCATGCCAAAACAGTCGGATTTCGTCATCCTAGGACTGGAGAATATATGGAATTCACCAGTGAATTACCTCCTTATTTTTTGCAATTCTTGCAAGCTTTACGTTCAAAAGATTCCTGAGAGATATTCCTTTTTTCTCCCGCATAAATTAAAGCGGGAGGGGATTGGATGAAAAGAAAAATCGGCGCTGTTCTTCTAGGCGTATTTTTCCTACTGTTGGCAGGGGCTTTTGGATATACCTATCAAACGATAACAGCCTCTATGCCGATAGAAGAGCCAATCCCAGAATTACCCGTCATTCTAATTGATCCTGGCCACGGGGGTTTCGATGGTGGAGCGGTTGGGATAGACGGTGTGATAGAAAAGGATATCAATCTGGCCATTGCGCAAAAACTTTATGACCTCTTCTCTGTTTCTGGATTTGAAACGGTGCTTACAAGGGATCAAGATGTTGCTTTAGGAAATGGGGAAGGGAGTATCCGCCAGCAAAAAAATGCAGACCTACACCAGCGGATGGAATTGACCGAACAGTATCCCAATAGCATCCTTTTAAGTATCCACCAAAATCACTATACAGATCCTCAAGCTTTTGGCGCCCAGGTATTCTATGGTCCACAAAATCCAGAGAGTCAGCAATTGGGAGAAATTGTGCAGCAATATTTGGTGTCCCAGCTACAACCTGAAAATACGCGAAAATGTAAAGTTTGCACAAAGGATGTCTATCTGATCCATAATGCACAGATCCCTTGCCTTTTGGTGGAATGCGGCTTTCTTTCCAATCCCCAGGATACCTATAAACTGGTTCAAAGTGACTATCAGAGACAGGTGGCCTTTTCCATCTTTTCCGGTGTTTGTACATTTTTAGAGTTAGGGGAAGAGCTTCCATTTTCTGAATGAGCAAAAAGACAGTAGTGGAAAGGAACAATACGATGGCGGTTACCAAGAATCGAAATATCTATGTGTGCCAGAACTGCGGCTATGAAAGCGCCAAGTGGTATGGAAGATGTCCCGATTGCGGGGAATGGAATTCTATGGTGGAGGAAATCCGTCAACAGGTAGCCGCAGGCAAAGGAGGAAAGAGAGGGGCTGCTCCGGTTGGTTCTTCACAGCCAATACAGGTAGCCAAGCTCTCTGAAATCTCTTCTGATGACAGCGAACGCTATCGTACGGGCGTAGAGGAATTGGATCGCGTTTTAGGTGGGGGAATTGTAGCCGGTTCTGTCACTCTGCTCTCCGGTGATCCAGGGATTGGAAAGTCTACACTCTTGCTGCAAATTTGCCAGTATCTCAACCGCGAACTGAAGATTCTGTATGTTTCGGGAGAGGAAAGTGCCCGTCAATTAAAGTTACGTGCCAACCGCTTGGGTGTAATGGCGGAAGGACTCTATCTTTCCGCCACTACAGATGTGGAGAGTGTTTTAGAAGCAATCCGCCAACTCTCTCCGGATATGGTGATGATTGACTCTATTCAAACGATGAATCTTTCATCTCTAAACTCCTCTGCTGGAAGCGTAACACAGATCCGAGAATCCACGCAAATCCTAATCGGTGTGGCTAAGAGCCAGGAAATCCCCATTTTTATCGTAGGCCACGTAAATAAGGAGGGGGCAATTGCGGGCCCCAAGGTATTGGAGCATATGGTGGATGCGGTTCTCTATTTTGAGGGAGAACGGCACCAAAATTTTCGAATCCTTCGAGCTGTCAAAAACCGATATGGGTCCACCAATGAAATTGGTGTCTTCGAGATGGCCTCCGACGGCCTCCGACAAGTTCCTAATCCCTCTCAAATGATGTTAGCTGGGCGCCCCAAGGGGGTTTCAGGGACCTGTGTAGCCTGCGTCATGGAGGGCACGAGGCCCATTTTAGCAGAGGTACAAGCTTTGGTGGCTAAGAGCGGATTCGGTACCCCTCGACGCCAAACAACTGGATTCGACTATAATCGAATGGCGCTGTTGCTGGCTGTTTTGGAGAAACGATGTGGATTTTTCTTTGGCAGTTTGGATGCATATGTAAATGTGGTGGGCGGATTGCGTCTGGATGAACCAGCGGCAGACCTCCCTGTCTCATTGGCTTTGGTCTCCAATCTGTTAGACAAGCCCATTCCTGATGATGTGGCGGCCTTTGGAGAGGTTGGCCTGGCGGGGGAAATTCGCTCGGTAAGCGCCATTCAACAGCGCGTGAGTGAAGCGTACCGCCTGGGATTCACGACCTGCATTGTCCCACGTCACTGTTTAAAACTAATCGACAATAAAGGGATGCCGAATTTGAATCTATTGGGGGTACAAAATCTTTCTCAAGCGGTGTCTATTTTGTAAAAGTTTTAAGCTCTATAAAAATCATAACCACCCGTAAAACGGGTGGTATGAAAAACGGCCCCGTAGGGGCCATGATACCAGCGGCGCCTGAGGGCGCATAATG
>CAJFPF010000030.1 GCA_904398655.1 uncultured Anaerotruncus sp. | reverse complement strand
CCTGTTGGGCAGCGGCTTCCTGAGCGGCCTGTTGGGCAGCGGCCTCCTGAGCAGCGGCCTCCTGAGCAGCGGCCTCCTGAGCAGCGGCCTCCTGAGCGGCCTGTTGGGCAGCGGCCTCCTGAGCGGCCTGTTGGGCGGCGGCCTCCTGAGCGGCAGCCTCCTGGCTTGTATCGCTGGAGTTGCTCTCTTCAGAAACTGTGTCCTGGGAGGAGGTTGCTTCGGAGGCGGCTTCTTCCGAAGAAGCGGAAGAAGCCTCTGATGAAGAAGCTTCAGAGGAAGAGGCCTCTGATGAGGAAGCTTCAGAAGATGTCTCCTCTGAGGAAGGCCCACCGCAGGAAGATAAAGCCAATGCCACTGCTAAAATAAGTGCAATTTTTTTCACAGGGATCATTCCTTTCAATCCGTATGGGTAGGATAATCAACCTTGATCCTATGGTAGCACATTTCCAAAGTGGTTGCAATGGTATGAAAAAATTCCTCTTGACAAGAAATTCCAGGACTTGTAGTAAAAAAGTGCGCATGGTATGATGAAATCAACCCCACGATGGAGATGGAATGATTGGAGTTTCCCAAAAGCGGAAAGAGGGAAGATCATGAAGAATATTCTGCTATTGGCCACCGGAGGAACCATCGCATCCACCCAGGGCACGGAGGGCCTGGAACCACGGGAGGCGCCTCCAGCTCTTATGCGGATTTTAGAGGAACTGCAAGATTGGTATCATATCACCTACCGGGACATTTTAAATTTGGATAGTTCCAATATCCAGGCAGAGGAGTGGCAATTGATTGCCAGAGAAATTTTCAAGGGCCTGGAAGCTTATGATGGAATTGTAGTGACCCACGGAACGGATACGATGGGATATACAGCTTCCATGCTCACTTTCATGCTGCAAAATCTACAAAAGCCGGTGGTACTTACCGGATCCCAGCTGCCGGTGGAGAATCCCCTTTCCGATGCCCGGAGCAACCTTGCCACCGCATTAGCGGCGGTAGAGCACAACCTCTATGGGGTCAGTGTGGCGTTTCATCACAAGATTATCAGCGGGTGCCGGGCCGTGAAGGTACGCACCATGGGGTTCGATGCCTTCGAGAGTGTCAATAGCCCCGACCGGGGCCGCGTATTGGCAAATGGGCTGCAGCTCTATCACAGTCTACCCCCTTGCTATGCTGGCCCAACCTTGCTCCAAGACCGGATCTGTCCCGCAGTCTTTCTCCTCAAGCTGATCCCGGGGACCGATCCGCGAATTTTTGAGAGCCTCCAAATGCTGGGATACCGGGGGGTTGTATTGGAGGCGTTTGGTGCAGGAGGATTGCACTTTGTCCGGCGGGATCTTTCAGCCCAGATCAAACGGCTGGTTGACAATGGAATTCCAGTCGTGGTTTGCAGCCAATGCCTCTACGATGGCAGTGACCTCTCCATCTATGAGGTGGGGAGGAAGGTGTTGGCCACCGGCGCGATCCAGGCGGGGGATATGACCACAGAGGCAGCGGTGACAAAGCTCATGTGGGCGTTGGGGCAAACCAATCATCTGGAAGAGGTGCGTAGAATCTTTTCCACCAACTATGCGGGGGAAATTTCAGAAGGAATGGGGTAGGAGATGGATATTTTGGCGCTCTATCATGCCGCTTGGGAAGCGCTTTGTCCTCAGCAGCTGGGAGAAAGTGGGGCCGCAGGACAGGTGGCATGTGCTCTGGAGACGAAAAGCGGAAAGGTTTTTACAGGGGTCTGTATCGATTTACCCTGTTCCCTTGGATTTTGTGCAGAACAAGCCGCAGTGGCTGAAATGTTGAAGAGCGGAGAGACTGGAATTCGGAAGATCATAGCCGTCGGTGAGGGTGGGAACATTTTGCCTCCCTGTGGCCGCTGCAGGGAATTTCTCTATCAATTGAATGAGACAAATCTGAAGGCGACGATAGTTCTCCCTGGCCTAAAGGAAACAACATTGGAAAAGCTGCTGCCAGAACGTTGGAATGAACCATCGTTTTAAAAGAAGGGCCCTTCCTGTATTTTACAGGAAGGGCCCTTTGGCCGATTCTATTATTCTACTGTGACACTTTTGGCCAAATTCCGGGGTTTATCCACATCACAACCGCGCAACACCGCAGTGTGATAGGCCAACAGCTGCAACACGACCACCGATGGGAGTGGCATGAATAGGTCCTCCAAGTCTGGAAGATCGATCCGTTTGGAGTAGATATCTGGCTCCACCTGTGCATCCTGACGGGTGATCAGCAGTACATCCGCGCCCCGGCTACGGACCTCCTTGATGTTGCTAATCATTTTCGGGAGCAAGGCGGTTTGGGAGGCTAGAGCGATCACCGGCACCCCATCGGTGATGAGGGAGATGGTGCCATGTTTCAGTTCCCCGGCCGCATAGGCTTCGCAGTGGATGTAGCTGACCTCCTTTAGCTTCAGAGACCCCTCCATGGCCACCGGATAGTCCAGCCCCCTCCCGAGGAAGAACAGATCCCGAAGGGAAGCATACCGTTTGATATATTCCTGGATCTCCGGCCCCATTTGAAGCATTTGCTCCACAGACCCCACCGCATTCCAAAGCCCCTCCACCAACTCTTGGGCCCGCTCCCGGGAGAGATTACTGGAAGCCATCCCCAACCGGATGGCGATGAGATAGAGGATGCCAAGTTGAACGGAATAGGCTTTGGTGGATGCCACTGCGATCTCCGGACCGGCAAAAGTGTGAATCACATAGTCGGCCTCTCGGGCAATGGTGGAACCCGCCACATTTACCACTGCCAAAGTGGTAATGCCTCGCTCTTTGGCAAGCCGCAGGGCAGCCAGGGTGTCGGCCGTCTCTCCGGACTGAGAGATCAGTATCACCAGAGAGGTGGGGGAGAGGATGGGATTTCGGTAACGGAATTCAGAGGCCACATCGCATTCCGCACGGACACGGGCCAGCTGTTCGATCAAATACTTGCCTACCATGCCGCAGTGCATCGCTGTGCCGCAGGCCACAATGGAAATTTGGTCAAATCGGCTCCAGAATCCCTCTGGGATGCCATCTTGGGCATGGAAGGAGGGGAGGCCATTGGAACAACGGGGATGGATAGTGTCCCGCAAGACGCGGGGTTGCTCGTGGATCTCCTTGAGCATGAAGTGGTCATAACCACCCTTCTGCGCCTGCTCCACCGACCACTGGGCGGTTAAAAATTCCGGTTCCCGGGGGTTCCCCTCCCGATCCCACAGACGGATGGACTGGCGGTCTACTGCGGCGATTTCCCCTTCGTTAATCAATGTATATGTACGTGTGTATTGTAGCACTGCAGTGACATCGGAGGCCAAAAAGTTTTCGGCAGACCCTTTGGCGGCAATGAGGGGGCTTCCTAGACGGACAGCATAGAGGGTATCCGGATGGTCGGAGAATAGAACAGCAAAGGCATAGGACCCCTCCAACCGGGCACAGGCACGGCGCAAGGTATCCACGGGATCTCCATTGTAAAGAAAATCCATAAGCCGGGCGGCCACTTCCGTGTCAGTATCCGAGAGAAATTGAATGCCCTCCCGGATCAGTTCCTGTTTTAACTGCTGATAATTTTCAATAATCCCGTTGTGGACAAGCGCGACCCGTCCTGTATAGTGGGGGTGGGCGTTTAAATCAGAGGGGACTCCATGGGTGGCCCAACGGGTATGGCCGATGCCACAGTTCCCTTGGGGGGGGGACTGCTCCACTAGGTGGACTAAATTTTCCAAGCGCCCCTTTGTTTTTCGCACAGTGATTCCTTCAGAAGAAAACACCGCGAGACCGGCGGAGTCATACCCACGGTACTCCAACCTCTTTAGGGTATCCAAAAGTACACTGGCGGCATTTTGCGCGCCGGTGTAACCAACGATTCCACACATAAAAACTGCCAACTTTCTCCGCGCGGCAAAACTATATTTCAAAAACCCTGCTCTGCCGCGCGGAACAAAGCTGGGAATAAGGTCCAAATATTTTTACTTCCTGCCACTCTCTCTGTCGATCCGGTTACCCGAAAGTTTTAAAAGTGGCTGCGTCAGGAAGTGTGACGGAGAGGTACCCGCCGAAAACTTCGATGAACCTCCCACCTCGTCAACCGCCTAGGCGGTTCTGGCGCTTCTGGTGATTTAAGATGTCGCAATTTCCTCCTCTCCTTAAAATTTTGAGAATCCTATTGATACAAGCCCCCTTTCCTTTGTATTTTCTTCATTTTATCAAACTCTGCCATAAAACGCAAGCAGTCTATCCTTATGCGGCCTGACGAAGAAAAACCACTGGAAATCTCTGGTCAATTTTTGCGGGGCATGGTAAAATAAAGAAAAAAGGGGGCCCATATATGAAGCGTACGCTATTGGCGATGGGTCTGGTTTTCCTGCTGTTTTTTGGATGCGGCGAAACTTCCCAAACTATCTCTCAACAGGCGCCCCAGGCGAATCCGGGGGAATATATTCACCAAGATCGGACTGTGGAGGAACAATATTGGCCAACTTTGCAATTGGACACAGATGGTTCCTTTACCTTTACAGTCAATTTGTTGTCCAGCATGGGGCAGATCACAGGGCAGTACAGCGTCCAGGATCAAAAGGTGGTTCTAACCGTTGGGAAACGGGATTTTGACGGATTCTTGGGAGATGATGTAAAGTTAATCTATTTTGATGTGGCTTCGGAGGATAGTCTACTTTTCCGTGGGACCGATACAGGGGAGCCCATTGGGATGACGGAGGAGATGGACTTATTTGTCCGAAAGGAAACCGATTAGAGGACAAAATGTGACAAGAAATTTTTTTCATCATAAATTATTCAGAATTTTGAAGCAATTGGGTAATAGATTTCGTTATAAAAAATGAGTATAATAAATCCAGCCTGTATGGGGCACATATCCGACATTTTTAAAGAGAAGAGAGGACGTAACAATGAGAAACAGTTGGAAAAAAGTGGTCTCTTTGGCTGCTGCTTCTGCCATCACTTTCAGTATGGCTGCGGCCGCCAGCGCGGCTACAACCTCTACCCCCTTTTCCGTCTCGGTACAGGACGGCGTGGTCTCTTTCGTGAAAAATGGCGTAGCCACCACCTCTGTGACTTCTAAGGATTCTCGGCTCACCCTTTCCACCAGTGCCACTACCGGTTCCCTGTTGGTGAATTTTACTGATAGTACCGGCAAAGCTCGTAGCTTTTCCCTGGGAGACCAAAATAGCCTCCAAGTGAGCGGAACCTTGGCCAGCTTGACATTGAATCAGAGCCTGGAGGACGCTATTGCTGTGAACCTTTCCTCTGGCAGTACGGTGACCACCATGACGGTGGCAACTCCGAATCCTGTGGCCATCAATGGGAATGTGGGGACTTTGAATGTGTCCGACAGCGCAACGGTTTCCATTGCGGGCAGCGCCAAGATCACCCGCCGCAATGTGACCGATACCCAAGCGAAGGTAACGACCACTGCCGCAGGCACAGCTGCGACCGCCACTCCCGGTGTTTCCAGCTCCACCACGGTGAAAAAACCCGCTTCTACTACAAAACTTCCCACAACCTCTCAGAGCACCCAGTCCACCCCCTCTGGGAAACTGCGCCTGCGCACCACTCCAATTCAAGTGGATGACAGCTCGGTAAATCTCTCGAAAATTGAAGATGAACTCAATGATAATGTGGAGGCATATGATACGGCGACTGGGGACAGTGTCTCTGGAACTTGCCGGTGGCGTTCCCCTGGCAGCACTGCCTCCAAAGACGGCAAGTATAATTTTACTTTTGTGCCGGATGATCCCGACTACCAAAATACCTCTGGCAGCATCCAGGTCTATTTGGATGGCTCCTATGGGGAACTGACTCTCTGTGGACTGGACGATGCGGAGGATAACCGGGATGGCGAAGGGGATGGCCTCATTGCCAATGAAGGTGACAGCATCAGTTCCTTGAACGATGACCTGGATGATTTCATCTGGGCAGAGGACGAGAACGGCAACGAGGTGGATGGCAAGGTCCGCTTCACCCAGAGTGGTCGTTTTGACAGCACCGGCCGTCATCAATATCAGATCAAGTTCACCCCGGATGACACCAGCCGCTATGATACAGTCACCGATCGAGTGTATGTTTATGTCATTCCCGAAGAGGATTGACACAGATTTTCCGATTTAATTCTATAAAAAAGAAAGGCCTCAAAAAGGCCTTTCTTTTTTATAGAACAATATCAGCCCTGTTGTTGAGCACGCTTTGCCAACATCTGCTTAATCTTCTCGTGGGGATCAATAATAGAGCTTACCGAGATATCGTGGTTGATGGCGGCGATGAAATAGGCAATATATTTGGAGACATCCACCTCATGGAACCACTCCCGACGAAGTAGCTCAGGGGAAAGATAGGTGAGGTTGGTGCCAAATACGCCGTCGATCAGACCTTCTTGATAAGCCTTGTCAAAGGAATCCAAACCGTTGGTAAAGATCGTGTAGGTGGCATAGGGGAAGATCCGGCGCGCATGGCGCTTTTTCAGTTCAGCCGCTACCTCCAGCATGGATTCCCCGGAAGAGATGATGTCATCCGCAATGAAGATGTCCTTGCCCTCCACGGAGGATCCCAAGTATTCATGGGCAATGATAGGATTTCGTCCATTGACTACGCGGGCGTAGTCCCGACGCTTATAAAACATTCCCAAATCGATCTCCAATACGGAGGCATAGAACATGTTACGATGCATCGCGCCCTCATCGGGAGAAACCACCATCAAATGGTTCCGGTCCAGTTGGATATCGGGGACATCTCGCAGGAGTGCTTTCAGTACCTGGTAGGAGGGTGTGACGTTGTCGAATCCCATCAGGGGGACCGCATTAGCCACCCGGGGGTCATGAGCATCGAAGGTGACAATGTTGGACACTCCCATGTGCTGGAGCTCTTGAAGCGCTACCGCACAGTCCAACGATTCCCGATAGTTGCGGCGATGCTGGCGGCTACCATAGAGCATGGGGGAGATTACAGTGATCCGGTGGGCCTTACCTCCCGCCGCTTGTATAAGACGCTTTAGATCTTGATAATGGTCGTCGGGGGACATGCAGTTTTGATGGCCGAAGATGTTGTATTTGCAACTGTAGTTGCCCATGTCCACAATGAAGAAGAGGTCATCTCCCCGGACAGTTGACCGGATCAATCCTTTGCCGTCACCGGAAGAGAACCTGGGGCACTCGCTTTCAATGATGAAGCTGTCCTTCGCTTGGGGGCTACCAGCAGCCCACTTTACCAGATGGGCGTCGATTTTTTGGGCCAACTCCTTAGCTCCCTCGGCCACAATCATTCCCAATTCAGCAACATGCTCTCTGGATCGGAAAATTTCCTCCGCTTCAATCATAGCTGACATTTTCCAACGCTCCTTTGCTATTATCAACAGTTTATTTTGTCTATGGTCTTGTGAAGTTTGTGCAGAGATTGAGGAAGGCTTGCAAGCTCTACACAACTAAATTATACATGATGGATTAGACAAAGTATACGCATTCTGTAAAAGAAAAAGAAATTTGGTCAATACCACTATAGATAATGTCGGAAAAATAGAATTTTTGACATACAATAATCTATGTTAAACAGCCTAGGAAGGACATAAGAAGTCTTTTGTTAAGCTCAAAAATGCAGGAAATATTTTAGATAATTGCAAAAATTGAAGTAAAAGAAGGCAGAATAGCGGAAAATTAGAAGAATAGCAAAAGTTTGATGGCAAATTTGTGCAAAAAAAGTGAAAAATCTGGTTGACCAAATGGAGGACTAGATTTATAATAAAAACATACATGCAATTACAAAAATTGTATGTTGCAAAATGACTTGAGAGAAAAAAAGTTGGAGGGAAAAATCAATGGAAACCTTATACTATGTAGCACCACTGATAGGAGCGGTGGCGCTGCTCTGCGCATGGTGGCTATCCACCTGGATCAACCGCAATGGGACAGGAACCCCACGGATGCAGGAAATTTCTTCTTACATTCGCGAGGGTGCCATGGCGTTCCTGATGCGTGAGTATCGGACCATCATCATCTTTGTAATTGTGATGTTCCTGCTGCTCACCTTTGCCATCGACCTGCCGACCGCTGGCTGTTTCCTTCTTGGCGCGGCGTTTTCTGTGCTAGCTGGCTACTTTGGAATGCGCACTGCTACCAGTGCCAACGTGCGTACAGCCGCTGCTGCCCAAGAGCGCGGGATGTCCCATGCACTGAAAGTGGCTTTCCGCGGAGGCGCCGTCATGGGCCTGTGCGTGGTTGGCTTGGGTGTGCTGGGCGTAGGGGCGCTAGCAGTCGTGTTAGGCGTGGAAAATGCCAGCAAGCTGACCGGCTTTGGCTTGGGTGCTTCCTCTATCGCACTGTTTGGCCGTGTGGGCGGCGGTATCTATACCAAAGCTGCGGACGTGGGAGCTGACCTGGTGGGCAAAGTGGAGGCTGGGATTCCGGAGGACGACCCTCGAAATCCTGCGGTCATCGCGGACAATGTGGGCGATAATGTGGGCGACGTGGCCGGCATGGGTTCCGACCTGTTTGAGTCCTATGTGGGCGCGATCATCTCTGCGATCACGCTGGCGGTGACCCTTTCCGACCCGGAGCCGGTGGTGGGTTCTTTGTTCCCCCTGGCTTTGGCTGCCATTGGTATTTTGGCTTCCATCATTGCGGTGTTTATGGTGGGACGGGGTGACACCCAGAACCCTGCGAAATCTCTCAATCTGGGCACCTATATCAGTGGTGCCATTGTGGTAGTGGCCTCCTTCTTCTTGAGCAAAGGTCTATTTGGCGACCTGCGGGCGTTTATTTCTGTGGTGATTGGCCTTGTCATCGGCGTGGCCATTGGCGCGATCACCGAGCGGTATACCTCTTCGGATTATAAACCAGTAAAGGACATTGCGAAACAGTGCGAAACGGGACCCGCTACCTGCATTATTGACGGATTTGCTGTGGGGATGCTCTCCACTGTTTGGCCGATGATCCTCATCGCTGTGGGCATCATTGGTGCATATTTTGCCTTTGACCTGTACGGAATTGCTTTGGCGGCTGTAGGAATGCTCTCCACCGCTGGTATCACGATTGCGGTGGACGCCTATGGTCCTGTGTCCGACAACGCCGGCGGCATTGCAGAGATGTCCGAACTGCCGGAGAGTGTTCGTGAGATCACAGACAAGCTGGATGCGGTGGGGAATACCACTGCTGCGGTGGGCAAAGGGTTTGCCATTGGCTCTGCCGCTTTGACCGCGTTGGCCCTGTTTGTCTCCTACTCTCAAATTGCCAGCCTTTCCAAGATCGATCTGTTGGATCCCATGGTGGTGGCTGGTCTGTTGATCGGCGGCATGCTGCCCTTCCTATTTTCCGCTCTCACCATGCGTTCGGTGGGTAAAGCTGCCTTCCAGATGATTGAGGAGGTCCGCCGTCAGTTCAAGGCGAACCCGAAGATCATGGAGGGTACAGATAAGCCTGATTACGCGCGCTGTGTAGATATCTCCACTTCTGCGGCCCTGAAAGAGATGATCGTCCCTGGTCTGCTGGCAGTCGTCTCTCCGATTATAGTGGGTCTGGTGTTAGGCGTGGAGGCCTTGGGCGGCCTGCTGGCGGGCTCTCTGGTCACCGGCGTGTTGCTGGCGATTATGATGTCCAATGCTGGCGGCGCTTGGGACAACGCGAAAAAGTACATCGAGGGCGGCGCTCACGGCGGCAAAGGTTCCGATCCCCATAAAGCCGCAGTGGTGGGTGATACAGTAGGCGATCCCTTCAAGGATACCTCCGGTCCTTCCATCAATATTTTGATCAAGCTGATGACCATTGTTTCTGTGGTTTTCCTGCCTCTGTTCCTGCGTTAATTTCTATGAGATATAAAAAGAGAGGGCTTTAAGCCCTCTCTTTTTATATCCCATTTTATATTCCACTTGAAATGTTATGGCTTTGGCCTAGACGATAAATTTTCCCCTGATTCTGAGCGTTTTTCAAGGTAGAAATGATGGTAGGAATTGCGCCTAACAGCAGGAAGAGATATAGAAGGATTAGATTGCCCCAATAGGAGGATGGTTCAATGATCCGTTCCTCCATCAGCAGAGAAATGGAACGGAAGGAGGAGATCAAATCCAATTCCAATCCCCGAGAGACTATAATTGCCCAGTCGATCCGATCGCCCACAAAGGTCATCACCAACATCAGGATCAGGCTGATGACAATCCCTTTTTTGGAGAGCTTACCTCCCAACAGCTCATACCCTTTTAAGGCACAGACCGCCATAATTACCCCTGAAATTGCGGCAACATAGCCAAGCTGGCTCAAGAGAATAATGCAGACAACCCCGATAAGAGTCCCTAAGAGTGCTCCAACAAAACCGCCGATAGGATTTTCCCGCCTTTGTCCCAGCTGTGCCTGCATAAGCGTTTTATTCTGTTGTATGGAAGAAAAACATTGCGAACAGAGTTGGAGATATCCACCGGAGACATAGCAGGCAAGGGTATCACCCTTTGCACCGCAGGCTTGGCAACTGTTTTGAAATCCTAAATTTCGTAGGAATTGTGTCAAGTCCTGCAAAGCATTGGAAAATCGTTCTTGAAGGACCTCCTGGCGTCCAGTTAAGGTGTTTTTGAGCGTCGATGTGATAAAAAAGCCTTTTTGATTGAGCGCCGCCACCTGTTTATGGGCGCCTTGGAATTGTTTGATCTCCTCCTTGGTGAGTGGACCGTCCGGCCGCTGCGCCGACATCGCCAGCGTAAGTAGGTAGGGGTAGGAGGGATTTTGGGCATAGGCGGTCACTTGAAAGCCATTTACTTGCCCATAAAGACAACCGTCCTCTTCATCCAATTGGAGTCCTGTCTGTAGCGCTAATTGTCCATAATTTTCTCTTACCTTGCGGTTCATAAAGAGCATCGCCTCCTCAAGCCATTTCTGTAGAGGGCTTTTCCCCGTACAGATTCCAGTATACCATGGGATGGATAAATCCGCTACGCCTTTCTCAGACATTTCACATCAAATGGGATGAGCCATATTTTTTCTCGAGGAAAGGCATTCTTGAAGTTTTTACAATTTTTATGTCGTTTTTTTGATAGGAGTTACAAAAAACACTTGAAATTTTACGATGATCTGCTATAATAATATCTGTACTATATAAACTAGTACACATAATACAAAAATACACTGGAAACTGGAGGTAGGGATGATGTACAAATTTTTAACAGCCGTATCCTGGGGGCTCCAGCTGATCTTGATTGCATATAGCTGTTATTATTTTGGCGTGGCACTCTTTTCCTTACGCTCACAAAAGCGATGGGCTGCCGCACCACCGCGAAAAAAGATTGCGGTTGTAGTAGCCGCCCGCAATGAACAGGAGGTCATCGGACAGCTGGTTGAAACTTTGCAGCGGCAAAACTATCCCAAAGAGCTCTATCAGGTGATTGTGGCCCCAAACAATTGCACGGATGATACACGCCTTGTGGCCCAACAGGCGGGCGCGCGGATCTATGACTGCACTCTTCCTGTACGTTCCAAGGGTGACGTGTTGCGGCAGGTATTTCGGACCCTGTTAAAGGAGGACTGGGACGCGATTTGCATCTTTGACGCGGACAATCTGGTACACCCAGACTTCCTCCAACAGATGAATAACGCGCTCTGTCAGGGGGCCCGTGTCGCTCAGGGATATCGGGACAGCAAAAACCCACACGACAGTTGGGTATCCGGCTGTTACTCCATCTACTACTGGATGGTGAACCGACTGTATAGCCGTAGCAGAAGCGCCCTGGGGCTGTCAGCAATCATCAACGGAAGCGGGTTTATGGTATCCACTAGCCTCTTACGTGAGATGAAGGGCTGGCGTACTTACACCATGACAGAGGATATTGAATTTTCCACACAGTGTATTCTGAGAGGAGTGCGGGTGGAATGGGTACCCCAGGCAATTACTTATGACGAGCAACCGCTCTCTTTTGCCCAGTCCTGGAAGCAGCGCAAAAGGTGGTCCACCGGACTGCTGCAGGGGTTTGTGCGATATTTTGTCCCATTGACCCGGACGTTCCTCCGGGAGAGAAGAGCTGTTTGCCTGGATCAAATGCTCTTTTTCCTGGCGCCATTTATGCAGATGATGTATGTGGTGTCCCTTCTGCTGGGATTTCAGCTGAACCTGTTGGCAGTTCAACAGGGACTGTTCTCTGAGGGGATTCTTTGGGGGCGTCTGTTGCTCTCTCTGAACATCTCTTTTGTGATAGGAACCGCTTTGGCGGTGGCAGTTGTAATTGCGGAAGGAAAGAGTAGTTTAAAAATGTTAAAGGGGACTATGGGATATTGGCTGTTTATTACCAGCTGGATTCCAATTAACCTGCTCTGCCTATTTAAACGCTGTACCTCTTGGGAAGAGATCCGCCATACGCGCAAATTGAAACTTTCGGATATCTCTTTATTGCGATAAAGTCAGTTGAAGATAAATGCCCCAGTGAAAAACTGGGGCATTTATCTTTGCTTGTGTATGAGATCCATATTAAAAGAGGGGACCACACCCTCGGAAAATGTAAAATACGATTTTTTACCTAAATTTTACACGCTTTTCCCGGCTTTAAAGCTGATAAACAGTTGAAATTCTGTCCACCTCTTTGGTATTCTTAAAAAAGAAGGTGCTACGCTTAGAGAGAAATCTCGAGCATCTACTTTTTCACATAATTTCAGATCCCTTTTGGGGATGCGAGCGTGAAATTAGGAACGTGGAGTGAAAGATGATGGAGACAACATGTTTTGAAAACCGGGAACTCTCTTGGTTGCGTTTTAATGAGAGAGTTTTGGAAGAGTCGGAGGATACCCGTGTTCCTCTATGCGAACGACTCTCCTTTCTATCCATTTTCCAGAGCAATTTGGATGAATTTTTTATGGTGCGGATCGGAAGTCTGTGCGACCAGATGCTGCTGGATGCCGAAAGCCGGGAAAACAAGACCAATATGACCCCAGGGGAGCAGATTGCGGCATCCTTGGAACGGGTACGGGAACTTTGTGGCCGTCGGGATGCGGTTTATGCCTCTTTAATGGAGCGTTTGGCAGAACAGGGGATTACGATTGTCAACTTCCATAATATCAGCGCGGATTCTGAAAAATACTTGGAGGGGATGTTTGCCCAGGAGTTTTTGCCCCTGCTCTCCACCTTTATTATTGGGAAAAAACAGTCGTTCCCCTTTCTGGTGAATAAGGACATCTATGCCATCGCTGTGCTGAACACCCGTACAGAAAAAAAGAAGATCGGCGTAGTGCCATGCGCCAGCGGGGTATTTCCCCGGTTGATCCCCGTCCCAGAGCGTACGGGATGCTACATCTTGGCGGAGGAATTGATCCTGCACTGCCTCCCTATGTTGTTCCCAGGCTACCGGATTACCAGCAAGACCTTGGCTCGAATCACCCGGAACGCGGATATCGATGCGGACAGTATCTATGATGAGGAACTCAATTATCGGGATCATATGGCCGAGGTGATCAAGCTGAGGCGGCGGTTGAGCCCTGTGCGCCTGGAACTGAGCCGCGCCATCGATCTGGAGGTCATTGAAACCCTCTGCCGGCAGTTGAAATTGGATATGGACCAGGTCTACGAGTATGATTCCCCCTTGGATCTGGCTTTTCTCTACAATATCCGGGATACCCTGCGCAGCCATAGTGAGCTATTCTATGCCCCACGTCATCCCCAGGACAGCCCGGATGTGGATTTGAACCGTTCCGTGTTGGAGCAGATCTCCCAGAAGGACATTTTACTACATTACCCCTACCAGAGTATCCGGCCATTTTTGCAGATGTTGAGTGAGGCTGCTCGGGATCCAACGGTGGTCTCCATCCGTATGACCCTCTACCGGTTGGCGCGGGATAGCAAGGTTGTGGAGAGCTTGGTGGAGGCAGCGGAGAACGGCAAACAGGTGGACGTTCTGGTGGAATTGAAAGCCCGGTTTGATGAGGCCAACAATATCGAATGGAGCCGACGCCTGGAGCGGGCTGGCTGCCATGTGATCTATGGGTTGAGCGGTATGAAGGTGCACAGCAAACTGTGTATCATCACCCGAAAAACAGAGCATGGGGTCCAGTATATCACCCAAATTGGAACCGGCAACTACAATGAGAAGACCAGTAGATTGTATACGGATCTCTCCCTCATGACTGCGCAAAAAGAGATCGGCGCAGAAGCCGCCGCCGTTTTCCACGCTTTGGCTTTGGGTGAGACGGTGGACCACACCCAGCACCTTTTGGTAGCACCTCACTGCCTGCAAAATAAGCTGTTGGATATGATCGATGACGAAATTTGTAAGGTGGCGCAAGGAGGGGAGGGCCTGATCCGCATCAAGATCAACGGGCTCAGTGACAAAGCGCTCATTGACAAGCTCATCGAGGCCAGCCGTTCAGGCGTCAAAGTGGAGATGATCGTCCGGGGAATCTGCTGCCTGCGGGGCGGGGTACCGGGTTGGACAGATAACATCCATATCATCAGCGTTGTGGGACGTTATCTGGAGCATTCTCGAGTTTACATCTTCGGAAAGGGTGAACAGGCCCGGTACTATATTGGCAGCGCTGACTGGATGACCCGGAATACATTGCGCCGGGTGGAGGTAGCGGCGCCTGTCTATGATGAGGATTTGAAAGCCCGGCTGCTGAAGATCTTCCAGGTGATGTGGGAGGACAACCGTCAGGCCAGGGACCAACAGCCGGATGGCAGCTATGTGCGTCGAATGCCCAATGGGAAAGCGCCGTTGGCATGCCAGGATTGGCTATATGATGAGGCTTACCGCCTTTCTAAAATGGGATCATAATAGAAACACTGCCGGGAAAGGAAATCCCTGACAGCGCACGACAAAAAGGGAAAGGGCCGTCCGGAGTGGACAGCCCTTTCCCTTTTTGAGAAAATAACCTTTTTCGAGACCCCGAAAATTTGTCATTGGGAACGTATCCTTTGAATAGGGGGCGTGTGAAGATGACTCCAACTGAGCCGCAAATTGCCCTTTGGGTAGAAGAGGCAAAGACCAATTCCCAGGCGGCCGACCGGTTCATTCAGCAATATTTAGGCTTTATTAAGAGCGAACTGGCCAAGTTCCTCCATACCTCTCCGGACTTTGGGTATGAGGACGAATTGAGCATAGCAATGTTCGCCTTCTATGAGGCGATATTGGGCTATCAACGGGGAAGAGGAGCCTTTCTTCCCTATGCTTCCCGGGCAATTAAAAACCGCTTGATTGACTACTATCGACGGGAAAAACGCCATGAGAGGCAGATCTCTCTAAACCAGCCCTATGGAGACGAGGAAGAGGGAGGAGAACTCCTGCACATCCTTCCGGAAGAGAAAAATCCTCTGGAGGAGTCGGTCCATCGGAAGGCTACCCAAGCGGAAATTGAAGAGTTCCGATGTCAACTGGAACAGTTTGGCATCCATTTTTCCGCTGTGGCGGACAATAGTCCACGGCAGCAAAGAACCTTAAATGCTTGCCAACGGGCATTGTCATTTGCCCGTGAAAATCCGGAGCTGTTAGAGCAGCTGC
The DNA here is from genome assembly GCA_904398655.1 of uncultured Anaerotruncus sp. GTDB lineage: Bacteria > Bacillota > Clostridia > Oscillospirales > Ruminococcaceae > Anaerotruncus. The sequence goes on along the minus strand of CAJFPF010000030.1, from coordinate 20,756 downwards.
TGCGCACCCAAAAGCTGCCGCTCAAGGAATTGGCGCAGGGCGCCGGCGTGGAGCGAAAAACCCTGGAGCGGCATAGGGATTATCTGATGGCGATCCTGTTGGCGTTTACCAATGGATATGAGATCATCCGAGGACATCTGTGCCGGCTGTATCCAGCGGAGAAAGGAGGGGAGCCATGAACTATTTGGTGATGGAAACCCATCCGTCCTATGCGATCCTTTTAGATGAGGAGGGGCGGTTCGTCAAGGCAGCGAACCTCCACTATCAAGTGGGAGATACCGTGCAGGAGATTTTGGAGTTAAAGATTCCAACCGCGCCAAGGGCCAAAGTGCTCCGCCCTCTTTTTGGATTTGTTGCTGCCGCAGCCTGCTTCTGTCTGGTATTCTTTGGCTATTATCAACCCAATTTTGTAGCCCATGGGCTTCTGCGCCTGCAGATTAATCCGGATGTCCTGTTAACGATTAGCCGCACGGAACGCGTATTGGATTTAAAGGGCCTCAATCAGGACGGCGGGGATTTGGTCGCTGGCTATGACTATCGGGGGAAAAGCCGTGCTACAGTTTTGGAGGAGCTGATAGAAAGGGCCATACAGATGGATTACCTCTCCGATGGGGATCGGGTTGCCATCTCTGTGGATAGCCGGGACATCGAGTGGAAAGAGCAGGAGCAGGCGTCCTCTTTACAGCAGTTGGAGGATCAATACGGGGAACGGATTGTGATCACCGTGGGCCTTTCAGAGTCAGAAACAGATGCGGACACCTCCAATAGCCAAGAACTACTCCAAGTCACAATCCCCATCACGCTGCCTGACCCTGAGGAAAGCGGTTTTGCCCCTGCTCCAGACTCCTCGGCAGTACAAGACCTTCCTTCACCTGTTACCTCAAATCCGTCGGTCAGAGGAGACAGCGGCTATGGCGATTCCGGGTATGAAGAACGAATAGACGGGGATTCCGCTTATGAGGACTGGGAGGACGAACAGGAGCGGGATGAAGATGAGAACGAGGACGACGAGGACGATGAGGATGACGAAGATGATTGACCGATTGTAAATTCCCTCTATTTTGTGAAAAAATTTCCTGTGACCCCGGTTTTTAAAAACCTCTCCCGTATTCTATAGACAGAAGCTCGAAATTGCAAACTTCTACCCCTCATTTTCAGAAGAAAAGGAGAATCTATGATGAAACGGAACAACACTTTTTTGCTAGGGACCCTTTTGAGCCTGCTGTTGACGGCGGCCCTGTTTTCTGGATGTGCCACAGCCTCAACAGTTTCCACGTCCGCTGTATCCGTTCTCCCCACCTCGTCCGCCGTTACCTCCAGTGAATCGCTCCCAGATACAGGGGTGCTCTATCTGCGGGTAAATCCAGAGATTGCCATCCACTATGATGCCAATGGCATTGTGACCGCGGTAGAAGGGGTCAACGATGATGGAAAAGCACTCTTGACCGATACCAAGGCCTATGTAGGCCAAGAATGCCGAACTGCGGTCCAAAATTTGGTGGCTCAGATCTACGAAGCGGGTTACTTTGTGGAAGAGGTTGACGGAGGAAACCGTCAAATTGTCATCGAAGTGGAGCGAGGTTCGGTGATGCCCAGTGACCAGTTCTTGGGGGACATTGTTACAGATGTTCGCAGTTATGTCAATACCATGCATCTGTCAAGTGATATCGACCTAGAAGGGGAGAGCAATTACCGGGATCAATCCATCAATCGAGCGGATGACACCGATTACGGTCCCTATGCGGACGGAGTCACCGATTACAACGACACCGATTACGGCCCCTATGCGGACGGAGTCACCGATTACAACGACACCGATTACGGCCCCTACGCAGACGGAGTCACCGATTACAACGACACCGACTATGGTCCCAATGCGGATGGGGTCACCGATTACAACGACACCGACTATGGTCCCAATGCGGATGGGGTCACCGATTACAACGACACCGACTATGGTCCCAACGCGGATGGGGTCACCGATTACAACGACACCGACTATGGTCCCAATGCGGATGGGGTCACCGATTATGGTGCCACCAATTATAATTCTAGCAATTATGGACGCACGAACTATGATGACTATGGCACCACCAATTATGGCGCCAGCAACTATGGAGATACCAACTATGATGATGGGGGAAGCGACTACAGCGACCACGACGATGATTGAACGCCAGCCGGTGCCCCTGCGCCATGAATGGAAGCACCAGATTTCTCTCCAAGAGGATCTGGTGCTCTCTCAAAGGCTGAGAAGGCTATTTCCGCGGGATCCCCATGCGGGGGTGGATGGCACCTATCGGGTGACCAGCCTGTATTTTGATACCCCCTATGACAGCGCTCTGCGGGAAAAGTTGGATGGGGTAGATTTCCGGGAGAAGTTCCGGCTTCGATATTACGGTGAGTCCCCCCGTTCTTTTCGGCTGGAGAAGAAGTTTAAAAGACATGGCCTATGCGGAAAACGTTCGGTACAGATGGCTCAGGAGCAGGTTCAGCAGTTGCTAAGCGGGACAGATCCGTTTCTATTGGAGAGTGGGGAACCTCTTTTTATGGAGCTGTATGGCAAGTTGCATGGAAAGCTCCTGGCGCCTAAAACTGTGGTTAGCTACCAGCGGGAGGCGTTCCTCTATTTCCCTGGAAATGTACGGATCACTTTGGACCGGAGGGTATGCACCTGCCTATCCTGGAAGGACTTTCTTCACCCTGAACGATTTTCTCTGGAAGCGGCAGCAACTTTCTCTGTTCTGGAGGTCAAATATGACGCCTTTTTGCCCGAGATTGTGCAAATGGCGGTACAGGTCCCCAATCGTCAGGCTTCTGCCTGCTCCAAATACGCTCTCTGCCGCCGATTTGATTGAGACAGAATGACCATGGGGAGGCAATCGATTATGGCAACCTTTCAAGACATCTTTAAATCCTCTTTTTTAGAGCGGATGGCGGCCGTCTCCATGTTGGATATGACGGTATCCATGACGCTGGCCTTCCTGTTGGGGCTATTTTTATTTTTTGTCTACAAGCGCAGCTATAGCGGGGTCATGTATTCCCCCAGTTTTGGAATGACGCTGATCGCTCTAACCTTGATCACGACGTTGCTCATCCTGGCGGTCACCACCAATGTGGTACTCTCTCTGGGTATGGTGGGGGCTCTGTCCATTGTGCGATTCCGCACAGCAATCAAAGAACCGATGGACATTGCATTTCTGTTTTGGGCGATTGCAGTGGGCATCGTGCTGGCGGCTGGACTCTTCCCCTTGGCAGTTTTGGGCAGCTTGTTTATCGGGGTGGTGTTGCTGGCCTTTTCCAACCAAAAGGCGCCCGACTCCCCCTATATTTTAGTCGTCCACTGTGCTGGTTCCGATCAAGAAGCGCAGGTACGGGCGCTGGTGTCCAGCCGGGTTCGGAGGATGAGCCTGAAAAGCAAAGGCGTTATTCCCGGGCGCATAGAGTTGAATTTTGAGGTTCGGCTGAGGGAGGGGGATACCTCCTTTGTAGATGATCTAGGGGTTATAGAGGGAGTGCAGCAGGTGGCGTTGGTCTCCTATAATGGGGACTATATGGGGTAATGCCAATGAGCAAAAGCCGGTATATGGATGCCCTCTGTATCATTGCGATGGTTTTGGCGGTGGCGGTTGTGGCCCTCCTGCCGTTGGGGGAGCGGTTGGGGGTTCTCCAGAGGGCTAGCGCGGCTCCTGCCTATGCGGACCGCCTGTTCGATGACAAAAGGGTCCACACGGTGGATCTACAGGTGGAAGACTGGGGGGCGTTTGTGGAACAAGCAGCCGAGGAGACGTATATCCCCTGTGCAGTCGCTGTGGATGGAGAGGTCTTCCAACAAGTAGGATTACGGGCAAAAGGGAATAACTCCTTACGGCTTACCCAAGACTACGGGCTCTCCCGGTATAGTTTGAAGTTGGAGTTTGACCACTATCTGGATGGGGGAAATTATTATGGGCTGGACAAATTCTCCTTAGACGCCTCTTTTCAGGACAATAGTTATCTGAAAACCTGGTTGGCCTATGATGTGATGCGGTTTTTAGGGGTACCGGCCCCTCTGTGCAGCTATGCATGGGTGACAGTGAATGGAGTCCCCTGGGGATTGTTTTTAGCGGTGGAAGAGCCGGAGGAGGCATTTGCCCGACGCAATTTTGGGGAAACCTATGGGCAGCTGTATCAACCGGACTATCGCTCCCTCTCTGAGGAAAATGCAGATGTGGCCCTGCGCTACGTCGGAGAGGATCCAGAAGCGTATGATAACATCTTCCGCAACGCCAAATTCTCTCCTTCAAAATCCGATCAAGCCCGTCTAATTCGGGCGCTGTGGATACTCTCCACTGGGGAAAATTTGGAGGAGGCAGTCTATGTGGATGGGGCGCTGCGGTATTTTGCCGGTCAGGTGTTTCTGATGAATTGGGACAGCTATCTGGGGCCCACCGGCCACAACTATTTCCTCTATGAGGAAGAGGGGATGCTTATGATCCTGCCGTGGGATTACAATTTGGCATTCGGTACTTATGCGCTTGGGATGCCGGAACCCATCCGGGATCCAAACCGACTCATCAACTACCCAATCTATACCCCCGCCGAATGGGAAATCATGCGAAACCGGCCCCTCTATCACAACTTGATGCAGAACGAAGAATATTTTGCCCGGTATCGTGCCTATTTTGACCAGCTTTTGGAGGGGTATTTTGAAAGCGGCCGCTGTGAAGCAAACGTACACAGGATGGCAAATCTGATCTATCCCTATGTAGAGAAGGATCCCACTGCTTTTTGCTCGTTGGAAGACCATCGATTGGCAGTGGAGACGTTGCTGGAGGTCTGCTATTTGCGTGCGGCAAGCTGTCGGGGACAACTGGAGGGGAAGATCCCCTCCACGCTTCGGGCACGGATGGAATATCCGGGGGTAGGGGTGGATGCCTCCCATCTGGATTTGGCCGATCTGGGGGATTTTGATGATTTAGAGAATGCTAGGGAGCGCCAAACAGAAGCCTTGAACCAAGCTACTAGGGAGTGACAGTCTATAAAAAGCCCTCACAGAAGGTTATACCTTCTGTGAGGGCTTTTTATAGTATGAATGTACGAAATAAAACGGTTAGCAATTTCTTCAGCTAAATTGTGTTCCTATTTCTCAAGGCCCTCTGCTTTTCGGGGAGAGTGCGGTTGAGAGAGCGCCTCTTCAAGATTTTTCTGCATTCGGGACAGGATCTCTAAGGTCAAACAAATCTCCTGGGGAGAGAAACCTCTGTAGAGGTGGCGATGAAGTTCTTCAACAACCTCTTCCACCAGAGGCTCCAATGCTCGCGCCTGGCTGGTGGGCTGAATATGGTTTACCCGGCGGTCTGCCGGATCTCCTGTGCGAAAGACATATCCCTGTTCCTCCAATTTTTTCACGCTGCGGGCGGTGGTTCCCTTGTCCATACCGGTATGGGCGGAGATCTCCTCCTGCGTAATTCCTGGGAACCGGCAGACTTGTAAAAAAGAGGGGAGCAAGCCCACCTCCAGCCCCAGAGGCTTCAGCCGAGCGGTCAGGAATCTCTGTCCATATCGATAGAGAATGGAGATACGGCGATTGACCCGATCCATCATTAGAGCCCTCGCTGTTGGGTGTCCAATTGTGTTTGATCCCGCTGCATTTCCCGCAATACGCTGATCCCCATAGGCACCGCCAATACAAAAGTAAGCGCATCGGAGACAGGCTGGCTGATTTGGACACCAATCATCCCAACCAGAGGGGGCAGCACCCATATGAGAGGCAGGAAGAATAATCCCTGGCGGGCCATGGCCAACACAGAGGCCTTGAAGGCCTTCCCGATGGTCTGGCACATCATATTGCAGATAACAATCCAGGCGGTGAGCGGTAACGTAATACATTGCAACCGCAGCGCGGTCGTCCCAATCCTGATCACCTCAGGGTCATCCCTACGGAAGATGGCGACGATCTGCGGGGCGAATAGAAATTCGACTACTGCAAAGGCAGCTAAAAACCCAAACGCCAGCTTTACACAGAACCAAAAGGCTTTGCTCACTCGATGATAAAGTTGAGCCCCATAATTGAATCCACAGACTGGTTGAAATCCCTGCCCAAATCCCAGCATTGCAGAGGAGGCAAACATGCTCACCCGGTTGACAATCCCCATAGCAGCAATGGCTGCGTCACCATAGGGACCAGCTGCCAGATTGAGAAAGATAGTGGCCGCGCTGGCCAGTCCTTGACGATAAAAGGAGGGAAGGCCACCTCGGGCGATCTGCCGATAGTACTCCCAGCGTGGCTTAAAGTTGCGCAAGCGGATCGGAATGTTCCCCCCGCGGTAGGTATTGGCCAGCAGGATACAGAAGCTGACGAATTGGCTCAGGATGGTAGCCAAGGCCGCACCGCCTACCCCCATATTCAATGTAAAGATGAAGATCGGGTCCAGCACAACATTGAGAACCGCGCCAGAGGCAATGCCGCACATGGCATAAAAAGCATTTCCCTGATAACGGATCTGGTTATTGAGAGTCAAGGCCGCCACCATATAGGGCATGCCGATCAAGATATAGCCCGCATAGTCACGCGCATAGGGGAGGATGGTTTCAGTGGCACCCAGCATCCGCACCAGTGGATCCAAGAAGATCAGTCCCAGTATTGCCAATACTCCGCCGGCGATTAAAGCGGAGAAAAAACCGGTTGCGGCCATCTCTTCGGCTGTTTTGGTTTCTCTGCTGCCCAACGCTCGGGCCATATAGTTGCCACTGCCGTGCCCAAAGGTGAAGCCCAACGCCTGGATAACCGCCATGAGAGAAAAGACCACTCCCACTGCGGCGGTGGCGCTGGTACCGATCTGGCCCACAAAAAAGGTATCTGCCATATTGTAAAGGGAGGTGACCATCATACTGACGATGGTAGGGACGGAGAGCCTACAGATCAGCGAAGGAATCGGGGTTTGCGTCATCTGAAGGAATTTTTCCTCTTGGGTCAGGATCTTTTTCATATACCTGCCACAGTCCTTTTCTTTTTTCTTCTGCCATGGATTACGAAATATGCTTTCCTTCATTATAGCGCCGTTCCAAATAGTTGTCAACACAACTATTTGGAACGGCGCATGAATATACGCACTCTGGCATAGGATGAAAAAGAGGAGGGGAATGGTATGTATCGTGTAACGCGCGGGTGGACCGCGGCCTTGGGAGCGGGAGGGGTGATTTTCGCACTGGTTGTGGTGTTGGGGATCGGTAGTAGGGCAGTAGGTGCTCTAGCTGCCGCACAACGTCAGCTGCCCATTTATTCTGTAGAGACTTCAGAGAAGCGGGCGGCCATAGGAATCAACTGCGCCTGGGATGACAGCGGGATCGATGAGATTTTAGCATTACTAAAGGAACGGGGGGTAAAAGCAACCTTCTTTTTGGTGGGGGAGTGGTGTGAAAAATATCCCCAAGCGGTGCAAAAGTTGGCCCAGGCAGGCCACGAGCTGGGTAGCCATTCCCAGACCCATCGTGATATGACCCAATTGAATCGGGAGGAAATTGTACAGGAATTGGAGTGTTCGGCGGAACAAATCCAATCGCTCACAGGTCGGGAACCCCGCCTATTTCGCCCTCCCTCTGGATCCTACAACAATCTGGTGATCTCGACTGCACGGGAACTGGGATGGGAGGCGATCCAATGGGATGTGGACAGTTTAGATTGGAAGGAGCCCCCTGTGGAAGAGATGGTGGAACGGGTGTGTAAAAAATGCCGGCCCGGATCCATTTTCCTTTGGCATGCCGGCAAGCCCAATACGCCGGCCGCTTTGGCCCAATCCCTCGATCAACTTCAAGCGGAGGGATATACATTTTGCACCGTGGGAGAGTTGATCTATTCCGCGCCCTACCGTCTGGACCACACTGGGCGACAATTTCCGGGCGCGTAAAGTGGTTGTCAATCAGCGGGATTTGCGGTACAATCGTGTCAGAAGTCTAAAGAAATTGGGGGGCCTGAAATGGAGGCAAGAGAGATTTTACGCCATGTAGACCATACGCTGTTAAAAGCGACAGCTTCTTGGGCAGAGGTCCAGACATTGTGCGAGGAGGCCATTGCCTATCGGACGGCGTCGGTCTGTGTTCCACCCTGCTATGTAGAGCGAATCAAAAGAACCTATGGGAACCAATTACCCGTTTGCACAGTGATTGGCTTTCCCCTGGGATACAGTGTCACCGCTGCTAAAGTTCTGGAGGCACGTCAGGCGGTGAGGGAAGGAGCGGACGAAGTGGACCTGGTGATCAATCTCACGGATGTAAAAAACGGGAGGTTTGACCAGGTGTTGGAAGAAGTGTGCCAGGTCCGTCAGACGGTGGAAAAACAAATTTTGAAGGTCATTGTGGAGACCTGCTATCTTACCCGAGAGGAGAAAATCTGTCTCTGCCAGCTGGTAACCCAAGCAGGAGCGGATTATATCAAGACTTCCACCGGCTTTGGAACCGCTGGGGCTGTACTAGAGGACATCCAGCTGTTTCGGGAACACATCGGCCCAAACGTCAAGATTAAAGCGGCCGGAGGTATCCGTACTCGCCAGCAGCTGGAGGCATTTTTACGGGCCGGCTGTCAACGAATTGGCTCAAGTGGGGCTGTGGCGCTATTGAGGAATGAGGCGATAGCGGAAAATGAGCGGTGAAAGCGGGCCCATTCCATTTTTGCGGGTCCGCTTTTGATGCAAGTGCGAATACATTTGGCTACCTGAAAATTTAGCAATTTTGTACTGTAGCAAAAAGAGATGGATGCATTTCAAGTGGCTCCTCTCATGAATAGCAATTTTTAGGAACTGAACAAGATACCGCCGGAGAGTCCACTCTCCGGCGGTATCTTGTTTATGATGATTCGTCTGAGGCATGTAGTGCTTCCAGAGCTGGGATTCCCTTCCAACGATCGGTTTCCAAAGGTGGGATCTGTTCGGGATAAGCGCTCACTCTGGTATCAAACTGATTGAGTACGACCTTGCAGTCCACTTCAATGATAGCATCCTCCTCCACCGAGATCGTCTGGGCGTCACCCTGCCCGGTGACTGGTAAAGTAACCCCCTGGCGCGCGGTCCATTGGATGGTGAACGCTAAAGCCGTTTGATAGCCGGAGTAGGCATTTTTTAGGGATATTTGAGCGCTCAAGGCACCAGAGTCATCACAGGAGAGCTCTATTGAACGCACCAACTCCGGACCTGCGGTGACAGTGATTTCCTGTCGGAAAAGACTGGAATCCAATAGGGATGTGGCATCTGTGATTCGCCAGACCTGCCCGTTATTGTCCATTAGTTTAGGTTGAATGGTACAACTGGCCAGATCCCAACGGATCCGCCCATTGCCTACCTCCAAGGGCCAAAAACCGGAAAAGGTGACTCCGGCGGTGGCGCTGCTTTCCCCGGAAAGGGTAGGCGCTGCCGCAGCGGCTTTTGTCCCTGCTCCCAGGATTAGGCAGCTGGCCAAGAGGATACAAAGGGGGCGTCTCAATTTTCTTCCTCCTTCCATTCGAATTTGTACCCCACCCGGTGAAGGGTTACCAGGGAGTCGCCCAGATTCCCCAACTTTTTGCGCAGACACTTGATATGAGTGTCCACCGTTCGGACATCTCCATGATAGTTAGGTCCCCATACCGCTTGCAACAGCTGTGTACGGGTAAGGGCCTGATTTCTATGGTCCACTAGGTAACATAGCAGATCATATTCCCGGGGTGTTAGGGAGATCCGTTCCCCTTGGTACAAGAATAGGTGTAGTTGAGGCTGAATGGTGTAGTCACCCAACTGCACTGGAGTTTGGAGAGGGAAACGGCTGCGACGGAGCATCGCCTGCAAGCGGGCAGAGAGCAAGGGAAAAGAGATCGGTCGCTTTAGACAGGCGTCTGCTCCGCTGGCATAACAGGTATATAGTTCCAATTCCTGATCCGTGTCGGTGAGTAAAATCACTGGTGTGATAGAATCCTGCTTCAGCTGTCTGCAAACCAAACATCCATCCTCCTGAGCATCCAAACGATTGCTGAGAATGATGGCAGAGGGAGGTTCCCGGCGGCATCGGCGGCGAAGTTCCTCAGGCTTCTCCACTGCCAGGGGGAGATACCCCTGGCGGTGGAGAAACTCGGTCAGCTGGGCCCGTTCAGCGGGTTGGGGATCCAGGAGCAGGACCAGTTGTCCGCCGTTCATCGAAACTCCTCCGGAACAACAGGCTCCTGACTCACTTGAGGATCCTCCCGGCGGCTGCGGCGTAGGAGGGATTTGCGGCCGAACCTGCCGCCTTTCTTCCGGCGATCTTCACCATCCGCCATTAGATAGACGGTGGGTATTAAGATCAATGTCACCAGGGTGGAAAGGCTCAGGCCGCCAATCACTACTACGGCCATGGATTGCATCATTTCCACATTTCCGCCCAATCCGAAAGCGGAGGGGAGCAGCCCCAAAACGGTGGTGAGAGTGGTCATCATAATGGGGCGCAGACGGGTGGGGGCGGCATAGACCACAGCCTCTCGGGCGCCCAGGCCCCGTTCGCGGCGCAGGATGTTGGTATAGTCGATGAGCACGATGGCGTTATTTACCACAATGCCCACCAGCATAATGAGGCCGATCAGAGAAGTCATGGAGATGGTCATCCCTGTGATGATCAACGACAAGAACGCACCAGTCATGGAGAATGGAACCGACAACATGACCACTAGGGAGAATTTTGAGGACTCGAACTGTACTGCCATGACCACAAACACGAGGAAGATCGCGATAGCCAGGGCCTCATAGATCTTGCTAAACTCCTCATTCATCGTCTGATAGGAACCGCCCGCTTCAATTTCCACACCGTCCGGCAGGTCCATCTGTTGAACCCGTTGGAGAATTTGGTTGGTAAGCTGGGTGGCGGAAGCGTCAGTAGCGGTCTGTGCGGTGACTTGGACACGATAATCTCCGTCGCTGCGTTCAATCTGGGAGGGTGCGTTATTAAAGACAATCTCAGCGACGTCTGTGATGGGTACCTGGCCGCCACTGGATGTAGAGATCATCATACCACTCAAATCGCTGACATCGTGGAACCGGTCCTCATCATACATCACCCGGACCGTATATTCCTCTGTGGCGGTCTGAAGATCCGTGGCGTCAATCCCAGAAAGGATGTTTTGAGCCTCTCCCAAAATAGCGGAGGGAGTGGTACCAATGGCAGCGGCCTGCACAGGATCCACGATGATCTCTGCCTGTGGGCTTCCATCCGAAAGGCTGGTAGAAACAGAATCGATTCCGTCCATCGTTTGGACTATCGTCTTGATTTCGTTGGCTGATTCTTCCAATACATCCAGGTTGCTGCCGGTGAGATTGATCGTGATTCCAGAGCTGCCAAAGGACATGGAGCTGGTCTCTTCCACTTCCACCGAAGCATTGTCGATGCCGGAAGTTTCATCACGCATGAGCGTGATGAACTCATCGGTGGAGAGGGTCCGATCGTCGCGCAGCTCAACTTCGATGCTTGCACTGCCGCCATTACCCCGCATCGAGTAGTTCTCCACGTCCTCTTGGCTGGTGACAATCGCCTCCACCTGCTCCATGATGACATTGGTGGCCTCCAAATCCAATCCGTCCTTCGTGGTGACCGAGATATTGATGGTGCCCTCATCACTGGTAGGCATCAATTCCATATCGATCTGGGTAAACATGTAGGCGGTGGAGGCCAACATCACAATTGCCGCTCCAATGGTGATAACTTTATGGTTCAGGGCCGCTACCAACCCTTTTCGATAGGCTTGCTCCAACCGATGGACCTGTTTGTTGACCCAAGACTCCTTCTTTTCCACCGGGCGCATCTTAAAGAAGAGCAACGGTACCATTGTCAAAGCGGAGATCAGGGAGGCGGTTAGGGAGAAGACGATGGTGAAGCCAACCTCCCGGAACAACTGCCCGGACATGCCTTCCATCAGGGAGATGGGCAGGAACACCACGACGGTGGTGAGGGTGGAAGCGATGACGGAGCCGTTGACGATGTTGGCTCCCTCAATGGCCACCTGTTCATAGGTTTTGATGCCATCCTGTTCTTTAAAGCAGCTGTCCAGCACCACGATGGAGTTATCCACCATCATACCAATGCCCACCACCAGGCCGCCCAGGGACATGATGTTGATCGTCATACCAAAGGCTGCCATCAGCACCAGCGCCGCGAAGACGGACAAAGGCATGGAGAGGGCGATGATGAAGGAGGCACGCCAATCTCCTAAAAAGACGATCAGCGTGAACATGGACAATACCAGGCCCTGAAGCAGAGAGGAAACCACGTTCATGATATTCTCATAGATGGTTTCACCTGAGTTGTTTGTGATGGAAATGGCGATACCTAGGCCTTCTTGGTTAAGTTCATCCACCACTTCCGCCACTTGGTTACAAATTTCAATGGTGTTAGCGCTTTGATTCTTGGAAACCGAGACAGAGATGTTATCAATCCCGTTGTACCGGCTGATGGAGGATTGTTCTTCCTCCGCCATTGTCACCGTGGCCACATCGGAGACGTGGATGATGTCTCCGGAGGCCAGCGAGATGGGGATGGTCTCCAAACTGTCATAGGTGTCGTAGCTCATACCGCCCTGAAGGGTGAGGGATTGTTCGCCGCGGTTGATGTCACCTACGGTGGTAGTGAAATCGGCGGTGGAGATGGCATTGGCGATATCGCTGATGCTCAACCCGTATTGGGTCATCTCCTCCTCTTTTAGCAGCACCTGGATATACTCCCGGGCGCCGCCCCGCATCTCCACCTCGGAGACGCCGTCAATCCGTTCGATCTCTGGCACTACAGTATCTTCAATATAGGAGTAGATATTGCTGCTGGTATCAGTTGTGGCGATGCTTAATGTCATGATGGAGGACGAGTCCATGCTCATCTCCATGATAGTGGGGTCATCGGCACTGTCCGGTAAACGGACACGTTGAAGCGCCTCGTTGATATCGTCATATTTTTCGTCCATATCCACATCGTAACCAAACTCCAATGTGGTCATGGAGGACCCCTCGGACGAGCGGGAGGTCATGCTCTCCACCTCGCTCACAGAGGAGAGGGCGGACTCGATCACATCGGTCACCAAGCTATCCACTTCTTCAGGGGAGGCATCCTCATAGCGGGTCATCACCATGAAAACGGGCATGTTCATCTCCGGTGTAGACTCCATCTCCATGTCGAAGATGGAGGAAATGCCAAACACCAGAAGGCAGAGCACGCACATCAGCATGGCGACCGGCCGTTTAACGGCAAGTCTTGGCAGTGTCATGGGCGTTTATTCCTCCTCTGAGCTAGTTGTCGTTTCACTAGAGGTCGTTTCGCTAACCTCCTGGTCGCTCAGAGAGGCCTCTTGGCTGGCACTGCTGCTGGTTTCCTCGGAGTCCAATTCCTCTTGGGATTCTGGTTCCTGAGCATCCACATTGGTCTCGGAGCTGGTGGAATCGGTTTGCCCTTCCGCCAACTGAACCGAGACGCCGTCAGCCAGGTCAGGGTGCCAGGTGGTGATAATTTGGCTGTCGAGATCCAAACCGGATTCTACAACAATTTGGTCACTGGTGGACATACCAGTTTCGATATCGGTGCGGTGGGCAATTCCATCGGAATATGTAAAGACATAGGGCTGGCCGTCCTCATAGTAGACGTTGTCCACATCAATCAACAGGGCATTTTCCACCCGGGCCGTAGCGGCCGTGACCTTCACCGAGACGCCAGAGAGCAAACTGCCGTCATTTTCCTGCAGCTGGGCTTCAACAGGGAATAGGCCGCTGGATTCATCCGCCTTGGTTTCAATGGAGGTGATGATGGCGGTGTAGTCATTGCCGCCCTTGGAGACGGTGATGGTATCCCCAATGGATAGGGCAGTGGCAGCGTCGGCGGTGGCGTTGAAGGTCACAGACATGTTGTCCTCTCGGTTAGCGATGACAAAGGCAGCGGTTTGGGTACTGGTATACTCGTGTTCGTTCACAGACTTGGATTCGATGATGCCGCTGATGGGGGCGTAAACCTTGTACTTATCCAGCTCGCTGGCGCTCTGTTGCAGGGAGAGCTCCGCCGACTTCAGACTGGCCTCAGTGGCCTTTTGGGTATCCTCCAAGGATTCGCCCGCCACTAGGTTGTAATTGTCCAAAGCCTCCTGATAGGCAGTCTGAGCGTTTCGATAGCTGTTGCGCAAACTCCGCGCCTCGCTGTCGTCATCGTCCTCCAGCTCGTTGACCGCGTTGCGGTACATCAGATATTCCTGCTCCGCGGCGGTATATTCGTCTAAAAGATCCTGCAGTTCCTCGTCCGAGGTTTCAGGATCATTTTTTGCGGCTTCGTATGCCTTTTCCGCTTCATTCATATCGGTTTCCGCTTGATCCCGGCGCTTTTCAGCGTTGAGCAGGCTGTCGTCATAGCCGTCATTGTAGTCCTTCAGCTCCAGACGGGCGTTGTTCAGGCTCTGCTGGGCGCTGTCCAATTGGCTTTTGGCGGAGATCAGCCGGGACTCATAGTCGCTGCCCAGGGTGGTGTCTGCGCTGATCACCTGTTGCTCGTAGCTGGCCTGGGCAATTTCGTAGGAGAGCTGGGCGTCGGAATCGTCCATCTCAAACAGAAGATCCCCCGCTTGAACGGTATCGCCGGCCTCAAAGTAGACGGCTGTGACCTTTGCGCTCAGTTCCGGATAGACACTGACACTGTCGGCGGGTTCAATGGTACCGATGAATTCAGTCTCCCGGGAGAGGCTGCCGGTGGTGGGGGTGGTCAGCTTCACCGAGATAATGCTTTCCCCGATTTCCACATTTCCAACATCACCCATGCCTCCTCCGGGCCCGCCTCCTCCAGGCCCCATGGCAAACACCATTGTGGAAACAGTTACAGCCCCCGCGGCCACCAAAGCGGCCCCGGCGACGAAATTCTTTTTGTTTATAGTCATTTTCATCCGTACTCACGCTCCCTTTCCCAATTTTATAGAAAACTTTTATGGAAAAACGCTGGTACCTTTTTACAATGGGAATGTGAGGGATGACCGAAAAAAATGTGAATGAAATGTGAAAACCCACCTTTTCATCCCATTTGATTCGGATAAAAAGGTGGGAGCGGCAATGTAAGATAAGGATTTTACAAAATTACAGCTGCTTTTCGTAGCAGAAAAGGACCTCCCAAATTACCTGTTGAAAATGAAATTTGGTGGAACCTGCGAAGCGGTATCCCATCTTGGGGTAGAAGGATCGGGCGGGCAGGTTGCCCTCATAGGTGTCCAAACGGATCACTTTGGCCCCCTCTTGGCGGGCAAATTCCTCAGAAAACTGACAGAACTCCTTCCCGTACCCCTTCCTGGCCGCACTGGGACGAATACAGAGGGTGTGGATTACAACCACTTCTTCTGGTTTGGCGTCAAAAGTCCAGGGAATCTTTTGGTACTCCTCCGGTTGGATGTGATTCAAAATCACGCTGCCATAGATCTCCCCATTTTCCTCTCCCACATAGAGGGTTCCCTGTTCTTGGGCCTGGCGGGCGTAGTCCAAGGTGGGATAGAGTCCTTTTTTCCAGTTGGTATAAGAGGTGGTCGCTGCTTCATGGTCAAACAGTTCGTTGTAAGTAGCCTCTACTTGAGACAAATCCTGCTGGGTAGCCTTACGAATCATGGATGACGTCTCCTTTTTCCACCGCGCAGGCGGTGTTTTCTTGGGGTGCCCTTTTTCACTACTATACCTGAAAAACGGGAAAAAGTCCAGAGGTCTGAGAAGAGGAACCTCTGGAACCCTTTGGCATAGATTGACATTGGGGAGAGATTCCCACATTTTGAAAGAAGTCGGGGGAAAGGGGAGAGACGCCAATGCAGGGCCCCCACTCATTGAACGACCTCTCTGTGGGGGAGGTTGTTCAGATACAGGAGATCCACACGGCCGGCGGGATGCGCCGGCGTTTACAGGATCTCGGCTTTATCAAAGGCGCACAGGTGGAATGTGTCCAGCGCAGTCCGCTGGGCGACCCCACCGCCTTTTTCATTCGCGGCGCTGTGGTAGCGCTGCGAGCGGAGGATGCCTCTCAAATTTTGGTGGCCAGAATTTGATCTGTTCCCCGCCCCATCCGGCGGGGAATTTCCATAAGAAAGGGAGCGGATTGCAATGGGGTTGACAAAGGATTCTACGGGAAGTCAAATGGTGCGGGAGGAGGAAAAGAAGATCCTGCGCCGTCCGGGGCAACGGGTGATTGCGCTGGCGGGAAATCCCAATGTGGGGAAGAGCACCGTTTTTAATGCGTTGACGGGCCTTCACCAACATACGGGCAACTGGCCAGGAAAGACCGTGGGTAGTGCCTTTGGGACCTATTGGTATCGAGGGAATCCCTATCAACTGGTGGACCTTCCAGGCAGCTATTCTTTGATGGCACGTTCCGCTGAAGAGGAGGTGGCCAGGGATTTTCTCTGTTTTGAAAAGCCGTCAGCGGTGGTAGTGGTCTGTGACGCTGCCTGCCTGGAACGCAACTTAAACCTGGTTTTACAGATACTGGAACTCACAGACCGCGTGGTGCTCTGCGTCAACCTGATCGACGAGGCCCATAAGAGAGGGATTTCCCTTCATTTGGGTCTGCTCTCCCAGCGGTTGGGAATTCCGGTGGTGGCCACTGCGGCAAGATCCCAGGAGGGATTGGGGGATTTGATGAGCGCGGTCGAGAGCCTGGTGGAACATCCTCCGGCACATCCCTACCGTGTCCACTATTTTTCAGCCCTGGAGCAGATATTATCCCTGTTGGAGCCAAAGGTTCAAGGCCATTGCGGTGAAATTGACAGCCGGTGGCTGTCTCTCAGAATGTTGGATTTGTCGGAGGAGGAACTCCGCACACTTACCGTTCGGATGGAACCCTGCCCTCTGGATTTTTCCCAGGTGATGGAGGCTCGGCGGAAAGCGCTGGAACAGTTGGAAAGCCAAGGGATTTCCACCGAGGATCTCCGAGACCAAATCGCCTCCCGCCTTGTCCAGGAGGCGGAGCGCCTCTGTCAGGATGTGATGATCCGCCAGACCTCACAACCCCATAGACGGGACCGCCTGTGGGACCAGATCTTTACCGGGCGGTGGACTGGGTTCCCGGTGATGCTCCTGTTGTTGGCGGGCGTCTTTTGGCTGACGGTTGTGGGGGCCAATACCCTTTCTCAGTTTTTGTCCCAGCTTCTATTCTACATACAGGATTGGTTGAGCGGCTTGCTGTTGGGATGGGGAGCTCCTAAGTGGCTGGAAGGGGCTTTGATACAGGGGATGTTTCGCACATTGGCATGGGTGGTATCGGTGATGCTGCCCCCCATGGCGGTCTTCTTTCCGCTGTTTACCCTCCTGGAGGATGCGGGGTATTTGCCTCGGGTGGCCTTTAATCTGGACCGCGCCTTCCATCGATGTGGCGCCTGCGGCAAACAGGCACTGACCATGTGGTTGGTGGATGACATGGCCTTTTAATTTTGAGGACATTGAAAGCGGTAGACAATATGGATTTTTTGGTGACGGATCTTCCGGCCATCCGACTGTTTTTCATACCAGCATTCCCCAATCTCCACTCGCTCCACCAATAGGCAGAGCAGTTCCCGGGTGAGGGTCACCGGCGCAAGGAATGTTCGGAGGTTTTGGAGGCACTGCTGGTAAAATAACTGGGGGTCTTTAGCCCTCGGTAAGCGCTGAATTTGAGATTGGGCCCGATTTATCTGATTCTCATAGTACGCCAGCAGTTTTTGAAACCGTTCGTCGGATAATTTTCCGGACATGCGATCTTCGTAGAGCGTTTCGATTGCCCGATCCGCGTGCCGAATGTGGTCGTTTAGATGGCGGGACCATTCTTGGTGAGCCGCAAAATCTCCCTCCCGCTGTATTCGGATGGCAACATCCTTTGCCAATGCCAGTTGCTTTTCTGCGGAAAGGGAAAGCTGTTGACACAGCTGTGTCAACAGCAATTCCTGGAGGGTTTTGACATGAATCCGGTGGCCGCTGCAAACCTTCCGCCCATGTAATTTATAGTTCCCACAGATCAAGCTGTACCCGTCCCGCTTCCCTTTGGCTGTGGACATGCTGTGGCCGCATTCCATACACTTGGCGATCCCGGAAAAGAAGTTTTGAATCCCGCCGTGAGGACGCAGTACCCGGCTTTGAAGGCGCTTTTCCGCCATGGAAAAGAGTTCGGGAGAGACCAGCGGTTGATGGGTATGCTCCACCACCACCCAGTCCTTTGGAGGCAGCGCTATGACAGTATCGCTTTTAAAAGAGGTCTTCCGGGTTTTCCCTTGGGCCATCTGTCCCAGATAATAGGAGCTGTGCAGCAGCTTGCAGATGGTGGAGGAAGTCCATTGTCCGCCGGGAATAGACTGTGTCGAGTCCATTTGAAGTTGAGACTGAATTCGATGGAGGGAGGGGGAGGGGACTTCCCGGTTGTTTAGTTCCCGGGCAATTTGGGAGGGAGGAACCCCCAATGCCGCCTGCTGAAAAATCCAACGTACCACCGGGGCGGCCACTGGGTCCGGCACCAATTGGTTTTTATTCTGAGGAGATTTTTGGTAGCCATAGGGGGCAAAACTCCCAATAAATTGCCCTGCGGCAAATTTTGCCTGGAAGGAGGCCCGGATCTTTTTGCTGATATCCCGGGCATAAAGCTCATTGAGGACATGTTGAAAAGGGACCAGGTCACAGGAGAGGGAGTCGCTGTCATAACCATCGTTGACAGCAATATACCGAACTCCTTTACGGGGAAAGTAGCGTTCGGTATATTGCCCCACAGTGATGTAGTCCCTCCCAAGTCGGCTCAAATCCTTGGTGAGCACCAAATTGATCCGTTGGGCCTCAATATCCCGCAGCATTTGACGAAATCCAGGCCGGTCAAAAGAGGTGCCACTGTAACCGTCATCCACATATTCTCGATAAATTTGATAGCCATGGGACTGGGCATAGTGGGTTAATAGCTGCCTCTGGCTGGCGATGCTGGCGCTTTCCACCGTCCCCTCGTCCTCCCGGGAGAGGCGTAGGTAAAGTCCCGCCCAATATTCCTTTTGTCCCATTGACTCCCCGCCCTTTCTGTTATGATTACCTATGACTTTTCGGGTTGTTGCAAAATGTGGGATAGGTAGTCGGTCAGCAGTTCCTGGAGGGACTGTTCTAAAGAAAAACTGCTTATGATTTCATAGACCTCCCCGGAAGATGTGGTGACGAAATCCAGCTTCTGTGTGGGTCCCATTTGGCAATACCTCCGAATGCAGAGTGCTCTTCCCTTTAGGTCTATGCGCTTTGGATGGAGAAATATGTGGTATTTCCCCTCAAAAAACTTTTCCTTAGCAAAAGATCCCTCTAGAAAAGTTCGTGAAAACAGGGTAGGATAGGAGGGGAATGATTGGAAAAGAGGTTTTTTATTTGAAATATTGGATTGCGATTATTTTAGCCGGAATATTGTTTTTAACCGGGTGTAACCGGGTGGAGGGATCACAGAGAGGCAGCTCGTCCGCCGCACCAACTGCCTCTCAGGCAGCAACTTACCCCCAGGAGGAGCTGGAACAGGTATTGGAAGGGTGTAACAATTTTGCCATGGGGACGGCGGGGTGCAGTTTAAAGGCCATGGCTGCCGCAGCCGGTGTGGTGGATTTTTCCGCTCGATATGCCCTCTTGGAAAATGAGCCTTCCCTCACAGCGGACCTAAATCGTTGGCTGGACAATCTGACTCGGGAGGAGCGGGAAAATCTGAAGGCAAATTGGGCGGCCATTTCTCAAAATGTGCAGGCAATTTTAAAAGATCGTCCCAGTGTGGAGGGGCTGCTTTCCGACGCGGGTGTCGCCATTGATTTTTCCCAGTTGGATCTGACCTATGGGGCGAGACTGGCGGAACTGCTGGATGCCCAACTGGAAAATGAAATTTAGAGCGGGTCAATGGAAGGCCATAGACTAGAAGGAGGAATGTGTTTTTGCGTATCATCATCTCCCCCGCAAAGAAAATGCGGGAGGATTCGGACAGCTTGGCGCCCAGCTCTCTACCGGAATTCCTGCGGGAGACGGAAATTCTGTTGCGCACACTTCAAAACCTCAATGACCAGGAATTGCAACAGCTTTGGAACTGTAACGACTCCATTGCGGCTTTGAACATCCAAAGGCTGCGAAGAATGGATCTGCGCCGTAATTTGACGCCTGCATTGTTGGCCTATGAAGGGATCCAGTATCAATATATGGCTCCCAACGTCTTTGAAATAGGCCAGTTTGCCTTTCTCCAGGAGCATCTGCGGATTCTTTCAGGCTTCTATGGGCTGTTGCACCCCTTTGATGGGGTAACCCCCTATCGTTTGGAGATGCAGGCCAAACTACAGGTGGGGGGCAGCCGGGATCTCTATGCCTTTTGGGGAAGCCGGCTGGCGGACCGCCTGGCAAGTGAGACAGATCTTGTCCTCAATTTGGCCTCAAAGGAGTATAGCCGGGTGATTGAACCCTATCTGCCTTCCAGGGTTCACTTTGTCACTTGTGTTTTCGGGGAGCTGCAAAACGGCAAAGTGGTGGAAAAGGGGACCATCTGTAAGATGGCCCGAGGTCGGATGGTGCGTTGGCTGGCAGAACAGGGAATTACCGACCTGGCGGGAATGCAGGGGTTTCGGGAACTGGGTTATCGTTTTTCCGATGTCCACTCCAGCGAAAACCGTTTGGTATACATAAAGGAAAAATAGAGGCGGTGCCCTTCGATTCCCCAGCCATGTGTATGGGATTTGGATGCAACGCGGCCGGCGTGGTGGGATGCCGTATTATTGACTCCCCGCGGGAACGGCTGATTGCCATCTTGACAAATAGTTTTGTTCCCTGTAACGGCCGTTT
>CAJFPF010000029.1 GCA_904398655.1 uncultured Anaerotruncus sp. | reverse complement strand
CGCCGCGGAGCGCCCGGATGGGCGCAGCGCGGCGAGAGAGGTAAGCGCAAATTTCTCTTGGGCTCCCCTTGCAAGGGGAGCTGCCGCCGCAGCGGCTGAGGGGTCGCGCCCGCTGGAACCTCTCTGTAGAACAACCCGCCTCCCCGTCCAGCCCCAGCTCCCCCGTGGGGGGAGCTGCCGCCGCAGCGGCTGAGAGGGGACGGCGGCAAACCTAAAAAGCGGTCGTCCCCTCTCCGGCCCTCCGGGCCACCTCCCCCACGGGGAGGCCCTCAACCGCAAAGAGGGTGCAAAAAAGGGAGGTCCTGGGGGGATTTTCTCTTGCAAAATCCCCCCAGCCCCCCAAATGCGCCTGAAGCATGGGGTATTCCGCCATCTGCGGATGGCGGCCAAGGGCGCCGCCCTTGGAACCCGCCGCCTTTTGGAAAAGGCGGGCGAAAACTTTTGAATTCGCCGCAGGCGGCGCCATCGCAACAGAAGACAATGCAGTCACTGAAAGCAAAAATTTCATAAAACCGCGAAAACTCCTGTTTTTTTCCCAAAAAAGCGGTATAATGGGAAATGGATCAAACGAGTACCGCCAATAACAACATCTCCAACAGCCGGGCATAGAGGGGGGAAAGCTCCTCCACCGGCAGAGGATTTTGCCCCCGGCCCACTTCAATCGTAAAGGCGGGGCGGTGGAACCGTTCAATGAACCAATCTTTGAACCCCCCATGGCTGGCAAGCCCCTCCGGATCGGCCAACTGGTAGCCGCTGGCCGAGGCCAATACCTGCCCAATCAACTGGGAGCGGGCGGGTGTGAAGTTCCCATACCGGTAGTAGATCTCCTCCCCTTGGGAATGGAACGCATAGACCTGACGGGGCTGCAGCGCCACACACAGGTTGGTCAATGCCCGGGTCTCAGGCTCACTGTTGGGGTGCCCTCCTCCATACCGGGTGGGAGCGGGACCGAAAATTCCCGCCTCCTGTTCCATCCGGCGCAGTTGTTCATGGCCCGCGTCAAAATTATGGTTCAGATCCACCCCTCGGGCGTTGGCCTGCCACCGGCAGGGGGCCTGATTGCCCGCCAACCGCTGGATAAATGGCTTCAAATGGTCTGCTCCGGCGGGTCCATGGATGGCAATTTCCACCCCATCCGGATTGAGGCAGGGGATCACCAGCAATGACCGGTGCTCCAACGCCCGTTCTATATGGATGTCTGCCAAAGGGGTCCCTGTCTTTTGACAGTCCAACAGATCCTCTAAAAATCGGTAGAGCAGCAGGGTGGTAATCCATTCCATCCCATGGACACCCCCCACAAACAATACCCCCTCTCGGAGATCCCCCATTCCAAGGGCATAGATGCTTCTGCCCAAGACCGATTTCCCAATGGAAAATGCCCGCAACTGCAAAAATCGCTGACGCAATTCCTCTACCGCCCTCCGTTGGGCGGCATAGTCCGGGGGACTGCGATAGAAACCGTCAAACATCACCGTTCACCTCCCCACCAGTCTATGTGAACTCTGGCTCGTACTAGTACGGGGCAATTGGGGAGGATGGTTTTTTGAAAGGAAGAGGAGGAAACTGCCATGGCCCATCTGGAAACCACCGAATCTTCGGAGCTTCTCTATGAGGGGAAAATTTTGAACCTGCGCCGGGACCGGGTGCGGTTGGAAAACGGCCGTACTACCACCCGAGAGGTGGTGGAGCACCACGGGGGAGTGGCAATTTTGGCGTTGGATGAGGCGGGACAGGCCCTCTTTGTCCGCCAGTTCCGCTATCCCTTCCGGTCGGTGCTGTTGGAATTGCCCGCCGGGAAGTTGGAAAAGGGGGAGGATCCCCTGACCTGTGGACGCCGGGAGCTGGAGGAGGAATGCGGCTGTGTGGCGGAGGAGTTTTTGCCCTTGGGCCAGCTCTACCCCACCTGTGCCTATGACACCGAGGTGATCCACCTGTTTTTGGCCCGCCATCTGCACCCCACCCATCAGCACTTGGATGAAAATGAATTCCTGACGGTGGAGCGAATCCCCTTGGAACAGGCAGTGGAGCTGGTATTGGCTGGAGAGATCCCCGACGCAAAAACCCAACTGGCCCTTTTAAAATACCGGGCGCTCCAGGACGCTGGGCGCCTATAATTCCCTTTTGAAGTTTGGAAAGGATACCAACTGCTATGGAGAAGATCACATTCACCGCCCTATACGATCAGCTGGCTCCCCAATGGGATGAACAGTTCCCCGCCAACCTCCAACGGTTGCACTGTCTGGTGGAATTGGGGGTCCCTGGCCCGGGTTTGCGGATCCTGGACGCTGCCTGCGGCACCGGGAGGATGCTGCCCCTTCTGTTGGAAAGGGAACCCGCCCAAATATTGGCTGTGGACCTGTCCCAAGGGATGCTCTCCCAGGCGGCGGCACGCTGTGCCGATCCCCGGGTTCAATTTCTCTGTGGAGATGTGATGGAACTCAAGGAGGGGGAATTTGACTGTGTACTCCTCTGTGATGCGTTCCAGCACTTTGAAAATCGGGGCAGTTTGATCCGCAAAATGCAGCATCTATTGGCCCCTGGCGGGCGGCTGACCATCTGTTATCCCTGTGGCCGGGCCAATGTGAACGCCCATTACCTGTCGTCCAACGACGCGGAAATGCTCATGCCGCTGCCCGCTGCCCGCACGCTGGCGGCCTCCATGGAGAGCTGCTTCAATGTGGATGTTATGATTGATTCGCCTCAATTCTATGTAGTAGGCGGCATCCGTCTCTGATCCCCCCGCAGGGGGGTTCTTTTTTCCCCGGAATGGGGGCGCTCTTCCCTTTGGGCTGGTTTTGCGGCAGCGCCGCCGCCCGCGAGCCCGCCTGCGGCGAATTCAAAAGTTTTCGCCCACGGGTTTCAAAAGGTGGCGGGTTCCAAGGGCGGCGCCCTTGGCCGCCATCCGCAGATGGCGGAATGCCCCATGCTTCAGGCGCATTTGGGGGGTCTGGGGGG
>CAJFPF010000028.1 GCA_904398655.1 uncultured Anaerotruncus sp. | reverse complement strand
GGGGTTGCCCCGGCCCACCACATTGGGATCGGCGCCCGAGCCGCTGAACTCCTTGCCGATCTGCTGCACCACCAGGATGTCGCACTCCGGTAGGTGCAGATGACCCATGGCCTCCTTTGCCCGCGTCAGCAGGGCCGGCTCCCGCTGGGGAATCTCCTCTCCGGGCATGACCGCCACGTCCAACGTCTTGTCAAAGGCGTTCTCCACCAGGGCCACCCCCATGATGACGTTGGCCTTGTGGATCACCTCAGTGCCGATCAGCCCAATCCGGTGGGACATCTCGTCATCCCCCCGGGCGTGGCAGGTATGGGCGCCATACTGCTTGCCCAGGCCGATGGTCAAAATCTTCATGACGCCGCTCTCATACGGCCCCCGGAAGCTGGTGTGGGCCTTCACCCGGTTGACCGCGATGATGGCGTCCGCCTCATAGGCGTTTTTGTCGATCCGGACGTCAAAGTCCTCCACATGGCTGATGGGCACCGTTTCCATGGAGGAGAGCAGCGGGCAGCCCATCGTCTCCTCGGTGATCCCCAGGGCGGCCAGCACCTGGCGCTGGCCCTCGGCGGTGGCGCCCCCGTGGCTGCCCATGGCCGGGACCATAAACGGCTGGCCCCCCAGAGCCTTCACATGCTCCACAATCTGCTTGATCACAAAGGGGTAGTTGGAGATCCCCCGGCTGCCGCAGGTGATGCATACCCGCATCCCCGGCCGGACCCGCTTTTTTAGATCCTCTCGGGCGAACCCGGCGTCCAGAATGCCTGCGATCTGCTCCTGGGTCAACTGCTCATGGCAGTGGGGGAACTCCTGACGGACCTTGGCAAACCGGGGAAGCCGGATGTGGTTTACAAGCGGTGTAATTCCAGACATGATCCTCTCCCTTTCTAACGCTGTCTCCGCGGGCCGGGGCTCTTCCGTTCAAAAAAGGGCGGCAGGGAGCGGCAGCTAAAATTGCCACTCCCCGCCGCCTGAATGAACCTTTCGGACGATTAATAAGCTACATACCGGACTTCGCTGATGTCGGCAACCTTGAACTTCTTGCCGTCCTCAATGCCAGGGAGAATGTCGTCTGCCTGGGCCACCAGCTCCTCCCGGGAGAGCAGCTTCTCGGGTTTGGACTCCAGCCACTGGCGGGTGACGCCCACGCTCTCCAGCTCAACCCAGGCGTCCTTGCTGATGTTATCCAGATCCATGGGGGCGCCGATGGCACGAGCGATGGCCAGGTTCACAGGGGAGCTGGAGATATCCCGGGCTACCACCATGCCGCAGTCCAGAGCCCGCAGCACAAACTGGGCATGGGTGCTCTTGGTGGCGGCAATGATGGCGCAGTCGCTCTTCACCGTCTTGGCATAGATGCCGGAGGCATGGGCGGTGCCGCCGGCGGGGACGCTGCCCCAGCCGAAGATCCGGCCGTTGTGCTCCCGGACGATCATGCCGATGCCCACAGAGACCTCGGGGCCGGACATGCCGATGAGCACCTCGCCGTCATGCATGATCTGGTGCATGCCGAAGATGGGGGTGAGCACCTCGGTCATGTCCACCACGTTCATCACCTCGGAGCCGGTATTGTTGTTGGCGATCCGGCCGGTGACGGTCTGGGTCTCGTTCAAGCTCCAGCGGGGGAGCATGTCGGAGCCATAGGGGCCGCGGTAGAGGCGGCGGCCATGGTAATATTCCGTGTTCCACTGGCGCAGGTGGGGCTCCTCCTTGACGATCTGGGTGGAATAGGGCTTTTCGGAGACGCCGATGAAGCCAAACTCCGGGTTGATCAGTCCCCGGTCGGCGGAGGCGAAGGCCACCACCGCGCAGGGGGCCATGATGCCGTCGCTGGTGACGGTGACCGCATCCAGATCGATGACGTCAATGGAGGCGGGGGCGTTCAGATCCTTGGCCACCAATGTGCAGGCGTCCTTCATATACATGCCGGCAGCGTCCACATCTTTTTTATCAATATAGGCCAGGTTGATGGGGACTCTGCCCTCGGCAGCGCCCTGGGGGACCAATTTATATTTCAGCTGATTCATATCATCAAACCTCTTCTCCTAAAAAATTGGGTGGGATTCCACAATTAGACAGGGTCGGCAACACCCAGCTGGCCGCGGCGGTCGTCCACAGACTCCATGTCTTCCAGCTCGCACTCCACAGCGGGGGTGGTGATATAGATGTTTTCCAAAATGGCTTTCTTGCCGGCGCCGTTTTTGTCGTAGGATTTGATGACAACCGTCCGAGCGGTCTCGGGCATCCGGTCCATGAGGACCACCTCGATCTTGGCCACGTCCGGATCCTGGGTCAGCTCCAGGATCTCATTTTCCACGCGGCCCACCCGCAGGGACGCCAGTTTAGCAGTCTTTACATTCTCGAGGCCCCGGATAGAAACCTCTGTTTCTGGACGCAGGCGCTTGGCCGCGTTCTTCAGCTTCTCATAGAAATCGGGCAGGGGCGTATGCATCAATCTCATTTCAAAATCTCCCTTCTACTTGTTCAATTCGGCTGGGGAAAAGTCCTTTTCCACATCCCACCTTCCCAGGACGAAAATGGAATCCAAGGGCTGGAAACGATGGATACACCAAGCGGAAGCACCCGCCGCGGCTTGGGACTCCAATCCAATCTAGTAATAGGATAACTGTTCTCCCTCGAAAAAACAAGCGTCAAAATGTAAGATTAAAAATGAGATTTTATTAGATAAATTGCACGATCCACATCCTCTCAATAGGAGCGGTAGATCCGGGAAAACGCCTCCAAAATGAATAGGTCCTCATGGCTATCCAGGCGCATCCCTGTGAGCTGCTCGATCTTCTCCAAGCGGTAGAGCAGGGATTGGCGATGGATATGCAGCTGGCGGGCGGTCCTGCTGATGTTGTAGTTGGAAGAGAGATAGGCGATGAGGGTATCCATCAGATGAATTTCCGAGGAGGTGTCATAGTCCAGCAGCGCCCCCAACAGTTTTTGGGCCCTCTCCCGGATCTCCTGGCTTTGGGAGAGGGTGGCCACAATCAACGCCTTCTGGGTATTTTGATAGGTAAACCTCCGGCCGCCGTCTTTGGCGTTTAAACAGTATTTCAGCGCCTGGGAAGCGTGCTCATAGGCGCCGGGGTAGTCGGTATGTCCTGGCCCGGTTTCCCCCACCCCCCAAAAGAACGTCCACTGGGGGAACCTCCTGCACAGCCTCTCGTCCGCCCCCTCCAAAAAGTCGTTGATCCCTTGAATGGCCCCCTCCGGGCGGTTTTCCACGTAGAGGATATAAGAAAGCCCCAGATTGCCCGCCATCATCCGCAGGCCCTGTTTTCCCGCCTCCCGCAGCAGCAGGTCGGTAATATCGAAAACACTCTGTGCTGTTTGGGCGGAGTATTTTTCCGCACCGCATAGAGCTTCCGGGAGTTGGGCTTTCATGGCAATGCAAGTGTAGGGCAGCGCCAGATCGAAGCCCAAATAGACAGCTTGGCGTGCCAGCTCCTCCTGGGAAGTGTCCCCGCTATTGGCCAAATTCCAGACAAACTCGTTGCGGATCCGGGCGTTGGCCATATCCTCCGTGTTGCGCTTGTGGAACCAGAGCGAGAGCGGGAAAGCGACATACTGCGCCAACGCCTGGGGGTCAGGCTCCCTCTGTCCCGGGCCAGGATAGAGCGCCAACGTGCCATAGATGGCTGTCGGGCGGACACCCACCTCCACCTGAAGGGAGGGGATCCCCAACTTCAACTGGCCATCGGCCGTCCAGCTGCGCTGCACCACCTCCCCCTCCTGATCCAGCACCGCCACCGGCATCCGGAGCTCTCTGGCCACCGCGTGGACCGCGTCTGCCAGGGGTTTGGATTCAAAAAAGAGATTGAACAGCGTATTCTGTAGCTTCCGATACTCTATCAGGGCTTTCTCCTGAATCCCTTTGAACACCGCCATCTGGATCTCTGAAAGCCGGTAATCCCAGGGGATTATAAACAGAGGAAGTCCATTTTTTTGCGCAAAATCCACCGCACGTTTCGGCAGCATCACCTGCTCATTTGGAAAAGAAAAAAATACGGCTGCCGCCTTGGACTGGACCATTCCCTGAACCATATCCCAAAACCGCTCCGGCGTGCTCCAGCATTCATGGGCGGTGGTCAGGATTACTTCCCCCTGGGTGGCCGCCTCTCCGGTGGGCATCTCCTGGATGGTGGTAGAGTTCACATAGATTTTGGAAAGGTCCGCAAACTCTGTGAGCTGGCGCCATCCCTGGATGACCCCGCCCTCCAAAATATCAGACAACGTATAACGCATGGCCTGCCCCTCCTTTTTCGCGCCGCAGCTCCTACCCTGATTATATACTGCCAATCCTCTCGCCGCAATCTAAAAAAGGTGGGGGACCGTGTTTTACACGGTCCCCCACCCTTTTCAGCCCTCAGACGGCCTCTTCCGCCTGTTGCCGCCGCACCCGCAGCCGTTCGTCCTCCCGGATGAGCAGCACCGACAGCAGCACCAGGGCCATCCCAACCACCTTTTGAGGGGTGATCTGCTCCTGAAGCACCAGGGCACTGAGCACCATGCCCACCAGAGGGTTGATGTAGGCATAGGTGGCCACCATGGAGGTCTTCCACCGCTTGAGCAGATAGATATAGGAGGTGAGCCCAATGATGGAGTCAGCCACCCCCATATAGAGGGCGGGCAAGGCGCCGCCCCAGGTGACCTGACTTGGGTGGAACCGCCCCAGCGCCACCGCGCAGCACACAAACGCCGCCGCCGGCACCGCCGATTGCAAAAACAGCTGCTGTACAAACCCCACCGACACCGACCGGTATTTCAGATAGATGGTGCCCACACACCAGACCACCACCGAACAGAGCAGCATCGCCACCCCCACCAGGTCAGCCCGGCCGGAGAGGATGCCTGATCCGGCGGCAATGGCCACCCCTACAAAGCCGCCCGCCGTCCCCCAGAGCCCCAGCCTGCCAATCTGGAGGTGCCGCTGGCTCAAAGAGTCCACCAGCACCATCACCACCGGGATCAGGCAGAGCACCACAATGGTAATGCTGGCATCCACCCGGGTGGACGCCAACAGCAGCAGCAGGGTGTTCAAAAAATAGAGCAGGAAGGCGCCAATCCCCAGCACCTTGAGATCCTTTTTGGTATAGCGGAAGGGGATTCGCCGCACCAGCATCCACACCGCCAGCAGCGCCGACGCCCCACAAAACCGCACCACCCCCACCATCCAGGGGTCCAGGGCGGAGGACCCCAGCTTGTTGGCCACGCTGGAGGTCCCCCAAAAAAAGCAGATGTTAAAATATGCCACCAGCGGCAGTACCGCCGACCATTTGGGCTGTTTCATACACTGTCCCCTTCACTTACCCGACCGCAAAAAGACACCCGGGGCGGCCGCCCCGGGTGTCCCCAGCTTCGGCAATCAGGCTTTTTTGCCCACCTCAATCATCTTGTCGCAGCTTTCGGTGACCGCGTTCATCACGGTGGCCCTGAAGTTGCCCCGCTCCAGGGCATGGACCCCCACGATGGTGCTCCCGGCAGGGGAGCAGACGCTGTCCTTCAGCTGGGCGGGATGCTTTCCGGTCTGGAGCACCATCTCCGCCGAACCGGCCAACGCCTGGGCGGCCAGCTCAATGGCCATCTGCCGGGGCAGGCCCTTCTCCACGCCGCCGTCCGCCATCGCCTCAATAAACAGATAGGCGAATGCCGGGCTGCACCCGCTGACGCTGGTGAGCGGGTCGATGAGGTTCTCCGGCAGCAGGTAGGCCCGGCCCACCAGGTTGAACATCTCCACCCCCAGCTGGGCATAGTCCCCCTCCGCCAGCTGGTTGGCAGCAATGCCCGCAATCCCCTTGCGCACCAGCATGGGGGTGTTGGGCATCACCCGCAGCACCGGGTTCTTGGGGAAGAACTCCGCCAAAAAGTCCAGGGTGATCCCCCCCATGATGGATACCACCAGCTGGGTGGGCGCGAACGCCCCGGCCACCGCCTGCAGCAGCGGGCGGGCGAACTGGGGTTTCACCGCGAACACCACAATGTCCGACTTCTGGATTACCTGCAGGGCGCCGGCGTTGGCCCCGTCGTTCAGG
>CAJFPF010000027.1 GCA_904398655.1 uncultured Anaerotruncus sp. | reverse complement strand
GCTGCCGTCCAGGCCGATGGCGTCCATCGCCCCCTTCAGCCGGGCCACATGGCCGTGGTGGTCGGCGCCCCAGACGTTCACCACCCGTTGGAACCCCCGGACGGCGAACTTGTTGTAGTGGTAGGCGATATCCGCGGCAAAATAGGTGGGGAATCCGTTGGCCCGCACCAGCACTTCGTCCTTTTCGCCGCCGTTTTCGGTGGCCTTATACCAGATGGCCCCCTCCTTTTCATAGGTCATCCCCCGATCGGAAAGCCGTTGGATGGCCTGGTTGATGGCGTCGGGATGGAGGGTGCTCTCCCGGAACCACACGTCGTAGGTGATCCGGTACCGCTCCAGGTCGGTGCGCAGCTTTTCAATGTTCAGGGGCAGGGCAAATTCCACCAGGGCCTTTTTCCGGGCCTCGCTGTCCGCGTGGACATAGGCGTCCCCGTGGATTTGGGCGAACTGGCGGGCCCGCTCGGTGATGTCCTCCCCATGGTAGCCGTCCTCCGGGAAGGGGACCGCCTCCTCCCCCAGATAGAGCTGGAGGTAGCGGGCCTCCAGGGAACAACCGAACTTCTCCACCTGGTTGCCTGCGTCATTCACATAGAACTCCCGGGTCACCTGGTAGCCCGCCCAATCCAGGGCGCTGGCCAGCCCATCCCCCAAAGCGCCGCCCCGGGCATTGCCCATGTGCATGGGGCCGGTGGGGTTGGCGGAGACAAATTCCACCTGGATCTTTTCCCCGTGGCCGTAGTCGGAACGGCCGTAGTCCTCCCCGCGTTGACGGATGGAGCGGACCACATCGGCAAACCACTGGACCCCCAAAAAGAAGTTGATGAATCCCGGCCCGGCGATCTCCACCCGCTGGAAGGGGGACCCCTCCAATTCCAGGTGGTCACAGATGGCCTGGGCGATCTGCCGGGGGGCCCGGCGCAGGGCCTTCGCCCCCACCATGGCCGCGTTGACGGCGAAATCCCCGTGGCTGATGTCAGCAGGGATCTCCACCACATAGGGGGGCAACTGGGCCTGGGGCAGATCCCCGGCTTCCACCGCCCGCTGGAAGGCGGCGTCCACCAGGGAGGCGGCCGCCTGTTTTGCGTCAAGAACTGGGTTGATCATAGTATTTCCACATCCTGTATCAAAATATTTCGGTTTTTGGGATAGAAGGCCCCTCAGGAATGGGGCTGCTCCCGAACGTTTACATAGACGGCGTTCTCGCTGGCCAAAAGGGTGTTCACATCCAGGGAGTAGGAGAACTCCAGCCGCCCCCCCTCATCGGTGAGGCCGGAGTCCACCCGGTCGCCGGAGATGCCGATGGTCATGGAGCCGTAGCCGGTGTCATAATGGCACTGATGGCGCACCCCCTGTTCGATGATGAGCTGGCTGTGGACCCTGCCGCTGCGGGTCATGGTGACCCGGCCGCCCTCCTCCACCTTGAGCACCGTGCGGGAGCCCTCGAACCCGGTGACTTCCGACTCGTCATAGGCGATGTAGTAGTGGCCGTTGCGTTTATAATAGGAACCGGTGGTGAACAGCTCCACCGAGTCCTCGTCCCCGTCCTGGCGGTAGACGCCTTTGATCTCAATCAAAACATCCTTCTTCATATCGCACATCCTTGCCCGCGGGCGGCGGGAAAATTTTCTCAAAGGGCCTCTATGTCGATCTGGGTGACCCGCCCCTGGATACGCTCCTGGAGGAACAGCCCAGCCACTTCCGTGAACCCTTCAATGGAATCGGTGACAAAGAACCGGCCTTCCCCCGGCTGTTGACGGTCGGCCAACAGGCCGTGGCTGGTGAGGAACCCCTGGGCCCAGCGGGCGATCTCCCGCCCGGAGTCGATGAGGGTCACCCTCCCCCCCAACACCCGGTCGATGGTGTCATAGAGCAGGGGGTAGTGGGTGCAGCCCAGGATGAGGGTGTCCACCTGCTGGTCGATGGCGGGTTGCAGATACTGTTGGGCCACCAGATTGGTGACCGGGTTGTCCGGTTGGATGAAGCCGTTTTCCACCAGGGGCACAAACAGGGGGCAGGCGCTGCCAAACAGCCGGACATCCGGGGCGATGGCGCGGATCGCCCGCCCAAAGGCGCCGGAACGAACGGTGGTGGCGGTGGCGATCAGCCCCACCCGCTTGGAGCGGGTGGCGGCACAGGCCGCCTGGGCGGCAGGCTGGACGATGCCGGTGAACGGTACGCCGATGGCGTCCACCATCTCTTGGGTGATGGTGGAGCTGATGGTCCCACAGGCGGCCACCACCAGCTTCACATTGTGCTGCAGGATGAACCGGATATCCTGCATGGCGTATTTGCGGATGGTCTCCTTGCTGCGGGAGCCGTAGGGGACCCGGCCGGTATCGCCGAAATAGACCAGGTTTTCCTGGGGGAGCAGGCGGCGCAGCTCCCGATAGGCGGTGAGCCCGCCTACGCCGGAATCGATGATCCCGATTGCCCGATTGTCCATGGAAGCTCCTTTCCGGCCCAACGGCCGCGGGATAGGTTCAGCGGGCGCATTTTTCCAGCGCCAAAGTCAACAGCCGGTCGATGAGCTGGGGGTAGGGCAGGCCCGTGGCCTCGAACAGCTTGGGGTACATCGAGATGGAGGTGAAGCCGGGGATGGTGTTCAGCTCGTTGAGCAGCACCGACCCGTCCTGCTGGACAAAGAAGTCCACCCGGGCCAGCCCGGTGCACTCCATGGCGGCAAACGCCCGCACCGCCGTGCGGCGGACCTCCTGGATGGCCTCGTCCGGCAGGCGGGCGGGAATGTAGAGGTCGGTGGAGTCGTCCAGATATTTGCCCTCATAGTCATAGAACTCGTGGTGGGGGACAATCTCCCCCACGGTGGCGGCGATAGCGTCCTCGTAGTTGCCCAACACCGCGCACTCCACCTCATGGCCCACAATGGCCCGTTCCACCAGGACCTTGCGGCCATAGGCGAACGCCTTTTCCAGGGCGGGGCGCAGTTCCGCGGCGGATTTGACCTTGCTCACCCCCACCGAGGAGCCGGTGTTGGCGGGCTTGACGAACATGGGGTAGCCCAGTTCGGCGGCCAACTGGGGCTCCAGCTGATCCAATTCCTCCAACTGGGAGCGGATCAGCGCCCGATAGGGGGCGGTGGCGATGCCCGCCGCCTCCAAAAGGATGTGGGTCACCTGTTTATCCATGCAGGTGGCGGAGGAGAGCACCCCGCATCCCACATAGGGCAGCCCGGCCACCTCCAGCAGCCCCTGGATGGTGCCGTCCTCCCCATGCTCCCCGTGGAGCACCGGGAATACCACGTCCACCGGAAGATGCTGGGGCCCTTCAGAGGTAAAGCGGGTGATCCCGCCCACCGAGCGGTCGGGGGAGAGGATGGCGGGGGTCACGGGCCCCTCCTGGAGCCAGCGGTCGGCCTGGATGGCCTCCAGGCCCCCCTCATAGTGGTACCAGCGGCCGTCCTTGGTGATGCCCACCATGACCACATCGTACTTCTCCCGGGGGATGTGGGTGAGCACCGACACGGCAGAGCGCAGGGAGACCTCATATTCGCTGGAGACCGAGCCAAACAGGATGGCGGCGGTAAGTTTTTTCATAGTTGGAAACGTCCCCTTCCTCAGAGCCGCGCACTGGGCGCGGCGCAGAATGATACGCAGAATGATACAATCTATATTCTAACACAAGGCGCAATATCACGCAATCGGATTCTGGGGGGGATTTCCCCGAAAAACCGGCAAAAAACCCCTTTCCAACGGGACAAACTGCCCAAACCGCCGCCCAGGGGCGGCCACAGCTTGGGCAAGGCGCAGAAAAACAGCTTTGCCGCCGGTTTGGGGGTTGACGGCGGCGGGGGGAAGTGGTATGATAGGTACACCTCTAAAAGGGTTATTTTTTTATGTCCAAAACCAGTGTTTCCTTTACGAGGGAGGCAAAAAAAT
>CAJFPF010000026.1 GCA_904398655.1 uncultured Anaerotruncus sp. | reverse complement strand
TCATTATGCGCCCTCAGGCGCCGCTGGTATCATGGCCCCTACGGGGCCGTTTTTCATACCACCCGTTTTACGGGTGGTTATGATTTGCGCTGATGACGTCTGAAAACCGATTAGATGTTGCAGAATGCGGTTTTAAATCCGCAAATCATGGAAATAAAACATAAAAATAATGTTTTATTTCCATATTATTCCTGCTTCATTTCGCCTACAATAGAATAGGTGATGTGAATGTATGAAAAATTCCTACGGGACCGGATTACGGAGCTCCGTTTGAAAAAGAATGTCTCCGAATACCAGATGAGCCTGGACTTGGGGCAGAACCGCTGTTATATCCAGGGGATCTCTTCGGGAAAGAGCCTCCCCTCCATGCGGCTGTTCTTCCGGATCTGCAGCTATTTTGACCTGACGCCGGACGAGTTCTTCCTGCCCACCCCCAATCCCTCCGTCCTGGCCCAAAAGGCCGCCACCGCCATGGAGGAGCTCAGTGATACAGACATTCTGGCCCTGTTGGGAATCATCCGCCAGCTGCGAGAGAAATATCCGGAACACAATTAGTCCTGAAAGGGCTTTTCCAAAAAGGAACGAGGGACCGGCACAGAAGTGTGCCGGTCCCTCGTCTATGATAAATTCACACCAAAAGCGCTGCGGCAGCGGGCGCGGGCCAAAAGGGAGGCGTTTGCCAGCCGCGGCCTTTGTTGTAAAGTTTTTGCCATTACAGTAAAAGCGGCCGCCTGCTTGCGACCGAAGTTCCAGGGAAAAAAGGGCCGGTTTTGGGGCATCTCGCAGGGGAAAATCTATACAAATAGGAATTATTCTACAGAATTCTACAAAAATAGCGTCTGAAAGCTCTAAAAAAGCCCTCTCCCCAGATCCCCCAAAGGCTCAGAATCGCTTCTCAAAGGATCGCCTGGGAAAAGGGCCGGCCAAGATGGAGATAACAGGCAAGGTAGCAGGTCAATTCGGCGGGATAGGGCGGGTCAAGGGGATTGGAACCGATATAGGTTTCCACCAAGTTTTTTCGCCTCATCTGCCGCCAACAGTCGTTGGCCAGCCGTTCCACCAATCTGGTGAGGGAGCTGGTGTTCTGGTGCATCCGCTCCGCTACCACCGGATAGACGTCCCGCATGAAACGGATGTCCTCCATGTGGACCTTTTGCACAAAGAGCAATTCCTCCACCCGGTCGATGCAGGCGGCAAAGGGGCGGATCTTTCTGTGGGTGGGGCCGAGGATGGTGTGAATCAAACACTCTGCTTGGGTCAAATCCATAAAAGATACCTACCTTTCTCAAAATGCGGCCTCCGGCCCGGCGGGGCCATGGGGCCTCTCAGAGGAATGAATCTAGAAGAGGAGAGGGGGAGGGCGCCCACCGGCGCCCTCCCGTGCGCACTGGGGGTTAGATCTCCTTCACACGGCTGGGGACGGTGTCGTTGTCCGACCCGCAGGAGATGAACATAATCGCCTGGTATTCGCCGGAGGGAAGGTCGTAGAGCTCCTCCTCCACATAGATGTAGCCATCATTGGTGCTGGTGGACCAGGAGTCGTACTCCTTGCCGTTGTGCTCCAGCACCACCGTCACATCGCAGTCGGTGCCGGCCATATAATCCGCCCAGGCCAAGACATAGGCATAGCCACTACTGTCTGTATCTAAGTAGCACTCCATCCGATAGATGTAGCTGTACCGCCTGGGGCTGACCTCGGCGTCGCTCTGGGCCAGGGCGGGGACCGCCAGGGCCAGGACCAGCAGCAGGGCGAGGAAGAGGGCCGGGATCCGTTTGGTGTTGTACATGGGTTGACCTCCTTAAATTGGATTTGCCCATTAACACAACCGAGGCCGCCCCCTTGTGACAAAAAGCGACAAAAACCTTGGAAATTTTTTTCAATTCGACAGCTGGACGCTCTCCGCCACCCGGAGGACCGTCTCCCAATCGGTGTTGGAGGAGACGGTAAACGAATAATTACCATCATCCCACATAAGAGAATAATCTCCCAAATTTTGATAATAGAATGCATCGTAACCTTGAAATTTTAATGGTTTAACTTCAATCCCTTCTGTATTCGCCCGGAGATCAGTATTTCCTAAAGGAAATTGAGTGAAACTTATGTATTTATCATTCGAATTATCATATCGAAGTTGGACCCGTTCGTTTGAAAATTCCTTTGTCAGTTCAAACCCCTCTGGGATGTAGGTCGGCCGATAGACCAGAAAGTGGCTGACCTCCGCGCTCTTGGCCTCCCCCCGCAGCGGGTCATAGAACATGATGGAATACTCCTCGAACTTCTCCTCCACAAACCGGAAGAACTCCATCCGCCAGGCAGAGGCGCCCATCAGGGCGGCGAACAGCGCCAACAGCACCGCCAAAATGGCGGCCACCCGCTTGTTCATCCAAATCCGCCCTGCCGGCTGGGGCTGGCGCGCCTTCCGCAGCGCCCGTCCCATCCGCCGCTCGAACCGGCGGGAAAAGGCGTGGGGTTCATAGAAGCTGGCCGGAAAGGAGTCGGCCTGTTCCTCCTCCAAAAGGAGCAGGGCGTCCCGGAGCAGTTGATCGTCAAGCGTCTTTTTCATCAAAACAGCCTCCTTCCTGCAGCATCTCTGCCAACTTGTCCTTCGCTCTTTGATACCGTTTCCGAATGGTGGCCTCGGGAAGGCCCAGCTGCTGGGAAATCTCCGAATAGGTAAAGCCCATCACCGATACCAGGTAGAGGGCGTCCCGGTAGAGGATGGGCAGGCTTTTGATGCACTCCTTCAGGAAAAGCTTCTCGCTCATCCCGAAACTGCGCTCCGGTGTGACACAGGTGGAGAGATCCTCCCAAAAGACCGGCTGTTTGGAACGGTGGTTCCGCTCATTGATTGCCAGGTTCCGGGCGATGGTGGCCAGCCAATTTTTCGTCCGGGCGCTGTCCGGGTCACCCACCTTGTGAAAGACTTTGATTACATTGACAAACGTTTGATGGGTGATGTCCTCCGCCAGCCCCGTGTCATGCAAAATGTCATGGGCGATATGGTACAACAGGTTTCGGTATTTTTCGTAGAGATAGGCAACTGCGGACCGCTCCTCCTCGGTTTCCAGCTTTCCCAAAAGGGCGAGTAATGACAGCATGGTTTCCACCTTCCTTTTTCTGGATTTTCTTTTATTCTCTCAGATCTCACCAAAGGTGAGTATCCTGGAATTTATCATAATGGATGGAAAACGGAAAAACCATGCCTGCAATCCAGTTTTTTAGATAAAAATCGACATTAATCGACAATAAAAATTCCCAATTTTGGGCCTCAATTCCCCACTTTGGCGCAAAAAGGCGGCGCAGCTGCTGCCGCGCCGTCTCTCCAAATTTTATGGGGAATTTCATCAATAAAAAATTTTCTCCCGTCACCAGGCCGGCCGGCGGGACTGCATCGCCCGGTATTGGCGGGTCACTTGGGCGCATAGGGAGTCATAGAACTTCAGATACTGCTTCTGCGCCTGGCGTTCCACAGCCTGGCGGCTCTGGAACTCCTTCCAAGCGGTACAGGTCTTGTGGCATCCGCTGTGGTAGTTGGGGCATTTTGTTTGGCATGGCAGCATAGGGATTCCCTCCTCTGTGATCGTTGGCCGTCAAAAGCACAAGGGCCCTGGCCGTCCGGTAAAATCCCGGCCGGCCAGGGCCCTCTATTCCGTTTGCGCGGCGGCAGATGCATACATTGCTGTTCTCCCCCTCAAAAT
This sequence comes from uncultured Anaerotruncus sp., assembly GCA_904398655.1. GTDB lineage: Bacteria > Bacillota > Clostridia > Oscillospirales > Ruminococcaceae > Anaerotruncus. Next base: position 13,331 of record CAJFPF010000026.1, on the reverse strand, counting down.
AAAACCCTGGAAAAGAACTATTCCCAGTGTATGGCGGCTCTGTGGGAACTACAACCCCGGAGGGGTAAAGCTTGTGTAAATTTTTTTCTTCCAGAAGATTCCTGCTCCCCGCTGCCCGCTTTCCACATAAACCCGGATTTGGAAGGCAATAATAACTTTGCCCAGCGAAGATTTTACAAAAAGACAAGGAGGACCGTTCCCATGAAAGCCACAGGTATTGTCAGACGCATTGACGATCTGGGGCGGGTGGTCATCCCCAAGGAGATCCGCCGCACCATGCGGATCCGGGAGGGCGACCCGCTGGAGATATATACAGATAATGACGGTGAAGTGATCTTCAAAAAATATTCCCCCATTGGGGAATTGTCGGCCTTTGCCGGCCAATACGCGGAGGTACTGAGCAAGATCGGGGGCCACCCGGTGGTGGTCTGCGACCGGGATCACGTGGTGAGCGTGGCGGGAGTGCCCCGCAAAGAGTTTTTGGAGCGCCGGGTCTCCCCAGCCCTGGAGGAGATGATGGAACAGCGGCGCAGCTTCCAGTCCGGCCGGGACAGCAAACGCCTCCAGCCGGTGGAAGGGGTGGACCGTTGCGCGTTGGTGCAAGCCCCCATCATCGCCGCCGGGGATGTCTGCGGGAGCCTCATCCTCCTGGCGGGGGATGCCCCGGGCGAAGCCACCGACACCGAGGTGAAACTGGTCCAGGTGGGCGCCGCCTTTTTGGGGCGCCAGATGGAGGAATGACATGCAGCAGGGAAAAGAAAACACCCCATCCAACCGCCGCCAGGTCCGGGTGCGCCGGGTGGCGGAACGGATGGCCTCCCAACCATCCAGCCCGACCGATCCGGATGGCAGCTATACCGGCCGCCCAACCAACCCTTGGGAACGTCCAGTCCAAGACGCAGACGACCTATAAAAACATCCCGGTGGGACATGGAAGGTCCCACCGGGATGTTTTTTGGAACCTGCCGGAGCCACCTGGCGTATACTGGCAGAAAGAGCGCTTGGAGGTGAGGAGCTTTGCGGAGGGAGACCCTCTGCCGGTGCCGTCGCCGGCTGTTGGACGTGGGCTGTTGGGCGCCCTGCTGCGCAGGGTTTGGACTGGGGGTGGTGCTGGCGGTGTTCGCCTCCTTCAAAATCGTGCTGATCCTCTCCGGGGTGATGTTGGTGGTATTGGCCCTCAAGATTCTGCTCTCCTAAATGGCGGTCCCCAAACCGGGCGCGGCCCGGATTCCATAGAAGGTGGTTGGTGTAGATGAAGATTGTGGTCCTGAGAAGCCCGAAGCTGTTGGCGCCGTTTTTGCGGCTGTTCTTCAAGATGAAAAAGGAGCCCTTGGCTTAGGGCGGGGAGGCTGCCGGAGGGCGGCCTTCTTTTTTTGCCCTGCATCGGTGGGGAAACGGGACACAGGCAGCTGAAATGGGGCGCATAAACCCCCATGGCCAGGCATATATTGGAGTAGCAAACGGAGGGGTTTGGGACCGGCTGGGGGAGTGCGTCCGAGGCGGTTTTGGCTGCACTCCTCCGCGCAAGAGGGCGCCTGCCATAACCACAAGTCCCTGCGGACGGGCGCATACCCCAAAATTCATGCCGGCGCAGGGCGGCGGAATGGAGATTTGTATGGAGCTGAACCTGTCCACCCAAACGGTGAGCGTCAACGAGACCATCTATGACGGCACAGTGGAGCAGCCTCTGGAGTGTGACGTATTGCTGCCGGACGGCAACCCGGACATCCAGCGGATCCTGCGCTGCGAATTGACGCCCGCCCTGCTCTCGGCCACGGTCAATGGGGAAAAGCTGGAGATCGACGGCCTGGCCACCGCCCACCTCTACTATCTGGATGAGGAGGGGCTTGTCAACCATGTGGAGTACAAGATTCCCTATACCAAAACCATTGAGTTGAAAACTGCCCCTGCCTCCCCCCATGTATCAGTGACCCAGAATGTGGATTACTTCAACTGCCGGGCGGTAAGCCCCCGGCGGCTGGATATGCGGGGTGCGGTGTCCATCCGGGCCCGAGTGACCGCTCAGGAGGAGGAGCAGTCGGTCAGCGGCGCGGAAGGGGGAGGGCTGCAATTTTTGCGGGAGACAGCCCAGACCGTCCAGACCCTGCCCCAGGGATGCCGCCAGATCACCCTGCGGGAGGATCTGGAATTGGGGTATGGGAAGCCGCCTGTGGGCCAGGTGCTGCGGTCCTGGGCGGTGGGGGAGGTGAGCGACTGCAAGGTGATCTCCGGCAAGGTGGTGACCAAAGGGGAGATTGCCCTGCGGGTGCTCTACCGTTCGGAGGAGGATCCCACCCGCTTGGAGATGATGGAGTATACCCTGCCGGTGAGCCAGGTGATCGATCTGGAAGGGGTGGACGAGGACTGTTCCTGCCAAGCTTGGTATCAGATCAACACCGTGGAGGTCACCCCCCGTGCCAACAGCGATGGGGAGAACCGGGCTCTGACCGTGGAAATTACCGCCAACGCCTGCGCGGATGCCTGCCGCAAACAGGAGGTGGAGACCGCCAGCGACTGCTATTCCACCCTCTACGAGTGTAAACCCAGCATCCGCCCTATGAATTTCCTGCGTTTGGTGGAACTGGTAAACGACAGTTTCCCCTACCAGGAACTGCTCCCTCTGCCGGAGGGAACCCAGGAGGTGGTGGATCTGTGGTGTGTGGCGGGCCCGCCCACCGTCCGGGTGGAACAGGAGGGCGTCCAGGTAAGCGGGAAACTATTGGTGGGGATGTTCCTGCGGGACCAGGAGGGCCAGCTCTCCTATCAGGAGCAGATCCGGGAATATAGCCGGACCATCCCTGTGCGGGAGGGCTCGGAGAACCTGGTATTTTATCCCCGCGTGTGGGTGGGGGAATGTTCCTTTAACCTCAGCGGCCAAAACCAGGTGGAGGTACGCGGAACTTTACGGATGCAGGGAGGCCTATTCAGCCAATATCGCAAAAAGGTGATCAGCGATGTATCGGTGGATGAGTCCCGGCCAAAAGCCCGCAGGGAAAACCTTCTGTATCTCTACTACGCCTCCCAGCAGGAGCCGGTGTGGGAGATTGCCAAACGATATAACACCTCCGTGGAGGCGATCCAGGAGGGCAACCAGTTGGAGGATTCAGTGCTCAATGAGAAAAAGATGCTCCTCATCCCGATGAATTGACCGGGGCGCTGGCGCAAAACGACCGAAAGGGGAGAATTGGATGGAGGCACAACATATTTATCAGGACATCGCCAAGCGGTGTGGTGGGGACATCTATATCGGGGTGGTGGGCCCGGTGCGGACGGGAAAATCCACCTTTATCAAGCAGTTTATGGAGACGTTGGTGCTCCCCCACATTGAAAGTGAGTTCGCCCGGGAGCGGGCGGTGGATGAGCTGCCCCAGTCGGCGGCCGGGCGCACCATCATGACCACAGAGCCCAAATTTATCCCAGAGGAGGCGGTGCGCATCTCTCTGGATGACAATGCCGCCTTCAGCGTGCGTTTGATCGACTGTGTGGGATACATCGTCCCCAGTTCCCTGGGATATATTGAAAACGAGCAGCCCCGGATGGTGATGACCCCCTGGTTTGACCGGGAGATCCCCTTCAACTTGGCGGCAGAGATCGGTACCCAAAAGGTCATCAACGAGCATTCCACCATTGGCCTGGTGGTCACCACCGATGGCAGCATTGGAGAGATCCCCCGCCAGGAGTATGAAGAGGCGGAACAGCGGGTGGTCCGGGAGCTGCGCCAGATCGACAAGCCGTTTATCATCCTGCTCAACTGCGCGGACCCAACCACCCCGGAGGCCCAGGCGCTGCGTGCGGAACTGGCGGAGCGGTATGAAGTGCCGGTGGAGGCGGTGAACTGCCTGGAGTTGGAGGAGTCGGACATCCGGCGGATTCTGGCGGATGTCCTCTACCAGTTCCCCGTCCGGGAGGTGGCCCTCACTCTGCCCGGCTGGGTCACTGCCCTCCCCGCGGATCACTGGCTGCGGGCGGCCCTCTATGAGGATATCCGCCAGGCGGCAAGCCAGGTGGAGTGGATTGGTCAACTGCGGGAAAAGCTCCGCGGGCTGGAGGACTGCGATTATGTGAGCCGGGTGGATGTGGACGCCATCGATCTGGGCAGCGGCTCTGCCCAGGCCCGAGTGGACGTAGAAAACAGCTTGTTCTATCAAATCCTGGGGGAGGCCACCGGCCTGGAGATCCCGGATGAGAGCGCGCTGCTCCCCTGCATGGTGGAATTGGCGGCGGTGAAACGGGAGTACGACAAGGTCAAATGCGCGCTGGATGAGGTGGCCGCCACCGGTTATGGGATTGTGATGCCCTCTTTGGAGGAGCTAAAGCTGGAAGAACCGGAGATTATTAAACAGGGCGGCCGCTATGGGGTACGCCTGAAGGCGAGCGCGCCCAGCATCCACATTGTTTGTAGCAAACAGAAGTGTAAAATTTTGGAGGAATGTGGACTCGGTGTTGCCTAACTACCAACAGGAGTACCAAATTGAGTGCTATTTCGAAATAGCGTAACGGTTGGGGCCATCAGCCATTTCTTACTCCATAGTATGTTCAAAAGGGCGGGGATATGTCTACTTTTTACTTTGTATGAAGTTTTGATTTTTGAAATGATAAAACATGAAGGAAAAGCAGCTGAGATATCAGCTGCTTTTTTATGATTTGTTCGTTATAGAAGGGGGTCCCTGGGAAATCTTATAGATCAAAAAACACTCAAATGCTAAATAGTATTTCTCGTTAAACACGAAAAACTATTTGATTTTATAGGATTATTAGGGTATAATAAGAATCATAAGGGGGCGATCCTATGATTTTAAGACCTGCCTATATTGAGGCTATCCGTCCGTTTATGGACCAGCCGCTGGTGAAGATCTTGGCCGGCGTGCGCCGCTGTGGAAAATCCACTATTTTTGAAATGCTGGCTGATGAACTTCGACGGCGGGGGATACCGGAAGATCATATCATCCAGAAACGCTATACGGAGATGGATATTCCGGCAGATATCTCTGCCAAGGACATGTACGATGATCTGAAAATGCAAATCCAGGGAAAGGACCGCTGCTACCTGTTGTTGGATGAAATCCAGGAGGTAAAGGGATGGGAGAAGGCGGTCAACGGTCTGCTGGAGGGAGCGGATGTGGACATCTATGTCACCGGTTCCAATTCCAAGCTGATGTCCAGAGAGATCTCCACCTACCTCACCGGCCGGTATGTATCCATCCCGGTCTACCCCCTGTCCTTCCGGGAGTTTCTGGACTTCAAGGCAGGAGATCCCCGGCCGGCTAAGGAACTATTGGAGGATTACATCCGGTTCGGCGGGTTTCCCATCATCGCCTTGGGAAATTATGACGCCCAGAGCGCCTACCAGATCGTCAACGGTATCTACCACACGGTCATCTCTCGGGACATCGTCAAGCGGCACCGCATCAACAAGCAGGACCTGTTTGACCGGGTAGTGAAGTACCTGATGGAAAATATGAGCAAAACCTTCTCGGCCAGTTCCATCACTAAGTTTTTGCGAAGCGAGCACCGGACGGTCTCCGTGGAGTCCATCTACAATTACCTGCGCTGGCTGGAGCAGGCGTTCATCATCTATCCCTGCCACCGCTATGACATCCAGGGGAAGGCAGTCCTGGCTACCCAGGAGAAATACTATCTGGCGGATGTCACACTGAAGTACTGTTTGCTGGGCTATGACCGGAAGATGTTGGATGGAGCCTTGGAGAATATCGTATTCCTGGAGCTGAAGCGCCGGGGTTATGAGGTTTATATTGGAAAAAACGCATCCAAGGAGATCGACTTCATCGGTATACGCCGTGACGAGAAAATTTATGTCCAGGTTTGCGTCCAGCTACCGGAAAATTCGGATCGGGAGGTGGGAAACCTGATGGAGATTCAGGACCATTATCCCAAATATGTGGTCACCACCAACAGCCTGGATGTGGGGAACGAAAACGGCATTCGTATCGTACATCTGGCAGATTTCCTGCTCACAGAACAGTGGTAACCGCTTTTGTATACCTTGTGGCCGTGTTTTCAAGCGTTTTCACAAATGATGCGAAACGCTGGGAAATTCTTGACAAAAGGAATTAGAATCAATATAATAAATTTAGAACTATTCCAATTTCGGAGGATAGCAATGACCAAGTACGAAAAGAGCATCCACGACCTGATTAGCGGGTCATCTTCCCATCTGACCGCTGAGCAGGTCTACCAGGCTCTCAAGGCAGAGTACCCCCAGGTGGTTCTGGCGACCGTCTACAACAACCTGAACAAGCTCTGTGATGCGGGCCTGATCCGGCGGGTTTCGGTAGAGGGTTCGCCGGATCGGTACGACCGGATCGTCAAACACGATCACATCGTTTGCCGGCGCTGCGGGAAGCTGATCGACGTGCAGTTTGAGGACTTGACCGAGTCGTTGAAGGAACAGCTTGGAGAAGATTTCTTTTTTTACGATCTGAAGGTGTTTTCTCTCTGTCCCGATTGCAAAAAAGAACTTGAGAACCGGCAATGATCCTCTGGATGGTGATTCCCGTGGGTGACGCGGTTCACAAAAATAATAGATAAGGAGGAAGAAAGTATGCGATATGTCTGCTCAATCTGCGGGTATGTCTACGATGAAGCAAAAGAGAAGACGCCCTTCTCCCAGCTGCCGGAATCCTGGACCTGCCCGCTGTGCGGTGCACCAAAAGCCCTGTTTGTGCCGGAAAAGAAGGCAGAACCCCAAAGAGCTTCCGCCGCCCTGGTCCACATGGATGAGGATATGACGAAGCTTTCCGCCGGGGCGCTGGCTGCCCTCTGCTCCAATCTGGCACGGGGCTGTGAAAAGCAGTACAAGGACGAAGAGCGGGTCCTGTTCCAGGAGCTTTCCGATTACTTCCTGTCTGTTACCCCCGAGGTCCCCGGCGCAGATCTGGACCAGTTGCTTTCGCTCCTTAAAGCCGATCTGGAAGAGAGGTATCCGGCGGTGAGCGAGGCGGCAAAGGCAGTCGGCGACCGGGGAACCCAGCGGGTTTGCGTCTGGGGCGAGAAGGTCACCCGCATCCTGCACTCTCTGGCCGAACGCTATCAGAAAGAAGGCGGCGCCTTCCTTGAGCACACGCAGATCTGGGTCTGCTCGGTCTGCGGATTTGTGTTTGTGGGGGACGCCCCACCGGAGATCTGTCCGGTGTGTAAAGTCCCGGCTTGGAAGTTTGACAAAGTGGAAGGGAGGGCTTCTGCATGAAAACACAGATTGCCGTACGCAACCTGCGCCTCTGCACCAAAGATTGCCTGTGTCTGTATGTCTGCCCCACCGGGGCCACCGATACGGAGAATAGCATCATTGATGTGGATAAGTGCACCGGATGCGGTGCCTGCGCGAATGCCTGTCCCAGCGGCGCTATTTCTATCGTGCCTATCGCCTATCCGCCCCAGCAGAAGAAGGAAGAGACGGTCCTTGGGCGTTCCTATAGGATGGCAAAGAATAAAGCCGAACAGGAAGCTGTGGCCCGACAGCTGGCAGCTTCGGCCGGGGAGGACAGCTTGTATCGGCTGATGACCGCCATCGCCAAATCCGTCCGTCTGGTGAATGAGGATCTGCTGAGAGAATCCGGCTATATGCTCCCGCAGAGCGGCAACACCCACGCCCTGCTGCGGGATTGGGTAGAGAATCCGCCCTTCCCCGGTTTTCCGATAGCGGCCGCCCAGAAGCTGCTGGAGCTGCTCCCCAACAACGACGAGGATGGAGAGACCAAAAAGGCGGTAAAGAAATACCGCTGCAAAATCTGCGGCCATGTGTTTGAGGTGGCAGACGGTGAAACGCCGGTATGCCCTGTGTGCAAAGCCACCGGGGACAATCTGGAGCTGCTCGGGTGAGCCGATAGACCCCTCCCAATATGAAAATCAAATAAACCCTGTGTAAAGCGGTCGATTGAATATCGGCCGCTTTTTCTTATAAATACAACCAACGGAGAGGAGGACAGCCGGGAAATGATGATCCAAATCGACGCGAAGGGCTATGGGAAAATCTATAAGACCGTGATGCGCAACCGTTCCATTCCTCTGCTTGCAAAAACCATCTATGCCTACCTTTGCGCCTATGCGGGCTGTGGGCAATCCGCTTTCCCAAAGCGGGAGAAGATCCTCCGTGACCTCCAGATCAACAAGGATACCTTCACCAAACACCTTGCCAGGTTGGTAAAAGACGGGTACATAGCCAAGGAGAGGACAGCAGCGGGAAACCGGTATTTGATTTTGCAGTCTGTGCCGGCGCTTGAGGAATCACCTGCTTCTCTGGAGAAGCAAAATACCGATTTTCTGGTTTTGGAAAATGTCGCTGCCCATGGATTTGGGACCGTGCCTAAACTGGTCATGCTGGATCCTAGCCTCACTCCACAGGCCAAGGCGATCTATGCGTACTTTGCATCCTTTACAGGGGCAGGGACTACCGCTTTTCCCCGCCGCACTACCATTATGAGGGAGTTGAAAATCGGTTCCGCAGGGACCTACTATCAACATTTCAACCAGTTGGTAGAGCGGGGTTACATCACGGTAGAGCAGCAGAAATCCGGCGGCCGGTTTGATGTCTGTATTTACCGTCTCAACAGCCTCGTTCCTCAATCGGGAGAGGTGGATAATGGGATGTCCGAAAAACCGGAACACAGTGGAAAACCCATTGGAAATGTGGATAGCATGTCCGAAAAAGCGTTGTCCGAAAAACCGGTATCCGAAAAAGCAGTATTCCAAAAAAACGGACGTCCTGATATAAAGAACATCGTTACAAGAAACAGTTATTTTATGACGGAACAGGAAAATGATCATCAGGGCAATTCCGCCGATTTCAAAAGAAAGCACTTTTCTGCTGAGAAGTTCACGCAGGAGAGCGTGAAAGAGCTGATGCGCTTCGCTGACCTGCAGAAAGAGATTGAGGCTTGGGGTGGGTTGATGCGTGATACGCTGGGGCAGCTCAGTTCCTTGGAGGAAGAACGCTGCTACCGAAAGAAAATGGACGCAATCCTGCTGGAGCTGTTAATACAACTGACCGATGCACTCAACCATGCAGCTGATCCGGACTTGCTGATCCGAAAAATCCGGGGGCCGGAGTTTGAGGTCCTGTTTGATGAGTTACTTTCCCGGTGGAATGAAATCCGAAATCCAAAGGCATACATTGCAGTTTCCCTGAAGAATTTGTGACACAGAGTGTCTCTTTCAAAAAAGAAAGCGGGGATAGCCCTGATGAGGGATATCTCCGCCTTCTGCATTGCTCCATAGCTGTATCATGCATTCATTAGGTTCGGAGCCATTTCTTAGTCGTGGATTTTCCAGCCGTTGAGGAATTTCGCGGTTTCCGCAGTGTTGTGGTCGATGATCTCGCTGCGGCCCAGGTCAAGGGTGCCGATGGCGGCCATGTCCTCTTCACTGAGGCAGAAATCCCAGATGCTGAAGTTTTCCTCCATCCGCTCCCGGTGAGTGGACTTGGGGATGATGACGACGCCGCGCTGGACGTTCCAGCGCAGTGCCACCTGGGCAGCGGTCTTGCCGTACTTCTGGCCGATTTCGGACAGAACAGGGTGGGTGAAGATGCCGTGCTTTCCTTCGGCCAGCGGGCCCCAGGCCTCCGGCTGGACGCCCAGCTCCCGCATGTTTGCGATGGCCCCCTTCTGGGCGAAGAAGGGATGCAGCTCCACCTGGTTGACCATCGGGGCGATTCGGACATTCATGCACAGGTCGGTGAGCCGCTCGGGGTAGAAATTGCAGACGCCGATGGCGCGGATTCTGCCCGCTTCGTATAGCTCCTCCATGGCCTGCCAGGCCCCATAGTAGTTGTTCATGGGCTGGTGGATGAGATAGAGGTCGAGGTAATCCAGCCCCAGCTTCTCCAGCGAGGTCTGGAAGGCCTTCTTGGCGCTCTCATATCCTGCGTCCTGGATCCACAGCTTGGTGGTGACGAACAGCTCCTCCCGGGGGATGCCGCTCTTCCGGATGGCGGCGCCCACTGCCTCCTCATTGAAATAGGCGGCGGCCGTGTCGATGAGGCGGTAGCCCACCGAGAGGGCGTCGCTGACCGCCTGCTCGCAGACCGCGGCCTCCGGCACCTGAAAGACGCCGAAGCCCTCCAGGGGCCGGTCTATGCAAGCTCTGCCGCCCAGCAGCACTCCGCTGGGCAATGAAAAACGAATGGCGGCGATCTGCTGCAGATAGGCAAAAGAGCTTTCGCACCATATGGTGCAAAAGCTCTTTTACCGTGAATCAGGATTCATTTTTTGCGATAGCGATTCCTTCCAAATACCGATCCAAGATCTCCTCTGCATTCTTGACATGAGCAGCAGGCATCCTCTTAAACCGTGAAACGATGCCCGTAGTATCCGTTTCCTTTATTTGTCCGAATAAAATAAAATCACAGGAAACTTGCAGCACATGACATAGATCAGTTAACACAGGAATTGATAGTCCCACGACACCTCGCTCAATCCCTGAAATAAATTGCGGAGAAACTGCCAGGAGCTCCGCTAACCGCTCTTGCGTGTATCCGGCTGATTCCCTGGCCTGTTTCACTCGTTTCCCAATTTGATCATTCTCAGTTCTCTTTTCTGGCAATGAGATCACCTCACATTTATAGTTTAGAAAGGGCCGGTGAAAGAGTACAGATAGTTAAAATTTAGTTTTACTAATATTTTTAGTTGAACTCAAAGTTGGATGTGATATACTAATAGTCAGAATATCTTTCAAATAGAAAGATTTTTGAAGTATAAAAACTCGCCTCCTACCCACTATCGGTAAGAAGCGAGGCGCTATTCTTTTCCCATCATCACCGCAGTGATTCTTCAATCATAGCGCTAAATAGACGCAGCAACCGTTCCTGCTCCACCGTAGGAAGCTGAGAAAGCCGTTCAGGAAGAGTGGAGCCCCAGATTTGAGGGGCAACATCCAAAACATCCACCAAAAGGGAGTTGGCATCGGTTTTCAGCGCATTTGCGATATGAACGAATGTCTCAAATTTGGGGAGCTTATTTCCACATTCAATATTGCTTACATATTTAGGCGACAAGTGAACCGCTTGTGCTAGATCTGCCTGCGTCATTTTGGCGGCTTTTCTGGCCTCTCTGATACGGTTGCCTATTTTTTTGCTGTCCATCTTTACCCCTCCTAACTGAGGGAATTTCTTACTAGTAATAGTATAGACAGAATTCCTGATTCGATAAATCCAATGACAGAAAGAGTGTATTTCTAATAGATAGAGTTTTGAAAATTTATAATAGGGAGGAGTTTCAAAAGAAAGGGTGTGGATCAAGGTGAATTTGGAGATGCCCGCTTTGAGCACCACGGCTGCTTTTTCCGGGTATCGTCCCACCAAGCTTCCGGAACAGGGAAGCAAAAGGGTACAGACGAACTTGCAGACACGGCTGCGCAATGCCATTCTGGAGACCTTAAATCGGGGATATACTACCTACCTGAATGGATGTATGGCTGGATGGGATATTTTGGCTGCAGAGGTGGTTTTAGAGCTGCGCAAGGCCTACCCGGAAATCAAGTGCATCAGCGTTGCACCCTTTCGTCGTGCTTTTTTAGTGGGACCAAATTGGACGCCGGAATGGAAGGCTCGGGCTCTAGCCGTTTATCGTCAGTCCGACCAGGCATTTGCTCTGGAAGAACAGTACCGCCGGGGAATTTACTATGCTCGCGACCGCTTTTTGATCGATCATGCAGCCCTGCTCATTTGCTATTATGACGGTCAGCCAGGCGGGACCAGTTATACCGTCCATTATGCAGAAAGCAAAGGTCATGAGATGATCAATCTCGCAAGGGAACAAAGAATGGGGGAGAAACCTTTTGAAATCAACGGGTGTTACCAGGAAAATAGATAGCCTTGGCCGATTTGTCATTCCCAAAGAACTTCGGGAAAAAATGGAATTACCTCAGGGCACGCCGGTAGAAATTTATGTGGATGGCAACCGGATCATTTTGAAGAAGGACTTGCCGGCTTGCTGCTTCTGCGAAAGCGAAGAGGATCTTCTCATCTTTAAGGAACAAAAAGTCTGCAGAAGGTGCGCTGCAGAACTGGGTAAAATCTGCCAGGAGAGAAAGCCGGCGAAAAAAGCAACTCGCTGAAGCCGCTCATTGGAAGCTGGGCGCGCAGAATCGCTTCTATGCAAAAGTGAGTATGAACATTTTTGGGTCGAAATCCGTGATTGGTGCAAGTGGACCGTTTTCAACGAATCTCAATAATCTAGGGGTGAAATTTATGGCAGAAAAAAAGACGATGGAGATATCGGCCACCGTCATGAGGCAAACCTATGAAATGCTCCTGGAGAGTAGCGAGGCCCTGGGGCTTTCCATCGGGGAGATGATCGATCGATTGGCGTTGGATATTACCTGCCGCGATCCCAAAATGACGGCCATCGTTCTCAGTGACCATATAATGATAGCGACCAAAAACCAGACCGACCAGGAAATGTTGGATACTATCACGCGTTTGTTCGCCCTTATCATCAGCCCACCGACAGGCCAAGATGGGCACGAGGAGTGGATCGAGAGAAACACGCGTCGCGCCCGGCGTTTTTTCTTGGAAGCCTTAACGGAGTATTTTGGATCCGGGAGGCCTTTCACTACGATTCTTCAATAATCACCGGCGGTATGGTGCTGTGGAAGGAGTTAAAAATTTAAAGTGCAAATTAGTCAATTTAAATTTGCCGAATCATACTTGACTAATATTAATTTTGTGTTATACTATATCCCGTCAAGTTATAAGCAATGCGTGTTGTTGTGATGGGGGAATCATTCATGTTTATCGGCAGAGAGCGTGAACTTGCGACGCTGAATAAGTTATATGTATCGAACAAGTTTGAATTTGTAGTAATCTATGGCCGCCGCCGTGTCGGTAAAACGGCGCTGATCAGCCAGTTTATTGACGATAAAAACGCTATCTATTTTATGGGCGTCGAGAGCAACGCCAAGCAAAACCTAGAAAATTTTAGCAAGAGCATTATGAGCTACCATACCGGCATGGAGACGGAAACCTCTTTCCTGTCCTTTCAAGCGGCTTTGGAATATGTGTTCAAGCTGTCCGAAAAAGAACGGATTATTCTTGCAATCGATGAATACCCCTATGTTGCTCGCTCATCGAAAAGCCTCGCTTCCACCATCCAGCTTTTAATTGACCAATACAAAGATACTTCCAAGCTGATGCTGATCCTCTGTGGCTCGTCCATGTCCTATATGGAAGACCATGTTCTCGCCTACAAAGCGCCGCTTTACGGCAGACGGACGGCGCAGATGAAAATTCTCCCCTTTGATTTCGAGGAGACTTGCCGGTATTTCAAAAATTTCACCGATGAAGAGAAAGCCTATGTGTACGGCATTGTCGGCGG
>CAJFPF010000025.1 GCA_904398655.1 uncultured Anaerotruncus sp. | reverse complement strand
TCTGGGGGGATTTTGCAAGAGAAAATCCCCCCAGGGCCTCCCTTTTTTGTGCCCTCCTTGCGGCTGTGGCCTCCCCGTGGGGGAGGTGGCGCGAAGCGCCGGTGGGGGCCCTACCTGGCCGGCGGGGCTTTTTCTCCTGGGGAGGGCTTGCCTTGCCTTTCTGCCAATGCCTTCCCTTCTAGGGGAGGTGGCCCGAAGGGCCGGAGAGGTCGTTCTACAGAAAGGCCCCTGCGGACGCGACCTCTCAGCCGCGGAGCGCCCGGATGGGCGCAGCGCGGCTGAGAACCTCTTTCCGAGGGTTCGCCACTAGCAAAAAAGGCCCCCATCGAGGCCTTTTTTGCTAGTGGAAGGGGGAATCACCCCTCCTCCGTCCCGTCATCAGGAAGGTCAGAGGCGTCCTCCTGGGAAGCCTCCTCCGGAGACTCCTGGTCATCCTCCCCCTTAGGGGCCCTGGCCAGGGTGACCACACGGCTGCCTTCCGCCACCCGCATGGCGCGCACACCGCCGCCATACCGGGATTGTACTGTAATATCTGCCGCCGGGATGCGGATAATCACCCCGTCGTCGGTGATGAGGATCACATCGTCCTCCTCATCCACCATCTTTACGCCGGCCACCGGGCCGTGCTTCTCCACATAGTAGTTGCGGATGCCTTTGCCGCCCCGGCTCTGGAGCCGGTACTGATCCACTTCGGTACGGCGGCCCAACCCGCTCTCTGAAACGGTGAGCAGGGTGGGATGGTTGCCCTCCCGAATCCGGGCCATCCCCACTACCTGATCCCCTGGATCCAAGGTAATCGCCTTGACCCCACGGGCGGTACGGGAGAGGGGACGGGCCTCCTCCTCCTCAAACCGGATGGCCATGCCCTGGCGGGTAGCTACCACCAGCTGGCTGGAACCGTCGGTCTGGCGTACCCAGGCCAACTCGTCCCCCTCATCCAAGCCGATGGCAATCAAGCCCATCTTGCGCACATTCCGGTATTGGCTCATGGTGGTGCGTTTGATGATGCCCCGGCGGGTGACCATCACCAGATAGCGGTCGTCGGTATATTCCTCCTCCGCCACTTTAATCATGGCGGTGACCTTCTCCTCCGGCTCCAGCTGCAACAGGTTCACAATATTGGTGCCCCGGCTGGCGCGGGAACTCTCCCCAATCTCATACCCCTTCAGGCGGAAGCACCGGCCCCGGTTGGTGAAGAACATCACATAGTCGTGGGAGGAGCAGAGGAACAGTTCCTCCACAAAGTCCTCCTCCCGGCGGCTCATACCGGAGACCCCCCGGCCGCCCCGGCGCTGGGTCTTATATTGATCCGCCGGCTGGCGTTTCAGATAGCCAAAGTGGGTGAGGGTGATGACACAGTCCTCCACCGGGATCAAATCCTCGATGTCCATCTCGCCGCTCACCGCCAAAATTTCGGTGCGGCGGGGATCGGCGAACTTCTGTTTCAGGTTGGTGAGCTCCTCCTTCACAATCCCCATCACCTTGCCATAGTCGGCCAGGATGGATTCCAGCTCGGCCACCTTCTTCAGGATTTCCGCCAGCTCCTCCTCAATCTTGATCCGTTCCATGCCGGACAGCTGGCCCAGGCGCATAGCCACAATCGCCCCCGCCTGCAGGTCGGTGATCCCGAACCGCTGGGACAGGTTCAGTTTGGCGTCGTTCTGGTCCTTGGAGTGGCGGATGATGGCAATCACCTCATCGGTGTTGTCACACACCAGCTTGAGGCCCTCCAGGATATGTTCCCGCTCCCGGGCCTTTTTCAGGTCGAACCGGGTGCGCCGCAGGATGATCTCCCCTTGGAAGTCCACATAGTGGGAGAGCATCTCCTTCAGGGACATGACCTTGGGCACCCCGTCCACCAGGGCCAGCATGATGACCCCCACCGTGTCCTGGAGCTGGGTGTAGGAGTAGAGCTGGTTGAGGACCAACTGGGCGTTGGCCTCCCGTTTCAGCTCAATGACAATCCGCATCCCATCCCGGTCGCTCTCGTCCCGCAGGTCGGAGATCTGGTCCACCCGCTTCTCCTTCACCAGGTCGGCGATCGATTCGATCAGGCGGGCCTTGTTCACCATATAGGGGATCTCGGTGACCACAATCCGTTCCCGGCCGTTTGCCATCTCCTCAATCTCCGCCCGGGCCCGCAGGATGATCCTGCCCCGGCCGGTGGCATAGGCCGCCCGGATGCCGCTGCGGCCCATGATGACGCCGCCGGTGGGGAAATCCGGTCCCTTGATCTTCTGCATCAGCTCATCCAGTGTCACATCGGGGTTTTCGATGAGCAGAATGGCGGCGTCCACCGCCTCCCCCAGATTGTGGGGCGGGATGTTGGTGGCCATGCCCACGGCGATGCCGGTGGAGCCGTTCACCAACAGGTTGGGGAACCGGCTGGGGAGCACCACCGGCTCCTGGAGCCGGTCGTCATAGTTGGGCATGAAATCCACGGTGTCCTTGTCGATGTCGGTCAACAGGGAGAGGGAGATCTTGCTCATCCGGCTCTCGGTGTATCGATAGGCGGCGGGGGGATCCCCATCCACCGAGCCGAAGTTGCCGTGGCCGTCCACCAGCGGGTAGCGCATGGAGAAGTCCTGGGCCAGGCGGACCATGGCGTCATAGACCGAGGCGTCCCCGTGGGGATGGTACCGGCCCAGCACGCTGCCCACCGTATCCGCACATTTGCGGTAGGGCTTATCCGGGGTCAGGTTGTTCTCATGGAGGGTGTATAAAATGCGGCGGTGGACCGGTTTGAGGCCGTCCCGCACATCGGGCAGCGCCCGGCTGACAATCACCGACATGGAGTAGTCCAAAAACGACTTCTTCATCTCATGCTCGATGTCGATGTTGTGGATCCGCCGTTCAATCAGTTCGGGGTCAAAGGCGTCGTCTTTGGCGTCATGCTCCGGTTGCTTCTTCAAGTTCCATCATCTCCTCATTGGGGTAGTGCGAAAGGGGGGAGCTCACCGATTTCTGGGGGGCAGCTTGTGGAACCGGTCCCCCAGCCCCTGGCGCAGCAGCTCCCGCAGCTGGTCCCGTTGGTCGGGGGTCAGATCCCCCAGGGGGATGGCGCTCACCCGGTTTTTATCAAACGAGAGGGCCACCACCCCCTCCAGCTCGGCGGCGGCGCATTTGGTCTGTTGGGCAAAGTCCACCGAGCCGCTGTAATTTCCCTCCCGCAGGGAGAATCCCCAGCGGGTGAGGGTCATTTCGGCGGTGGGGGCGCTGGCCGCCTTCTCCTGGGAGAACTTTTGGTTGGCCCGGGCGGGGCCCCAATAGGCCATGGCGGCGGCGGCCCCTGCCAGGGCCAGCAGCACCAACCCCCCCAGGATGTTGACCAGGGAATCAAACCGCAGTTCCGGCAGGAAAAACACCACCAAAAGCGCCACCACGCCCATATGGAACCCCCGCCGGCGCCCAGCCTTCTGGATGATGTCCACCGCCTCGGCGGCTTTGAGCAGGTTGGCGGGACGGTTCTGCCAGGTGAGCCGCAGCTCCCCGAAATCCTCCCAACCCTCCTCCAAATCCTCCGGTTCCCGCTCCAAAGGCAGCTCCTGCTCCGGGGCAAGGGGGGAGGGGTCCTGCCGGGGTTCCTGGGGCTCCAGGGCCCCCTGCTCCTGTTCGTTCACTGGTCAACCCTCCGCTTGCCGTAGTTTTCCGCCGCCCGGGTAAGCAGGGCGTCCAGCTTGGCGTCCCCCTCCCCCAGGGTGGCCCGGGGGATCAGCACGCTGCGCCGGGGATCCACCCGGATCATAAACAGGCTGGGGGTGGCCAGGATGCCATAGATATCCGCGAACCGGGTGACCAGGTGGGTGCCGTTGGTGACCTCCTCCACCCCGTCCTCGTGGAACTCCATCTTCAGCTTCAGATTGTGGAAGCTGGCCTGGGTATACTGCCGGGTGAGCATCCGGCGGAGGGTCTTCTCATAGAACAGCCCTCCAACCACCAGGCTATACAGCCCCACCGCCAGCAGCACCCCGATCAGGATCCACTGGAAGGTGGTCATGGGCGCAAACACGCCGGTGAACGAGAGGATCAGATAGAGGGCGGAGATGGCCACCTCCGCGCCGCCCCAGAGGATCGACCGGCGGCGCTGTTTGCCCAGCGCCCCTGCGCTCATCAGCTTGTGGAACTCGATGAAATCCTCCAGACGGATGGGAAACTCCAGCGTGAACAGCACCGGGGTGGAGAACCCCTCGGGTTCCGATTCCTCCTCCTCTTCCGGTTCCTCTGCCTGCTCCGGTTGTGCCTGTTCCGGGCTGGTTTCCTCCTGCTGGGGTTCGGCCGGGGGCTGCTCCTGCTGCGCCTCTGGCGCCGGGGCCTCATTCTCCTGAAGGTTGGCGTCCTGGGTCTGCTGGGCGGCCTCGCCGCCGAAGGGCTCCTGTTCCCGCATAGCCGGTTCTCCTTTCCTCAGATGTCCAGGTTCTGGACGTATTGGGCGTTCTGTTCAATAAATTCCTTCCGGGGGCCCACCTTGTCCCCCATGAGGATGGTGAAGATCTCGTCCGCCTTCACCGCGTCCTCCATCTGCACCCGCAGCATGGTGCGGTTCTGGGGGTTCATGGTGGTCTCCCAGAGCTGCTCCGGGTCCATCTCGCCCAGGCCCTTATACCGCTGTACCTCGCACTTGCCGTTGCCGTCGGGGCAGAGCTCCTGGATGTAG
>CAJFPF010000024.1 GCA_904398655.1 uncultured Anaerotruncus sp. | reverse complement strand
GGGTGAAGATGTTGGCCTTCACAAACGGCTCCTCCATCCCGGCGATCACCGCCGGGTCGGGGTAGCTGGCGGGGTTGTCGATCATCTGTTCGGTGCCGTCCCGGAGCAGGACCTTATAGACCACGCTGGGCAGGGTGGTGATGATGTCCAGATTGAACTCCCGCTCCAGCCGCTCCTGGATGATCTCCATGTGCAAAAGCCCCAAGAAGCCGCACCGGAACCCGAACCCCAGGGCGGCGGAGGTCTCCGGCTCAAAGGAGAGGGAGGCGTCGTTGAGCTGCAGCTTTTCCAGGGCGTCCCGCATGTCCGGGTATTTGGCCCCGTCCTGGGGGTAGATGCCGGAGAACACCATGGGCAGCACCTTCCGGTAGCCGGGCAGGGGTTCGGGGGCGGGGTTGGCCGCGTCGGTGATGGTGTCGCCCACAGCGGTATCCCGCACCGTCTTGATGGAGGCAGTCACATACCCCACCTGGCCGGCGAACAGCTCCGGCTGGGGGACCAGGCTGGTGGCCCCCATGACCCCGCACTCCACCACCGTGAACTCCGCCCCGGTGGCCATCATACGGATGGTCATGCCCGGCCGGATGGTGCCGTCCATCAGCCGCACATAGGCGATGACCCCCCGGTAGCTGTCGTAGATGCTGTCGAAGATCAGCGCCCGCAGGGGGGCGTCGTCGTCCCCTCTGGGGGCGGGGATGTCGGAGACCACCCGCTCCAATACCTCCCGCACGTTCTGGCCGGTCTTGGCGGAGATGCGGGGGGCGTCCATACAGGGCAGGCCGATGATGTCCTCCACCTCGTGGGCCACCCGGTCGGGATCGGCGGCGGGCAGGTCGATTTTATTGATGACCGGGGTCACCTCCAGGTTGTGCTCGATGGCCAGGTAGGTGTTGGCCAGCGTCTGGGCCTCGATCCCCTGGGAGGCGTCCACCACCAGCACCGCCCCCTCGCAGGCGGCCAGGGAGCGGGAGACCTCATAGTTGAAGTCCACATGCCCGGGGGTGTCGATGAGGTTGAACTGGTAGGTCTGCCCGTCGTCCGCGTGGTATTGAAGGGTGACCGCCCGGGCTTTGATGGTGATGCCCCGCTCCCGCTCCAACTCCATGTTGTCCAGAATCTGGTCCTCCATGTCCCGCTTGGCCACCGTATCGGTGAGCTCCAGGATGCGGTCGGCCAGGGTGCTTTTCCCATGGTCGATGTGGGCGATGATACAAAAATTCCGAATGTTGCTTCTCTTATCCGCCATGGCTCGGCTCCGTTCTCCAGGAATGTTGCGGCGGCGACCGCCGCCGGATTTTCCAATCTCTTGCAGGCTATTATAGCACATCCGAAGGCGGCAATGCAAGGAGGGCAGGGGGATGTGTGTCCCTCTGCCCTCCTTGCCGGGAAGAAAATCCAAATGGGAGTATTTAGCTGGATAGATACAAATTGTATAGCTGCTCCGCCCCCACCCGAACCCAGGCCCTCAGCTGTTCCAGCGCCAGCAACGGCCCTGGGGTGAGCAGGAGGGGGTATTTTTGCCGCACCGCCTCCAACTGGTCGTAGGGGTCCCGGGAGAGGGGATAGCGCTCCCCCAACAGGGAGAGCTCCCACTCCCCCTCCTGGCTGCGCTCCACCGCGAGGGCGGGGGCGGCGGCATTTTGAAACTGGGAGCTGGTGTTGTCCACCACCAAAAAGGCGGTGAGCCAGGCGAAACTCAGTAGGGTGAGCAGCAGGGCGCCCCAGAATAGGCGCCGGTTAAAATTTAACATTTTGTAGAAACTTCCTTTATTTTTACATTTTGGCTATTCTGTACTGGGCTCTGAACGCCCGGGGGCACTGGAAGAGGAGGGGTCCCCCTCGGAGGACGCCTCTTGGCTGCTGTTTGCCGCCTGGGAGCTGCTGGAGGGAGTGGCGGAAGAGGACTCCTCCATGGATTGCGCACCGGAGGAGACCTCCTCCGGCAGGCTGGAGGGCTGGGAGGACTCCTCCGGACCGCTGGGGGCCTCCTCCAGGGTGTCCTGGGCCGGTTGGCGGTTTTCGTTCAGCAGCCGGGCCAGGGAACGGCCCACCAGCTGGGCGGTGTAGACCGCCTCCTCCAGGGTGTTGGCCTGGGAGCCTACCTCCAGCAGCAGGGAGCCGGTGGTCAGGTCCATGTTGTATTTCCGGTAGCAGAAGAAGATCGGCCGGGTCAGGTGGGGCCAGTCGGTCTCGATGGCGTTTTGCACCTGGGCGGCAAACCGCAGATTCTCCTGCCAGTGGGGGATGTTCATGGTGCCGTCGTCGCTGCCGGTGATAATCATCAACTGGGCGGCCTTTTTGCCGTCGATCTCTGTCACCGGCTTGACGATCAAATCCTCCTCCCGCTGGATGGCGTCCCGGTGGACGTCCAGGGCCACTTTGATGGTGGGATACTGCTCCAAATAGCCCTTGATCGTCTCAGCGCTGCGCTCATAGGAGCCGTTGTAGGAGGGATAGTCGTGGAGGGTGGTGTCGTGGATCACCCCGATGCCCGCGTCGGCGAGCTCCTTGGCCAGGGCGTCGCCCACCGCGATCATGTTCTCGTCGCTTTCGATGGAACGCCAGCTGCTGCGCAGGTCATAGTCGGGGCTGTCATAGGGCTCGAAGCTCTCGGTGGCGTGGGTGTGGAAGATGAGCACCTGGGGCTCGGTGGTATCCTCCAGGTGGATGTTCATCCCCTCCTCCATGATCTCCAGTACCTGGCTGCCGGGCACCTGGGTGTAGTTGCGCAACTTGCCATAGCCGTAGGAGATCAGGTCAGCGGCGGTGCCGGCCATGTTCTCCTGGAGGATCTCCCCCCGGTAGGCCTCCTCCACCGGGTGGTCGGTGTCAGCGGCGGGGGAGGGGGCCTGGATGGGCGGACGCTCCCCGCTGGCCGGCTGGGGGAGGTCCTCCTTGCGGCTGGCGGCGTTGGGGACGGGGGAGGACTGGTTCTCCGGGTTGGTCCAGGGCCGCACATAGGGTTCAGCGGCGTCCTCCTGCTGCGGGCCGTAGTAGTCCCGGTCCAGCTGGTCGGAGAACCGCTGTTCCAAAAGGGACAGGGAGCCCTCAGGCATGCTCACCATGGCGGAGAGCAGGGCCGCCCCCTCGGTGAGCGTCCCCAGGTCCAAAGAGGCCGACTGGGCGGCCAGCACCGCCAGAGGCACGGCCGCCACCGCGGCCAGTAGGGTGGCCCGCCTGCGCCGCCGCAGGCGGGGATTCCGGTGGTGTTTCAGTACGGTGGCCCCCTTCCCAAGGCCGGACATCCGGCCTGTCCAGCGGCGGGTGGGGGACACCCGCCCGCCGCCTGTTCTTTTGAAGCATATGCGCAGGCGGGGGAAAGTATGCGGCGGGTCAACTCACCAAAAATTGGAGTTCCTCGGGGGAGAGGCGGGGCTGAAGCGCCTGGTTGATGGCCAGCGAGAGGCATTTGGCCCCCCGGGTGACGATGGCGTCGATCTCCCGAGGGGTGACCATCATGGTGCAGGCGGGGCTGCCCTCCCGGCAGTCCCGGCCGGAGAGCTCCCGGGCCAGGGTGGCCCCGTCCACTACGGTGGGGATCCCCACCGCCACCACCGGGATCCCCAGCGTCTGTTGGGAGAGCTCCCGCCGGGCGTTGAGCACCCCGGAACCGGGGGAGATGCCGCTGTCGCACAGCTGGACGGTGGTGCCCAGCCGGTCCAGGGATTGGGCGGCCAGGGCATCCACCGCCACCACCGCCGCCGGCCGCAGCTCCCGGATCACCCATTGCAGAACCTCCCAGGCCTCCATCCCCGTCTGGCCCAACACGCCGGGGGCCAGGGCAGCCACCGGACGCAGTCCGGTGAGGCCGGTCTGGCAGGCCAGCTGGGCGGGGATGTGGCGGGTCACCAGGATCTGCCGGCAGGTGAGGGGGCCCAGGGCGTCGGGGGTGATCTGTTGGTTGCCCAGCCCGGCCACCAGCACCATCCCCCGGCGGGGGAGCAGGCCGGTCAGCTCCCGGGCCACCAGCCGGGTAGCCGTCCCTGCGGGATCCACCGGCTGAGAGATGGCGGGGAGCTCCACCGTCACATAGTGTCCCGGCGCCCGGCCCAACCGCCGGGCGGCCTGGGGGGTGTGGACGGTGACGCGGGTGACCTCCACCCCCTCCTCCTCCATTCGTTCCACCTGGATGCCGGAGGGGGGATTGGGACCGAAGGCCGCGGCGGCTTCCACCGCCAGATCTGTACGGGATTGCTGCATGGAAAGGACTCCTCCCGGGCGGGCGAAACCGCCGCCCATTTGTTAAATTTTTTGACGCGGTTGTAAATAAAATGGGAATGGTGTATAGTAGGGTCAGTCTCAAAAACCTGGAAAGGCAAGCGCTTATGACTCGAAAAAAATTTGGACTTCTGGTTTTGGCGGTGGGCCTAGTGCTATTGTTGGCCGCCCTCTACCTATTATTCAAAACCACCTCTTTCATGGCCCCGGTGACACTGCTGCTGTCGGTGCTGGTGAACACCTTTGCCGTGGCGACGCTGATGGCCAAGGACAGGAGGGATTAGGGGCGCGGAGGGGGAAAGCCGGGCCGCCGGTTTTTAAGCGCAGGCGCCAAAGTGATTTTTTAGCGGAAAGGAAGTCTTTTTATGGTGGACTATCTGCGCCGTACCTGGGCGGAGATCGACCTGGACGCCATCACCGAAAATTTTGCCCTGCTCCGGGGGCGGCTGGCACCCGGATGCCGGACGATGGCGGTGGTGAAGGCGGACGCCTATGGCCACGGGGACGGGCCGGTGGCTCTGGCCCTGGAACAGGCGGGGGCCGATTGGTTCGCGGTCTCCAATATCAACGAGGGGATCTCCCTGCGCCGGCAGGGGATCGCCCGCCCCATCCTGATTTTGGGGTATACCCCGCCGGAGCTGGCGGGGCAGCTGGCCTCCCAAAGGCTTGCCCAAGCGGTGGTGGGCCTGGACTATGCCAGGGAGCTCTCCCAAGGGGCGGTGGCCGCGGGGGTGGAGGTGGACTGCCATATGGCGGTGGATACCGGCATGAGCAGGATCGGATTTTTTGCCCAGAAGGGGCATGAGGCCCAGGCCGCCCAGGAGATGGTGGCCGCCTGCCGCCTGCCCGGGCTGAAGGCGGAGGGGGTCTTCACCCACTTTGCGGTGGCGGATGAGGGGGCCCAGGACTCCAAGGATTACACCCAGGCCCAGTATGATTGCCTGTGCGAGACCATCCGCCTGGTGGAGGAGGCGGGGATCCGCTTCCCTCTGCGCCACTGCTGCAACAGCGCCGGAGCCCTCTGCCACCCTCAGTGGGGGATGGAGATGGCGCGGCTGGGGATCGTGCTCTACGGCATCGCCCCCTCCGACGACTGCCAGGGCTTGGCCCCGCTTCGGCCGGCTATGAGCCTGCGTTCGGTGGTCACCCGGGTCAAGGAGATCGGCCCCGGTGTCTCGGTGAGCTACGGCCGCCACTACACCGCGCAGGAGCCTCGAATGGTGGCCTCGGTGGCGGTGGGATACGCGGACGGCTACCGCCGGGCCTGGTCGGGGAAGGCCCATGTGTTGATCCATGGCCGCCCGGCGCCGGTACTGGGTTCGGTGTGCATGGACCAGATGATGGTGGATGTCACCCACATCCCCGGGGTGGCCCCCGGGGATGTGGTGACCCTGGCCGGCCGGGATGGGCAGGCGGAGATCACCCTGGCCCAGCTGGCCGCCCTGGACGGCAGCATCCCCTATGAGACCGCCTGCCTGGTGACCCGCCGGGTGCCGAGGGTCTACCTGCGGAGGGGCCAGCCGGTGGAGGTCAAGGACTTCTTTTTCCCCACCTTTTGAACCCAAAGCCGCCCCATCCAGCGGATGGGGCGGCTTTTTTGAGGGAATCTCGGGATTTTCCGACGGTTTGGGCTTGCCGGTTGGATTGGCAGGGCCTATAATAGATGCTGGACGCCCCAAAAGGGGCGAAGAAAGCCGCCCACAGGCGGCAGGGGGAGGTTTGTATGGACAGCAGGGTTCATCGTTTTTTCCAGTGGATCAAAAATAAACGGGTGAGCGTCATCGGGATCGGGGTGAGCAACACCGATCTGATCAGCCTGCTCCAGGAGTATGGGGCCAAGGTCACCGCCCACGACCGGCGTACCCGGGAACAGGTGGGGGAGGCCCTCTGTGAGAACTTTGAAGCCCAGGGGATCCAGCTGGAGCTGGGACCCCACTATTTGGAGGGGATCTCTGCGGATCTGGTGCTGCGCACCCCAGGGATGCCATTCCACCACCCTGTTTTGGAGGAGCTGCGCCACCGGGGGATGGTGGTCACCAGCGAGGCGGAACTGTTCTTTGACCTGTGCCCCTGCAAAATCATCGGGGTCACCGGCAGCGACGGCAAAACCACCACCACCACCTTGATCTCCGAAATGCTCAAAGAGGCGGGCCGTCGGGTCCATCTGGGCGGAAACATCGGCCGCCCGCTCATGTCCCAGATCCGGGATATCCGGGACCGGGATGTGGCGGTGGTGGAACTGTCCAGCTTCCAATTGCTCTCCATGCGCCGCAGTCCGGATGTGGCGGTGATCACCAACATCACCCCCAACCATCTGGACGTGCACAAGGATATGGAGGAGTATGTCCAGGCAAAACTGAACATCATGGACCATCAGAACGCCTTCTCCCGTACCGTTTTAGGGGTGGACAATGAGATCTGCGCCTCCCTCACCGGGCGGGTCCGGGGGCGGCTGATGGAGTTTTCTGTCCGCCATCCGGTGGAGAACGGCGCCTATCTGGGGGAGGATGGGGCCCTCTACATGGCCCAGAACGGCCGGGCGGAAAAACTCCTCCACCGGGAGGAGATCCGGTTGCCGGGGATGCACAATGTGGAAAACTACCTGGCGGCCATCTGCGCCGTCTGGGAGGATGTGGATGTGGACGCCATCTACAATGTGGCGGTGGAGTTTGCCGGGGTGGAGCACCGGATCGAGCTGGTGCGGGAGCTGGATGGGGTCAAATGGTACAACGACTCGATTGCCACCACCCCCACCCGGACCATCGCCGGGCTGGACAGCTTCTCCCAAAAATTGATCCTCATTGCCGGAGGATATGACAAAAAGATCCCCTTTGGGCCGTTGGTCCCCAAACTGCTGGAAAAGGTAAAACTTTTGATTCTCACCGGCGCGACAGCGGATAAGATTCAGGCAGCGGTCACCGCCCATCCGGACTATGACCCCGCCCAGCTGCCCATCCTGCGGGCGGCAGATCTGTCGGAGGCGGTGCGCCTGGCGGCCCAAAACGCCCAGGAGGGGGATATTGTCTCCCTCTCCCCCGCCTGCGCCAGCTTTGACAGTTACCCCAACTTTGAGGCCCGGGGAAGGCATTTTAAGGAACTGGTTCGAGCCCTGTAAGGTTTGAGGGAGATGGGGGGAGGGGCCGCGCTGCTTTTTTAGGGGTTGGCCAGGCCCGGCCAACCCCTAAAAAAGCCCCGGGCGCCAAGCGCCCGGATGGTGGGATGGCCAGGGAACGGCCGTTCCCTGGCCATCCCACTGCGCGGCCCCGGCCTCTCCGTCCCCGCCCGCCTGCCACCACTTGCAACCAACAGAAAGGATGCGCAAAATAGATGGATTTGGAACAGATGCTGCGTGATTTATGCGGCGCAACTGGGGTTTCCGGCCGGGAGGACCCGGTGTGGGAGACCGCCCGGGCGCTGCTGGAGGGGTGCGGCCCCTGTGAACAGACCCCGTTGGGGTCGCTGGTCTGCCGGGTGTGCCCGGCCGAACCGGGACAGCCCCATGTGATGCTCAACGCCCATATGGACTCGATCGGCCTGGTGGTGAGCTATATCGATGAGAATGGTTTTTTGCGGATGGGAAACTGCGGTGGCGTGGACCGCTCCACTCTGCTGGCCGCCCAGGTGCGGGTTCACACCCGGACAGGGGCGCTGCCTGGAGTGGTCTGCACTCTTCCGCCCCACCTGGAGACGGATGACAGCCAGCTGCCCAAATTGGACCAGCTGGCCATCGATGTGGGATTGGATGGGGAGCAGGCCAAAGCCCGGATCCAACCTGGGGACCGGATCAGTTTTTGCAGCTTCCCCAACCGGATGGCGGGGGATGGGTTTTCCGCCGGCAGCCTGGACGACCGGGCGGGCTGTGCCGCTGTGATCCTGGCGGCCCGCCAGCTGGCTGGGCGCCGTCTGAGGTGCGGGCTCTCGGTGGCTCTGAGCAGTTTGGAGGAGACCGGCGGCCAGGGGGCTGCCACCGCCGCCAACCTGTTGGCACCCACCCATGCCCTGGTGGTGGACGTCTCCTTTGCCCAGACCCCGGACACCCCCCGGCCTAAATGCGGCCTATTGGGCAAGGGCCCGATGATTGGGATCGCCCCCATTTTGGATGAGGGGATCTCCGCCCAACTGGAGCAGTCGGCGAAATCCCACGACATCCCCTACCAGATTGAGGTGATGAATGGGGATACCGGCACCGACGCGGATGGCATTGCCATCTCCGGGGCGGGGGTGCGCTGCTGCACCGTGTCCATCCCCTTGCGGTATATGCACTCCCCGGTGGAGCTGGTGCGGCTTTCGGACGTGGAACAGACAGCCCAGCTGGTGGCCGCTTGGGTGACCGATCAATTTGGAGGTGAGCAGGCATGAATTGGGCGCTTTTGGAACAGCTCTGCGGATTGCCGGGGGTCTCCGGCCGGGAGGAGGCGGTGCGGGAGGCGCTGCTGGAACAGCTCTCCCCCGTCTGCGACTGCCGGGTGGACCCCTTGGGCAACCTGATCGCCTTCAAGAAGGGGCGGAAAACCCCCGCGCGGCGGCGGATGTTCTCCGCCCATATGGACGAGGTGGGCCTGATCATCACCTATGTGGAGGAGGACGGCCTGCTGCGGTTCTCGCCGGTGGGAGGGATCGACCGGCGGGTGCTGGTGGGCAAGGCGGTGCAGATCGGGCGGGTGCCCGGCGTCATCGGCGGCAAGCCCATCCACATCAAATCCCCTAAGGAGCGGGATGCCTCCCCCAAGTGGGACGAGCTGTTCATCGACATTGGTGCCGCCAGCCGTCAGGAGGCCCTCGCCCTGGTCCATCCGGGGGACCGGGCAGTGTTTGCCTCCCGGTACACCGACCTGGGGGAGAACTACCTGCGGGGCCGGGCGTTGGATGACCGGGTGGGGTGCGCCCTGTTGGCGGATCTGCTCTGTTCCGACCTGGCGTACGACACCTGGGGAGCGTTTACCGTCCAGGAGGAGACCGGGACCACCGGCGGCCGCACTGCGGCTGCTCAGGTTTTGCCGGAGGTGGCGGTGGTTTTGGAGACCACCACCGCCTGCGATATCCCCGGCTCCCCGCCGGAAAAACAGGTCTGCCGCCTGGGAGAAGGGCCGGTGCTCTCATTTATGGACCGGGGCACCGTCTACCATTGGGAGCTCTACCAGTTGGCCCAACAGGCTGCCCAGGAGGAGGGCATCCGCTGGCAGCCCAAGCAGGGGATCTATGGAGGCAACGAGGCCCGTTCGGTCCAACTGGCCGGTCCAGGGGTTCAGGTACTGGCGGTGTCGGTGCCCTGCCGCTATCTGCACACCCCCAGCTGTGTGGTTCACAGGGGGGATGTGGAGGAGACCGCCCGGCTGCTGCGGGCGCTGGACGCCCGGCTGTGATCCGCCTGGTGGGGCCCCGCCTGTCCTCCCTGTTTTGGGAACAGGTGGAGGGCTGGGGGATTTTTGGCACCAAGCTGTATGCCCAGGCCCGGATCTATGGGCTGTGGGACGGGCCATTGGAGGTTTGGCTGCTGATGGCGGAGGACCGCCCGGTGGGGGCGGTTTCCCGTCTGGAGGGGGCATTCTGTGTGGCTGCCCAGCCGGACGCACCGTTGGAGGAGCTGGCGGAATTTGTGTCCCTGGCGGGGGGCCGCTGTTTGGAGGGACCCCAGCCCCTGGTCCAACGGCTGGCGGAGACAGTGGGGGGCCGTTTGGAGAGCTCCTGGATCCTGCGGGCGGGGCGTTTACCCCTCTCCCAGCTGTGTGAGCGAACGGGGGAGTCCCAGCCCTGCCGGGCCCAACAGCTGGACCCGGTGCGGCAGCTGCACGCCCTGGCCACCCCTGGGTTCCCCCGGGGGGAGGAGGCGGACGCTTGGCTGGTGGACGCCTCCTATCGCCACCGCCACGGATACGCGGATTTTTATATACAAAATAAAAATTCAGAAGTTATTTCTACAATTTGTATTTTATTTAAGGGAGCCTCCCGGTGTATTTTGGGGGCAATGGCCACCCATCCCGCCCACCGGGGCAGGGGATATGGGGGCCAAATGGTGCGCCATGCCCTGTTGGAGGCGGCCGGCCAGGGGCTGGAGCCCTGGCTGTTCACTGCCGATGACCCCCTGCTGGATTTTTATCAACCGCTGGGGTTTGCCCCAGAGGGCCGCTGGGGACGGCTGTGGTTCCCCCATTGACAGAGAAGAGAGAAAGGAAGCAGCAAGAGGAATGGTAGAGTCGTTTTTTTCCATCGATCCCGCCCTGGTGCGTCTGGGGGAGGAGGCCCTGGCTGGCTGCCGGGAGCAGTTTGACCGGATCGACCGGGTGGCGGAGTACAACGCCTGCAAGATGTTACGGGCGTTCATCGACAACCGGGTGAGCGAGAGCCACTTTGCAGGCACCACCGGCTATGGCTATGGGGACCGGGGCCGGGAGGTGCTGGATGGGGTGTTGGCCCAGGTGATGGGCGCTGAGGATGCCCTCATCCGCCACAACTTTGTGTCCGGCACCCATGCCATCACCACCGCCCTGTTTGGGGTTCTGCGGCCGGGGGACCGAATGGTCTGCCTCACCGGCCTGCCCTACGACACCCTTCAGCCGGTGATCGGTATTGTGGAGGGGGGGCACGGCTCCCTCAAGGAGTTCGGCATCCAATATGAGCAGCTGGACCTGCTGCCCGACGGTACCCCCGACTACCAGGGCATTCCCCAGGCGGTGGCGGGGGCCAAGGTGGCCTACCTCCAGCGCTCCCGGGGCTATTCCCTGCGGGAATCCCTTTCGGTGGAGCAGATCGGGCGGATTGCCGCCCTGGTGAAACAGGCCAATCCCCAGGCAATTGTAATTGTGGACAACTGTTATGGGGAGTTTGTGGAGGAACAGGAGCCTACCCAGGTGGGGGCCGACCTGGTCATTGGCTCGTTGATCAAGAACCCGGGCGGCGGTATCGCCCGCACAGGCGGCTATATCGCCGGCCGGGCAGATCTGGTGGAGCTGTGTGCCTGCCGGCTCACCGCCCCGGGCGTGGGCAAGGAGGTGGGCTGCACCCTGGGGGAGAGCCGGAACCTGTTTTTGGGCCTGTTCCATGCCCCCACCGTCACCGCCTGCGCCCTAAAGACGGCGGTATTCGCCGCGGCCCTCTTCTCCCGGTTGGGCTATGAGGTCTATCCGGCGGCGGACGCCCACCGCACCGATATCATCCAGGCGGTGAAGCTGGGGACCCCCCAGGGGCTGTGTGCCTTCTGCCAGGGGGTGCAAAAGGGGGCGCCGGTGGATGCCTTTGTGACCCCTGAGCCATGGGATATGCCAGGCTACGACAGCCAGGTGATTATGGCCGCCGGGGCGTTCACCATGGGGGCCTCCATCGAGCTCTCCGCCGACGGCCCCATGCGAGAACCCTATGCCGCCTGGCTCCAGGGGGGGATCACCTGGCCCAGCGGCAAGGCAGGAGTGTTGTTGGCCGCTCAGTCCCTGCTGGAGGCGGGGGAGCTGCATCTGGGCTGAACCGATTGCGAAAAACCCGTCCCTGCCTTTTTAGGGACGGGTTTTCCTATAAAACGATGGGGAATGCGGTTCAGCCTTGGGCTTGACGCTGCTGCGCCAGTTCCTTGGCTTCCTTGCCGGTCATATGATCCACTGTAACCTCCACCATGCACAGGGGAGCGAACGACCGGTTGATCCGAAACGCCCGGTTTTCCGGGGTGTCCAGGGGGACATACTTTTCCGTCAATAGTGTGATGGCCTTCCGCTTCTCCGCTTCCTCCTCCAAAATCCGCGCCCGCCCAAAGAGGATGACGCTGCGGAAGAGGGTGGTGTAGTCCTCCGGATATACCTGGTCCTGGTCGATGACGCAGAAGGACACCTTGGGGTTTTGGCGAATGGCGTCGAGTTTGTTACCCTCTTTGGCGCAGTGGAAATAGAGCTTCCCTGATTGGTAGACATAGCTCAAGGGGACCGCGTAGGGGTAGCCCTCCTCCCCCAAAACCGCCAGGACGCCTGAGGTTCCCCGCATTAGGACCGCCTCGCATACCTCTGGGGAAAGGGCTTGGGAAGCCCGCCGCATCTCTCGGAACATGACAACGCCTCCTTTGGATGATTTTCTTTAGTTTAACAGATTTTGTTTGCCGATGGCAACCTCCAGAGGAAAGATGTTTCTTCGATTGACGAATAGCATTTAATGTGTTATGATAGATAGGCCAGAAAGGTTCCCTCCAAAAATTGACAGGATGGCGGGAGACAGCCTTTAGGTGCGCGATCTCACTATGGGATCGGGACGGCACTCTGCCGTGCAAGGTGGTCAAAACGGGGTTTTCCCTGTTTTGATAGATGGGGAGCAAGGGGAATTCCCTCCCCCTCGGGCGGCCTTCCCCGTGTCAAAATAGAAGGCAAAACAGCGGCTTCGGCCGCTCATATCTGCGGAAGTGGCGGAATGGCAGACGCGCTGGTCTTAGGAGCCAGTACTTCGGTGTGTGGGTTCAAGTCCCATCTTCCGCACCAAAGTAGACAAAAGTCACGTATAACGCTAGTTATACGTGACATTTGCTTTTGATTGACATTATATCCAATGTGAGGCGCTGGAAATTAGGTGTTATCACAATAAAACTCATGAAGACGGACATGATTCGGGTCTACAAAATGAAATCTAACCTAAGGATGCGTGTGTTTCGGGAAAGAACCCTAAACATGCGCATCTTTTGCTTTGATAGGAGGTTGTTGCCATGAGAATCCCATATGGCTATATTATGGAAAATGGGCAGTTTGCTCTGGATGAATCCAAAGCGGCAGTCGTGCGGATGATCTTTGATTACTATCTTGCTGGGGCAAGCCTTGGCAAAGTTGTCGACCTACTTTTTGAAAGAGGGGTTCCATCCCCTACAGGAAACGAAAGATGGACCAGAGCAGCCATTGATAAACTTCTCTCCAACGCCAAGTACATTCCCATCATAGGGTTTGAGACTTATATGGATGTTCAGTTTGAAAAAGAACGGAGATACAACGTCGATCATGACCGGGCTGGCAGCCCTCGGAAAACGACACGATACCAATCGCCGGCTATGATGTGATGCCGCCTTGTCTGGGC
>CAJFPF010000023.1 GCA_904398655.1 uncultured Anaerotruncus sp. | reverse complement strand
CTTTCCCCCCTTTCTTGGCCGCGCAAGAAAGGGGGTCGCCCGCCGGGGCGAGACCCGGCAAACCCCTCCCGGTGGCAGCCGGGAAATTTAAAAGGTAGGGCCCCCACCGGCGCTTCGCGCCACCTCCCCCACGGGGAGGCCCACAGCCGCAAAGAGGGTACAAAAAAGGGAGGTCCTGGGGGGATTTTCTCTTGCAAAATCCCCCCAGACCCCCCAAATGCGCCTAAAGCATGGAGTGTTCCGCCATCTGCGGATGGCGGCCAAGGGCGCCGCCCTTGGAACCTGCCACCTTTTGAAAAAGGTGGACGAAAACTTTTGAAAAAGGCGGGTGAAAACCTCTACTTTTTCCGGGCGTCGCGCAGCGTCCGGAAAAATTCCCGCAGCTGCCCGGCACACTCCTCCTCCAACAACCCTTTCTCCACCTGAGGATGGTGGTTAAAGGGCAACTCCGAAAAGTCACATATCGAACCGAAGCACCCTGCTTTTGGATCCCGTGCGCCAAACACTACCCGTTGGATCCGGGCGTTGACAATCGCCCCGGCGCACATGGGGCAGGGTTCCAACGTCACATAGAGGGTGGCCTTGTGCAGCCGCCACCCTCCCAACGTCTGGCAGGCCTGGGCAATGGCCTCCAGTTCCGCATGAGCCAGGGCCGTTTTTCCCCGCTCCCGGCGGTTACGCCCCTCCCCTACAATCCGACCGTCCTCCCAGACCACCACCGCCCCCACAGGGACTTCCCCCTCCTGAGCGGCTTGAGCAGCCAGTTCCAATGCCCGTTCCATATACGCCCGATCCCCCATGGCACACCTCACCGGGAAAAATTCAAAAAGAATACACCGCAGAACACTGCCAGCAATACCAGCGTGAGCGGACGGGTGGCATAGACGGAAAGGCACTCCCGTTGGGGCAGAGGGCACCGGGAGGCAGGCAGACGCAGATCCAGCCTCCTATGCCACAAGTACCACACACCCAGGATTCCGGCCAACCCATAGAGAGCCATCTGGAATCCTTGAATCGCCAATTGCCCCAGATATCCCATTTCCTGAGAGGCCACCGCCAGAAGCAATATGAAGGCATTGTTCGCCAAATGGATGAGCATACCGGTCCAAAGGGAGTTGGTTTTCACCACAAAATACCCCAGCGCCACCCCCATCAACAGGGCATTGGGGAATTGGGCGGTGTTCCGGTGGAGCAGGGCAAACAGCACCGCCGATACCGCCACCGCGAACCCATCCCCCCAAGGGCGCAGGGACTGGAGCACAATTCCCCGAAAGATCAACTCCTCCACCACAGCGGGCAGCAGGGCGATGTTGACCACAAACAGCACCGCCGCCAGCGGGTTGCCCGGCAGGGTGAGGGGAATATCCATTGGATAGAGGCCAAACAGGGCAAAAAACAGGTTCAGTCCCAATCCCAGCAGAAAGCTGGAGGCGGACATTCCCAGTGTGACACCGGCACCGGCGGCCAATACCGGCGGATAGGGCCGGGCGGAGGGCAGCGACCGGAAGGGCAGCCTGCAGACCCGGGCATAGAGGAGATAGGGGGGCAAAAACGCCGCCCCATAGACCACCATCGTATAGAGCTCATTGATCACCTCCACCGCCCCAGTGGAGAGCCCCATCCGGCGGATCCACCACACCACCGCCCAGGCCACCACCGTCTGGCAGAGGTAGAGCAGTGCCAGGTTCATCAGCAGCGCCAGGGAGAGCAGATCCCCCCGTGCCTGCAGCCCCCGGCGCGCTGCCTGCTGCGCCCTATCAAACTGCCCATCCGGTCCATTCATCTGTCCGTACCACATGATCCAGATCCTCCCCCATGCCAGAGAGGGCCTCCCCCTCATCTGCTGCTCCCATTTTTGTCATTATAACATATTCGGGACAGGGGGAAAAGGCCTGGAGAAACTTCTGGAATTTTTCCTTTCCTCCCTTGTATTCCCGGCCGCTTTCTGTTAGAGTGGAGAAAACTGTTTTCACACGGGAGGATCTTATGCAAAATTTGGTCGCTGGCGGACACATCAGTTTTCTTCTGGTTTTTTTGGAGGGCCTGCTCTCCTTCTTCTCCCCCTGCGTCATCCCCCTGCTCCCTGTATACATGAGCCTCCTGGCTGGCAGCGCCCGCCAAAATGAGGACGGCACCATGGCCTATAACCGGAGACGCACCCTGTTGCACACCCTCTGTTTCATTTTGGGAGTCTCCTGCGCCTTTTTCCTCTTGGGGCTCTCCTTCACCGCCCTCGGCAGTTTCCTGGGTGCCCACCAGACTCTGGTTACCCGGATCGGAGGGATCCTGATCGTTCTTTTGGGGTTGTTTCAATTGGGGGTGTTCGACCTGAAATTTTTGCAGCGGGAACACAAGCTCCATCTCAACCCCACCGGGAAACCCATGAATCCCTTCCTTGCCTTAGTGACCGGCTTTACCTTCTCGTTTGCCTGGACCCCCTGTGTGGGTCCCGCCCTCTCCTCAGTGTTGATCCTTGCCTCCGGGGCCAAGACCTCCGCCATCGGCTACCTATTGGTGCTGGTCTATGCCGCAGGATTCCTGCTGCCATTTTTGGTGCTGGGCCTGTTCACCAGCCAGGCGCTCTCCTTTCTCAAACGCAATCAGAAGTGGATGCGCTATACCGTCAAAGCGGGGGGCGTGCTGCTGATTCTCATCGGGATCATGACCTTCACCGGCTGGATGAACGGCATCTCCAGCTACCTGAGCTCTGCCTCCCTGCCCCAGTCGGAGCCCTCTGCCTCCCAGTCCCAACAGTCCGATCCGGCGGGGACGACCTCCCAGGCCCCGGCCCCCAGCTCCTCTTCCTCCCAACCGGAGGAGGACGGCCAACAGGCTGTGCCCGCTCCAGATTTTACCCTCACCGACCAGTATGGCAACACCCACACCCTCTCCGACTACCAGGGCAAGGTGGTATTTTTGAACTTTTGGGCCACCTGGTGCCCTCCCTGCCAGCAGGAGATGCCCCACATTGAGGAGCTTTACCAGGAATATGGTCTCAATGAGGGGGAGGTGGCCATTTTGGGGGTGGCCAACCCCAAAACGGACGAACATCCCCACAACCAGGACGTCACCCAACAGGAGGTTACTGATTTCCTCACGGAAAACAGCTATACCTTCCCCGTGGTCATGGATCTGACAGGGGAGATCTTCGCCTCTTACGGCATCCGCGCCTTCCCCACCACCTTCATGATCGACCGGGACGGCAATGTTTACGGCTATGTTCCCGGGGCAATGACCAAAGAGGTGATGGAGGACATCATCCGCCAGACCCAGCAGGCCGGACAGGGGGGCTGATGCCCTCCTTCGGCAAAAAAGCATAGAAAAAGAGCTGTTTCGCTATCCGGACGAAACAGCTCTTTTTCTCCCTTTGCCTTCCTGGGCAGCCCTGTGGCTGAAAGGGAGCAGCCGGCTGGCGCGGGAAGGCAACTGCTTATGGAGGGGGGAGGTTTTCAAGTGTATTGCCACGGTTCCCCGCAGTCTCACTGTACCACACCTTGGGAGCCTTTTGGAGGGAATTGTTCCAAATCGCGGTTTTTTTGTTCCAAATTGCTCCCCTCGTTGGAATCACATCCATCCATCTCCGAGGCGCTCAAGTGTAACCGCAC
The DNA here is from genome assembly GCA_904398655.1 of uncultured Anaerotruncus sp. Classification (GTDB taxonomy): domain Bacteria; phylum Bacillota; class Clostridia; order Oscillospirales; family Ruminococcaceae; genus Anaerotruncus. The sequence continues at coordinate 16,310 of CAJFPF010000023.1, read as the reverse complement.
CTGGAAGGCCCCTGGATGCCCCAGGTCGATACGCAAAAAGCCCCCGCGGCTTTCCACCAAAGTGCGCACCGACAGCAGGCCCAGCCCATGTTCCCCCCGCCCCAACTTCTGGCTCAACGGCAGGCCTCCGGCCAGTTTTACCTGGCCGGTATAGGTGTTGGCGATCTCCACCGTCACCCAATCCCCGCTCACCGAGCTGTGCACCGATATCCAGCGGCGGCCGCCCGTGGGCTGCTGCTCACAGGCCTCCACCGCGTTTTCCACCAGGTTCCCAAAAATCCGGCAGAGCTCCAGGTCGTTGAATCCCACCCGCTGGGGCAGCCCCACCGAGGCGGAAAATTCCACACCCGCCTCCTCACAGCGGGCGGCACACTCCCGCAGGATGGCGTCCACCACCACATGGTTGCAAAAGGTCACCTCCCGCGGGGCGGCCTCCAAAGCCTCTCCCATCTGGCTCAACAATTGCTGTGCCTGAGCGGTTTTCCCATCGGCGATCAACCGCCTGGCAGCAGCGACCATTCCCCTACAGTCGTGTTTAAACGCCCGCAGGGTATGCACCGCCTGGGTATACTGGCGGTAGTGGAGCACCTGGCGCTGCAGCTGTTTTTCAATCTGACGGGTCTTCAGCTCCTGTTCAATATAGGCGCTCACATCCGCCGCATACCAGAGCAGCAAAAAATAGGTAACCAGCGCCACCAGGCTGGTGAACAGGTGGAAGATGGGGGTCCAGGCGGAGGGGAAGGGGTAGTAATAGACCCAACACTCCACCACCAGGTAGAAGTAGAGCACCAGCACTGCGCCACAGACCATCCGCCGCTGGCTGCGGCAGTGGAGCAGCAGCTGCATCCGCTCCCGGTCGACAATCTTCCGCTGGAACCACAGCAGCGGGATTCCAAACAGGGAGGCCAGCGCCACTGTGCACAGATGCCCCGCGCGGTTTTCCACAAACAGATCCATACTGGTGCCCATCAGAAGGGCCAGCATGGGGATCAGCACCCCGTGGACGCAGATGAGCAGGAAGGGGACCAACGTCCCCATCAACAGACGCGCCAACGGCCGGTCGGGCACCAGCAAAACGGTCTCCCCCAAACACAGCACGAACAGCAGGGCATAGCAAAGATAGAGGGGCAGTTGGAACCAAAACAGGGAGATCCCCGCCAGGATATCCAACGCCGCTGCCGCCCAATACCAAACCCGCCGGATCCGTTCGGTGGGAAACAGCTCCCGCAGGATATGGAAAAATTGCAGAAACAGCCCCCCGCTGCAAACGGCCAGCAGGGCCGCCGCCATCCATTCGTTCATTCGCTCCGGCCCCCCTCCCCTCCGGACAGGTATCGGGAGAGCTGTTCCCGCACCTGCTTCACATAGGTGCGCCCCAAGGGCAGGCTCTCCCCGCTGGTGAGCCCCAAAGATTCCTGATCCAGCCGCCGGATTTTGGCCAGGCTTACAAAAAATGCCCGATGGGTACGCACAAACGCCCCTGGCGGCAACCGCTTTTCCAGTTCGCCCATGCTGGAATAGAAGGCAAACGAGCCGCCGGTGTAGTGGACGGTGACAATCCGTTTGGTCACCTCAAAGTAGCTGATCTCCTGAAAGGGAATCGCCCGGCGCTCCGCCCCCCGCTCGCAGACGAACAGCGTCTCCCGCTGCCGCCCGCAGAGCTGTACCGCCCGGGCAAAGGAGGTGCGGAACTTCTCCATGCTCAACTCCCCCTTCAATAGGTACTGGAGCGGGCGCACATCAAAGCTCTCAAACACCTCCTCCCGGCTGTTGGTCAAAAAGAGGATCTGGGCCTCACAGCCCATGGCGCGCAGCCGCCGGGCGGTCTCAATCCCGCTTAAACCCGGCATCTGCACATCCAGGTAGAGAACGTCCAGCCTCCAGTCCAAATCCTCCAGGGCAAACAACAACGCCTCCCCGCTGGGGAAGGTGGTCAGCCGCATCCCCAGCTGCTCCTGGGCAGCCAGCCGCTCCAACTGAGCCGCATACCGCTCCAACGCCGACCGGTCGTCGTCACAAATCGCCACCTGAAGCATTCCCATTTCTCCCCCTGCGCCCCCTGGCGCCTTTCTTTATTGCTATTGTACCACAAATCCCCCCATTTGGGGAGCCTGTCAAAACTTTTAGCACTCTTATATATCGAGTGCTAAAAGTTTTCAAATTGGCAACATCTTTTCCCAAATTTCTTCACAGTTTGGGGGTATCATAAAATCAAACAGAAAGAGGTGCTCTGGAAGGCGGTGCAACCAGCCCTTTTTTCCCCTCTTCCTCTATCACTTTAAAACACACTTTTAGGAGGTTTTTGATATGTTTGACCTGATGCCCTTTGACCGCAGAACCCGCAATCTTTCCAATCTATTTGACGCAATGGAACGTTCCTTCTTTGGAGATCTGTCCACCGGCGGTACCGCTGAAATCCGCACCGATATCCGGGACACCGGCGATAAATACCTGTTGGAGGCGGAGCTGCCCGGATTTAAAAAGGAGGAGATCCACCTGGATCTGAACGGCGATATCCTCACCATCTCCGCCAAACATACGGAGGACAAGCAGGAGAAGGGGGACGACGGCTATCTGCGCCGGGAGCGCCGCTACGGCGCCTTTGCCAGGAGCTTTGACGTCTCCGGGATCAAGACCGACGGGATCAGCGCTTCCTATGAAAATGGCGTACTGACCCTGGAGCTGCCCAAAGCGGTTCCTACCCAGCCGGTGAGCCGCCAGATCGAGTTGAAATAAGCGCAGAAGCTTCCACCTGCCTTTGCAGGTGTTCCAAAAAAGGGGCCATGTTGGCCCCTTTTTTGCGCTTTGCCTCAACCGCCCTCCAAAAATAGGATGCTTTTCCCCCGCTGCTGTGGTATAATAAAAAAAATAGACACATCCTTCCGCTTTTGCCCTGAAGCTTTTGAGCGAGGTGAAAACATGCCCAACGACAATAAATTCGCCGTCCTGATCGATGCGGAAAACATCTCCGACAAATACGTCAAAATTATCCTGGACGAGATCTCCAACGATGGCATCGCCACCTATAAGCGGATCTATGGGGACTGGACCAACCCCGCGCTGTCCTCCTGGAAAAAGGTGCTTTTGGACAACTCCATCATCCCCATCCAGCAGTACAGCTATACCGCCGGCAAAAACACCTCCGACTCCGCTATGATCATTGACGCTATGGACATCCTCTACACCGGTCAAGTGGACGGCTTCTGCCTGGTCTCCTCCGACAGCGACTTTACCCGCCTGGCCGCCCGCCTGCGGGAGGGGGGGATGTTGGTGGTGGGCATGGGGGAACGCAAGACCCCAAAATCCTTCATCTCCGCCTGCAACCGGTTCAAATATTTGGACATCCTGGCTACCAGTGAGGCTCCCGCCAAGCCCGCCCGAGCAGACAGATCCGACCCCTCTGAACGCACTGTCCGGGCCAAGCAGGCCCCCAAGGAGCCCCCCAAGCCGGAGGCCAAAGAGGAGCCCGTGAAGGAGGAACCCTCCAAGGGTGGGGACGCCATCGGGCTGGGCACCATCAAAAGGGCCCTGCGGGCCATTTCTCAGGAGAACTCCGACGAGGATGGCTGGGTGTTTATCGGCACCATCGGCAATCTCCTGGTGAAGCGCTATCCAGACTTTGACGTGCGCAACTTCGGGTTCTCCAAGCTCACCCCCTTCTTGGAGTCGATGGGCCTATTTGACATCAAGAGCGTGCGCGCCCCGGACAATGCCGGCAAGCTGATCTATGTGAAGCTGCGCTAACCGCCCGCCACTCTCTCCACAGACAAAACCCCCGGCAGATGCCGGGGGTTTTCCACATCATTTCATCGTTTTGTAGCCGGAGAGGAACTCCAACTTTTCTTGGCTGGGGGGCGGTGTCAGCATAGAGATCACCACAAAGAGGATGAGGCTGGTGGAGGCCGCCATCACATTGGAGGGGATGGCGCCCAGGATGCCAGGGGCCTGCCCCACCAGGAAGAATTCGGATACCAGGCCCACCACCACAGCCGCCGCCATGGAGATCAACGCCCCGGAAGCGGTGGCCCGCTTCCAGAACAGGCCGATCACCAACGGGAAAAATACCGCCGTGGAATAGAACAGGCCGCCCAGATACATAATGTCGATGATGTTGTCCATCAGCATCGCCACACCCACCGAAAGCACGCAGATGACCGCTGTGACGATCCGGATGATGTGCAGGGACTCCTTTTCACTGGTGGGACGATCCCGTTTGATAATGGGCTGATAGATGTCGTTGAAGAACAGGGTGGACGCAGCCAACAGCATGGAATCCGCAGTGGAGATGGAGGCCGCGAAGATACCGCCCAGTGTGATTCCGGCCAGGCCGGCAGGCATGTAGTTCTTAATCAGCAGGGAGTAGCCCATGTTGGGGTCCTCCAGCCCGGGCAGCAACACCACGATGCACACCCCCAAAATCGCCACCGCCAGGCCATAGACGAAATAGGCGCCGCCGGTGAACAGGAAGGAGAAACGGGCGGTGGCCCGGTCCTTGGAGGCGAATACCCGCTGGATATAGTGCTGGTTGGTGGCATAGGTGAAGAAACAGAACAGGCACCAGGAAAATACGGTGGCCCCATCAATGTTGCCGAAGTTCAGGAACCCTTCGGGCAGCGCCTCTGCCAGCCCCGAGAAACCTCCCACATTGTAGAGGGATACCGGGACGGAAACCGCCAGGGAGATCACGATCACCACAAACTGAACCACATCGGCGTTCACATCGGCGATGAGCCCGCCCGCCATGGTATAGAGCAGCACAAACACCACGCTGATCAGAATCCCCGCCGTCTGGGGGATCCCCAACACCCCGTTGAGGGCCACCGCGCCCACGGTGAACTGGGTGCAGAGCTGGGCGGTGATTGCCAATATGTGCATCACCGAAGCCAGGGTGCGGGTCGCGCGGCTATACCGCCGCTCAAAAAAGTCGGTGATGGTGACCATATTGGGCAGGCGGATCCGCCCCACAAAAAAGAGCCCCAAAATCACCAGGGCCGGTACCGCCGACCAATCCCACCAGGCACCAGCGATACCGATGGTGTAACAGAGCGCCATGGCCCCCACCAGGCTGCTGCCTCCGAATTCCGTAGCCGCCTGGCTAAACCCGATCTGAATCCGTCCCAACCGCTGTCCGGCCAGGGTAAAGTCTTTGACATTTTCCACCTGTTTATAGGACCGATATCCTACAAACACTAGCGCTGCAAAAATCAATAGGACGCCCAAGATATCTAAGATATGCATGGTGTACCCTCCTGCTATCTATATTCAATTAATCAGATTCCCCTGCACGATCCCATGAAAGGACCGGACAGCAGGGTGCCGTGCCAGACAGGATTTCATTCTGCCTGGCACGGCGGTTTTTTCTTTCGTCAAAAGATGGAGTGGCAGCGATTAGGCGGCCTGGGTGGATTTCTCCTTCTGATTCATCTTGTGAAGGGCCACGCAGCAGAGGAATCCCAAGATCGAACAGGCCAGGCACAGGACAAACAGATAGGTGTAACCAGCGTCGCTCTTGTCAAGCCAGCCGCCCACCAGGGTGTAGAAGAAGGCATCCGGGCAGAACCCTACGAAGGAGGCCAAACCGATGACACCGCCGGAGATCTTTACCGGGATGTTGGATTCCGCCACGGTGGCGAAATAGATGCCCCGGAAACCGAAGATCACGATGCTCAGTACCAGCATCATCAGGATCGCGACCACGCCCATGCTCTGTTGGCGGGGGAGCAGGAGGAAGATCAGCTCACAGATGGCAACCCCCACAAATCCCACTTTCATAACGCTGATGGAGGAGCCCACCTTGTCCACGATGATGCCGGCCAGCGGGGATGCGCCCAGCTTGATGGCATAGGTCCGGATGATGGCCAGGGCGCCGGTGACAGCGGAGGAGACCAGCAGCACGTCGCTCAGGAAGGGGTTCAGATAGGTCAGAGAGGAGAAAACCATGTAGGTGGAGAAGATGATTCCGCCGATCAGCCAGGCCTTGGGCAGCTTGACCGCGCTCAGGGTCTCCCGCAGGCCCACCTTGTCCACGCCTTCCACCTTTTTCTCCTTGATGATGAACAGGAGGAGCAGGCCGCAGAGGATCGACAGGCCGGAATCCATCCAAACCACATATTTAAAGCCGATGGTCACGTCGGAGAAGGTCTCGAACAGGTACAGGCCGATGAAGGAAACCACAATGCCGGCGATACCGGACAGGCCCTCGTTAAAACCGAACAGCTTGCCCTGTTCATCCTTGTCGCCCAGCATCCGGATGACCTTGACCGAAGCGGCCCAGAAGGTGAAGATGGTGGTGACGCCCCAGGCGGCGAAGATAAACAGCAGAGCCGCATAGGAGGGGAAGGTGGCGAAATAGAAGCCCAACACGCCGGAGGCGATCAGGGAGAAGGAGAGCAACTTTTTGGCGGAGAACTTATCGGCCAAAAAGCCGCTGGGGAAATACAGGATGGTGGCCAGGATTCCGTACATACTGATCAGGTTGCCCAGCTCCTGATGGCTCAAGCCCAGTGCCTCCCGCATGGGGTCGTAGAAGGTGGACTTCAGGTAGGGCAGGTTGTACATAACGGTCGTGCCGCTGGCGATGACAAAGATAATCAGATATTTTTTCCAGTCAAGTTTCTTTTTCTCTGACATGAGACTCTTCCTTTCCTCAAACTTGTTCTCAGGACGGACGCCTTATTTCGTCAGGCTGTCCAGTGCCTGCTCCAGATCCCGCAGCAGATCCGCCGGGTTCTCCAGGCCCACAGCGATGCGGATCATGCCGTTGTGCTCAATCTGGATCAGGGTGCACCCCTCACCCAAAGAGGTTGCAATGGTCATCAGCTTGGTGGCGTCCAAAAGCTTTTTGTCCGCCGTCTCCAGGTCCATGCCGTTAATCCCCTTGCGCAGCCAGAAGGAGACGATCCCGCCGCCCATGCCGTGCATCTGGGTCAGGCAGAGCCGGTGCTGGGGGTGGCTCTCCAGGGCGGGATAGTTGACCCGCTCCACCAGCGGATGGGACTCCAGGAATTTGGCGATGGCCAGGGCGTTCTCGCTGTGCTTACGCACCCGCATGTCCAGGGTCATCATCCCCCGCATGATCAACCAGGCGTTGAAGGGGGACAGGCAGGCGCCGGTATAGCTGGGCATGCCCGGCCAATGGATCTTCTCCACAATCTCCTTGGGCCCGATCACCGCGCCGCCCAAAGCGTCCCCGTGGCCGTTGATGTATTTGGTTAGGCTGTGTACCACCAGGTCCGCCCCCAGCGAAAGGGGCTGCTGGATGGGCGGCGGAGCAAAGGTGCTGTCCACAATGAGCAGGCAGTCGTTCTCTTTGGCCACCCGGGAGACCGCTTGGATGTCCACCACGCCCAGAGAGGGGTTGGAGGGGGTTTCGGTAAAGAGCACCGAGGTATTAGAGCGGATGTTCTGCATCACATCTTCCACGTTACAAAAATCCGCGTAGCTCACCTGGATTCCCATCTTCTCCGCCAGCAGCTCTTTCACAAACACACCGCTGTGGGAGAAGACCTCTTTGGAGCAGAGCAGGTGGTCGCCCTGTTTGAGGACGGTGAGCAGGGTGGAGCAGATGGCACCCATGCCGGAGCTGGCGCAGATGGCAGCCTCCCCGCCCTCAATGGCGGCCAGTTTATCCTGAAGGGCGTAGACGGTGGGGCTGCCCTCCCGGCAGTAGACCAGACCGGTCCGGTCCCAGGAGCTGTTCATTTCATCCACCGTATCGAACCCAAAGGTTGCCGTCTGATAGATCGGCTGCGCCAGAGCCCGTGTGGTGGGATCGGCACTGTGGCCCGCATGGATCATCAGGGTATCCAGATGCAGGTCGGGCAAACTTTCTTTTGACACAGCGTTCATCCTCCTATATAATGGAACTGTATGGAATCCCGCTGGGAAGGGCCCCCGGGTTGGCCCCCAGCGTATTTTTAGACCTTCCACAGTGTAAACCCTGCCCTTGTGGGATGGTCAATGAAAAAAATTTTGCAAATATTTTGTGCAAAGTGACGGTGAGGTGTCGTATGGAAGAATTCTATTCAATCGGTGAAACCGCCAGACTCAACAACGTCTCCATCAAAAGCCTGCGTCACTATGACGAGATCGGCCTGCTCAAACCCATGTACATCGACCCGGAGACCGGCTACCGCTACTACGCCTACCGGCAGTTCTCCTTCATCGACAAGATCAAACGCTATAAAAACGTGGGCCTCTCCCTGAAGGATCTGAAGGAGGTCTTTCAGAGCCAGGACTTGGACCGGCTGGAAGAGCTGCTGCGCGAACAGCAAAAATCCCTGGAGGAGGAGGCCCGGCGGCTGGAGGAGCAGCGCCAGGACGTCCAGTGGCTGGTGGACTTTTTGGACTATTCCCGCAGCATGGCGGTGGACAACCACCTCTATATCCGGGAGCAGGCCCCCATGACCGTTCTGAAGGTCCCCTGCGACGGGGACGACGCCATGTACACCATGGACATGGAGCTGCGGCGGGTGGCCTCCTCCCCCGCCTTTCAAAATTGCCAGCTCCTCAATCCCTATGGCTATCTCTTGGACTTCGACCGGCTGCTGGAAAACCGCCTCTACCCAGTGGCCTCCACCGTCTGCGTCCGGGAGGGGGAGGGGTTGGCTCCCTCCCCCTACCTCTTCCAGGTCCCCGGCGGGCGTTACCTCTGCTGTAAGGCCAAGATTTTTTCCCAGGGCTGGGATGTCTCCCCCCTGGCCCACTACTGCCACTCCCATCAGCTGCGGCCGGCATTCGTCATTGCCAACGAGTACCTGTCCAGTCTCTACGACCCCTCCAACTCCCCCTATGAAATCGCCCTTCCCCTGCCAGAGGGCTGGACGGAGGATCTATGACCCCTGAAACGCACAAACCCCCCGCTGCTCTTATGAGCAGCGGGGGGTTTTTCCTTGTTCAGCCTGCCAAAACCGGGTTAAAAACGCTCCACCTCTTGCGCCGTGACCCGGGCCTGCACCAGAGGCGGCTGGCGGGGAGGCTCCTTTGAAAATGCGGTGGCTTTCAAGAGCAGCGTCTGGGCCTCCTCCACCGTCTGGGGGCGGTTGGTGTGCAGCAGGGCCAGCACCTCTCCGGCCTCCACCCAGTCCCCCGGCTTTTTGCGGAGCACCAGCCCCGCCGCGGGATCCACCGGGTCCTCCTTGCGTTCCCGGCCGGCCCCCAGCACCATAGAGGCCCGGCCGCAGGCGGCAGTCTCCATATGGCAGAGCCATCCGCTTTGGGGGCTCTTCACCGGATGGACGCAGGACGCCTGGGGCAGCCGGTGGGTGTCCTCCAGCACCTGGGAATCTCCCCCCTGGGCCTCCACCATCCGGCAGAGGCGGGAGAACCCTTCCCCAGTGTCCAACGCCTGTTGGGCGGCCCGGCGGCAATCCTCCGGGCCGCCCAGGCCCGCCGCCCCCAACATCTCCTGGGCCAGGCGCAGGCAGAGCTGGGTCAGATCCTGAGGGCCCCGGCCCCGCAGGGTGTCCGCCGCCTCCGCCACCTCCAGGGCATTGCCTACCGCCCAGCCCAACGGCCGGTCCATATCGGTGACCAGGGCGACGGTTGGCCGCCCATGGTGTTCTCCAATCCTCACCATTGCCTGGGCCAGCTGGATCGACTCCTCCAACGTCTTCATAAACGCGCCGCTGCCGGTCTTCACATCCAGAACAATGGCGTCCGCCCCAGCGGCCAGCTTTTTGCTCATGATGGAGGAGGCGATCAGCGGCAGGCTGTCCACCGTACAGGTCACATCCCGCAGGGCGTAGAGTTTTTTGTCCGCCAACGCCAGTTCTCCCGACTGGCCGACCACTGCCAGGCCGGTTTTCCGTACAATTTCAAAAAATTGTTCCCGGTCAAAACTGGTGCGCAGTCCGGGGATCGACTCCAACTTGTCGATGGTGCCGCCGGTAAACCCCAGCCCCCGGCCGCTCATCTTGGCCACCGGCACCCCACAGGCGGCCACCAGGGGGGCCACCACCAAGGTGGTCTTGTCCCCCACGCCGCCAGTACTGTGTTTATCCACCTTTACCCCGGGAATGGAGGACAGATCCACCATCTCCCCCGACTGGGCCATACACCAGGTGAGCTGGGCGGTCTCCGTCGGGTCCATCCCCCGGTACCAGATGGCCATGAGCAGCGCCGCCGCCTGGTAGTCGGGGATCCGCCCCGCCACATATTCCTGGATAAAAAAGGAGAGCTCCTCCGGAGAGAGGGCCCCTCCGTCCCGTTTTTTCTGGATTACATCGGTCATACGCATGGCGGTTCCTCCTGTAGCCGGAAGGCATGGGGGAGCAGCTCCTCCAAGGTGTAATTGCTCCAATCGTCCTCCCCCCGGACCACCAGCACCGGCATCTTGGGGGAGCAGAACTCGCTGAGGGCCTGGCGGCAGATGCCGCAGGGGAAACAGTCCCCCTGGGGCGGCTGTCCCTGGGGGCCGCCCGCCACCGCCAGGGCGGCAAACGACCGCTCCCCATCGCTCACCGCCGCGGCCAGGGCCGCCCGCTCGGCACAGATGGTGACCCCAGAGCTGGCGTTTTCCAGATTGCAGCCGGCATAGAGCTTTCCACCCTTCCCCAGCAGGGCCGCCCCCACCGCGAACCGGGAGTAGGGGGCATAGGCGCGCTCCCGCGCCTCCAGCGCCCGGTAAGCCAGCTCCCTGCCGTCAAAATCCAGGCCGGGGCGCAGCAACAAACCATCCAAGGCGGTTCCGTCACACCCCGCCCGGACCCCCAAAGCGGCAGCGGCCGTCTCCCCCATATCCGCGAAGGTGGGCCGGGTGCCCAGATTGCAGCCCGGCCGCACCGCCGCTCCATAGATCAGCCAGGGCACGTACTCCCGGGAGTGGTCGGTGGAGGGGGTGCCCGGGTCGCAGCCGTGGTCGGCAGTGATCATCAGCAGATCCTGGGGGCCCAAAAGGGATAGAAGTTCCCCCAGCCGCCGGTCAAACTGGTTGAGGGCCTGGGTATAGCCTGCCACGTCATTCCGGTGGCCGTAGAGCATGTCGAAGTCCACCAAATTCACAAAGCAAAGGCCGTGGAACGGCTCCTTGGCCCAGGCAATGGTCTTATCCATGCCGTCGTCGTTATTTTGGGTGCGCACCGTCCGGGAGATCCCCCGTCCGGCAAAGATATCGTTGATCTTGCCCACCCCCCAGACGTCCAGCCCCGCCTGGATCAGGGCATCCAAGATGGTTTTCTTGGGGGGCGCCAGGGAGAAGTCGTGACGGTTGGCGGTGCGCTGGAAGTGGGGCCACTCCCCCACAAACGGCCGGGCGATCACCCGGCCCACCCCATGTTCCCCCACCAGCAGCTCCCGGGCAATTTGGCAGTCCCGGTAGAGCTCCTCCAGGGGGACCACCTGTTCATGGGCGGCCACCTGGAAGACACTGTCTGCGCTGGTGTAGACGATCAGCCCGCCGGTCTCCATCTGTTCCCGGCCGTAGTCCAAAATCACCTGGGTGCCGGAATAGGGCCTGTTACAGAGCACCCGCCGCCCGGTGCGCTGTTCAAACGCATCGATGATCTCTGGCGGGAACCCCTTGGGATAGGTGGGCATTGGGCGGGGGGAGATGATCCCTCCGATCTCCCAGTGGCCGATGGTGGTGTCCTTGCCGGCGGAGGCCTCCCGCATCCGGCCGAACGCCCCCGCCGGGCGGGACGCCGGCTCCCCGCAGCCCACCCCGTCGATGTTATAGAGCCCCAGCTTCTGCAGGTTGGGCAGGTGCAGCTGGCCGCTCTCCCAACAGGTGCGCAGGGTATTGCTGCCCGCGTCCCCATAGGCGGCGGCGTCCGGCGCCTCCCCTATACCCACACTGTCCAATACAATGAGGAATACCCGTTTGATCACAGACTTCCACACTCCTTTTGATACGAAAATAGGGGCCCGCGCCCGGGCCCCCTCGCCAATTCAGCGGGCCGCCCGGTCGGACGACTTGGGGATCTGCAATTCCTCCCGATATTTTGCCACCGTCCGCCGGGAGATGGCAATGTCCGCCTGTTTCAACAGGTCGGTGATCTTCTGGTCGCTGAGGGGAGCGGTTTTGTCCTCTCCCTCCACCAACTCCCGGATCCGGGTCTTGATGTAGTGGCTGCTGGTGTCCCGTCCATCCTCCCGCTCCACCCCTTTTACAAAGAAATAGCGCAGGGGATAGACGCCATGGGAACACTGGAGGTATTTGTCCCGCACCGCCCGGCTGACGGTACTCTCGTGCATCTCCACCATCTCCGCCACATCCCGCATCCGCAGGACGTTCAAATAGCGGGGGCCATAGCGGAAAAACCGCTCCTGACGTTTGACGATCGCCTTGGAGATGGCCAACAGGGTGCGGTTGCGGTTCTCGATGCACTTCTGGATCCACTCCACCTGTCGGGCCTTATTGCCGATATAGTCCACCACCTCCTGGTCGGTGGACTCCCGGGCCATCTTCAGGTAGCTTTGGGAGAGACGCACCTGGGGATAGCCGAACTCACAGAGCATGACATTATAGCGGTCGCCGAAGCTGGTGACCACCACATCTGGGGTGATGTAGGATGGCAGATGGGCCTGGCTATAGGCGGAACCCGGCTTGGGGTTCAGGCGGCGGATCCGCTCCACCGCCTGCTGTACCGACTCCAACGGCTCCTCCAAACGGCGGGCCAGCTGGCACAGCCGGTTGCGGGCAATCTCCTCCAGACCGCTGCAGGCCAGCTTGCGGGCCAACGTCTCCTCCGGCCCCAGCTGTAGGCAGAGGCACTCCGCCAGATCCCGGGCTCCCACGCCGGCGGGTTCAAACCGCTGGACCACCGCCAAAGCCTGTTCCAACAGGCTTTGTTCCAGGCCCGACTCCTTCTCCAGTTCCTCCAAACCGGAGGTCAGGTAGCCGTTTTCGTTCAGGCAGCCGATTAAAAACCGCACCGCCTGGGTCAAATCCTCCGGCAGCTCGGCCGCCCGCAGCTGGGCCATCAGGTAATCCACCAGCGTTGTCCCCTCCGGGGCGGCGACCACCCGCTCCAGGGAGAGGTCGTCGTCCTCGTCGTAGTAGCCGGTGTTTTCCTTCTCGTTGCGGGTCTGGCTCTCCAACCACTCCAATTTGCGCAGGGCCATCTGGGCCCGGTCATCCTTCTGAGGGGGCTCCACCAGCTCGATTACCGGATTTTCCAGCATGACCTCCTTTAGATATTCCACCAGGCGCAGGCTGTCCATCTGCAGAATCCTCACCGACAGCTCCATCTGAGGGGAGAGGACCTGGTTTTGGGTCAACTTCATTTCCAATTCCATACTGCTCTACCTCTTCCTGCCATTCCCGGCGAGCCTTCCCAACGGCTCGGTCTTTAACTGCTTTCCTCCCGTCCATTATAGCAAAAAACCACTGGAGATGCAATCCAGTGGTTTTCCTGTTTCCAAAGAGGCTTTCCCGGAGGTAAGGGCCGCGCTCTCCCGGTTTAAGAGGCTTTGGGGGCGCGTCTGGCTCCGGGCCCTGGCCCCACACATCTCTCTACTGGTAGGAAACCCCTCCCTCGCGGGCCGCGCTCTCCCGGTTTAAAGAGGCTCTGAGGGCGCGTCTGGCTCCGGGCCCTGGCCCGGCCAGCTGGCCAGGCGGGTGAGGGCGATCTGTGCGTCCAGCATTCCCTCTTTATAGAGGGCCTCCAGCTTTTGCAGACTCTTTTCAAACCTGCCCACTGTCACCGGGTGGGAGGGGGCGATCACCAATGCCCGGTGTTCCCGTTCCAACTTCCAAAGCAGATCCAAAGTGTCGTTATAGACCTGGGGACGGCGGGCGATGGCCTGGGCCATGGCCGGATCCTTCCGGAACGCCCAGCGGTAGGCCGCCTGCAGGCCCTCCGGTTTTTTCCGGTAGCCCCGGTGGCGGGTGAGCACCACAATCAGCTGGTCACAGCCGTCCGCCAGCGCCTTTTTCAATGGGATGGGGTCGGAGACCCCTCCGTCCAGATAGCGGCCCCCCTCCCATTCCACCACCGGGGAAAAGAGGGGAATAGCGCAGGAGGCCCGCAGCACCTGGCACCCTCCTCGGGTATAGACCGACTTGTCAAAATAGGCCGGCTGACCGGTGGACACATCGGTGACACCGGTGACAAATTCCATGGGGGCATCTGCCAAAGCCTGGTAATCCAAGGGGTCCAGTCGGTTGGCCACCTCATCAAACAGAAAGTCCATGCCGAATACCGAACCGGTCTTTAAAAAGCTGGAGAATCCCACATAGCGTTTATCCCTCAGATAGGCGGTATTGATCCGATGGCTGCGGCCCCGTTGACCCGAGACATAGGACACGCCGCCGCAGGCCCCGGCGGACACCCCTATCACATAGTCCACTGTCACCCCCCGGTCCATCAGGCAGTCCAATACCCCGTCGGTGTAGAGCCCGCGCATTCCGCCGCCCTCCAGCACCAGACCCAGTTTCATGCCGATTCAGCCTCCTTTGCCAACCTCTCCAGCGCCTCTTTTGTCATCCGCCAGACGGTCCACTCCTCCATGGGCTGGGCCCCCATCCGCCGGTAGAACCCTTGGGAGGGGGTGTTCCAGTCCAAGCACCACCACTCCATCCGGCCGCAGCCCTCCTGGAGGGCCACCTGGGCCAGGTGGCGGAACATCCGCTCCCCAAATCCCTTTCCCCGCACCTGCGGGCGCAGATACAGGTCCTCCAAGTAGAGGCCGCCCCTCCCCAGGAAGGTGGAGAAGTTGAAGAAATAGAGGGCAAACCCCACCGGCTCCCCCTCATATTCCGCAATCAGCGCCCGGGAGCGCCCCTTTTGGAACATCTCCCGGGAGAGGGTGGCCTCGTCCGCTACCACCTGGTCCTCCAGTTTCTCATAAGCGGCCAGCTCCCGGATGAACTGAAGTACCAGCCCCACATCCTCCGGCCCTGCCGGGCGAATGGAAAATTGTCCGGCCTCCCTTTGGGCCTGATTCATCACAACTCCTCCTTTTTCCGTCTCAGATATACCATGTCCACGCATCGGATCCCTCCATCCAACACCGGCTGGGAATAGTGTTCCACAAAAAAGTTGGGGACCACATGGTCCCGTACAAAACCGCATGCCGCATAAAACCGCAACCCCCAGGGGACGCCATCCGCCGTCCCCACCCAGAGGGTTTCGCCCGGGGCGACCCTCTCCATCGCCGCCTCCACCAGCGCCCGGCCGATCCCTTGGCGGCGGCGGGAGAGGGCAACCGCCAGGTTCTTCAGCTCCCAGCCTCCCGGATGGGGCACAACCAGCGCCTCCCCCACCAAAAGGCCGTCCTCCATTGCCACCAGCAAAAATCCCTGGTCCAGATAGGCCGCCACCAGCTCCCGGCTGGGGTCGGCCTCCAACAGGAGCCCCTCCAGGGCCCAGCGGTCCCCCGCCCACTCCAAAATCTTCATGGAAGCCTCCTTGCTGTCGTTGCCTTTCTCCGGCCCATCTGGTATACTAAAGGATATCATGACCGGTGAAAGGAGCTATCCCTATTATGAAGCTCATCTCGTGGAATGTCAACGGCCTGCGGGCCTGTTTGGGAAAAGGTTTCCTGGAGTTTTTTCATCAGGCGGACGCGGACCTGTTCTGTATCCAGGAGACAAAGATGCAGCCCGGCCAGGCCCAGTTAGAGCTGCCCGGCTACCATCAATTTTGGAACAGCGCGGTGAAAAAGGGCTACTCGGGTACCGCCGTTTTCTCCAAACTGGAACCGCTTTCGGTGCGCTATGGGATCGGCATGGAGGAACATGACCAGGAGGGACGGGTAACCGCTCTGGAGCTGCCGTCCTTCTGGCTGGTCAACGTCTACACCCCCAACTCCCAGAGGGAATTGGCCCGGCTGGACTATCGGATGCAGTGGGAGGCGGACTTCCGCCGCTGGCTTTTGGAGCTGGATGCCCAGAAACCGGTGGTGCTCTGTGGGGATCTGAATGTGGCCCACCAGGAGATCGACCTGAAAAACCCCAAGACCAACCGCCAAAACGCCGGCTTCACCGACCAGGAGCGGGAACAGATGACCCAACTGCTCCAAAGCGGCTTCACCGACAGCTTCCGCTACCTCTATCCCGACGTCACCGGCGCCTACAGCTGGTGGTCGTATATGTTCCATGCCCGGGAGAAGAACGCCGGGTGGCGGATCGACTATTTTCTTGTCTCCGACCGGCTCCGGGAGCGGATCGAGGACAGCAAAATCCTCGCGGAGGTCCTGGGCAGCGACCACTGCCCGGTGGAATTGGATCTGAAAGACGCCTAAATGGCGGCAAGGGGCGGCATCCGATTGGATGCCGCCCTTTTTATTATACCTCGTAAACCACACGCTAAGCGTGTGGTGAAAGGAGGGAGCGATAGCGTTGATATGAAAAAAGAAGCCTCCTTTTG
>CAJFPF010000022.1 GCA_904398655.1 uncultured Anaerotruncus sp. | reverse complement strand
CGTACCAACGTGACGTGACACGTGGCTAGTATTCTAGGGCTACGCCCGCATATGAAAAACCCCCGGCTTTGCCGGGGGTTGATTATTCACAATTCAAAATAGGGGGCTATAGATTGAAAGCGGTGATTCTGAGCGCGGACAACGCGCCTTCCGTCTATCTGGTGCCGGATCTGGTGGCCAGCAACCTGGAACATTACTGTACAGACTTTGACCATTGGCTACACCACAGCCCTCAAGCGGCTGGATATCGCCGGGGAAAGGTGGTATGCTACAATGAAATGGACTTTGTTGCCTATTTGAACCGCCGTTTTCCCCAAACGCCCTCGGTGCTTGTAGAGCGCTTGGATCTATCGTTGGAGGAGATCCCTCAGAGACTTCCCCAGCGGTGGCAGGGAGCCCCTTGGTTCAATTTTTGAGAACAGCCCGAGGCAGTTCTTTGTTTGGCCCGGGCAGGAACTCCTGGATCAGGGAGGATTGAGGAATCCAATCCTCTGGGATTCCCCAAAAAGCGTCAGATGCCTTTGCCAGTCGCTCAAACGCCTCCTGATAGTCTGAATTCTCCGGTGCGTTGGCCAACAGTTGAACCAACCGATCGTGATAGAGGAATGGCTCATAGGCGTGGGTGGAGTTGATATGGATGTCAGCGTATTGGCGGAAGGGACGGATGTAGAGATCCTCTCCCCGCAGCACATATTCCCACATACGCATGGTCCCCTCCGCCTGGGTGCCCCGGTGATAAAAGTCCCGCAACAGCCGACGGCAGAGCCGCAGATCCCGGGCGCCCAACAGGAGGTTCCCCTGGCCATCTAAAAAGTCGCTGTGGACGCTGATATAGATCTTCACCGTGCGGTGCCCTTGGAGCGTCTGGGTGACCAGAGGATTCAGCGCATGGATGCCCTCAAAGATCAGATAGGTGTGCTGGTCAAAAAAGAGCTCCACCCACTTTTTCCGCCGCTCCCCAGAAGTAAAGTCAAAGACCGGAAGTTTCCCGCAGCCCTGATGAAACAAATCTTCCACAAACTGCTGAAAACAGGGAATGTCCAGCCCTTCCACGCTCTCATAATTTTGGTATCCATCCTCCCATCGAGGAAGTTCAGCCGCGGGGCGATAGAAATTATCCAGAGAGATTCTGTTGACCTTCTCTCCTCGACGGTTCAGCTCTGTGGCAATCTTTTTGGCGGTGGTGGTTTTCCCGGACGCAGAAGGGCCGGTGAGCAGAATCATGTGGATGCTGTCCGACAAAATTAAATCACAAGCCCGCTCCAACTCCCGCTGGAATCGGGCCTCCTCTTGCGCAATCAGTTTTTGCGGTTGTTGCGTCAAGGCCTGGGCGGTCCCATCTGTTTGAATGGTCTCCATCCGTGGAAGATATTTCGTCATACAAACACCCCTTCCCCAGTACTTATTGGCTATCATACCATATAGGATGCGATTTTGACAAGTGCAAAGCAAAAGGGACGGAATCCATCCGTCCCTTTTGTACATCGTTCAAATTCAATCGTCCCAACCCTGGGCCTCCAACGCTTGCTCCACAAGATCCTGCTGATAGTCATTCTGCTCAATCTGTACAAGCAATTCGCCCAGCTGGCTAATAAAATCCTCTCTGGTGATGGAACCGGAACGATAACTCTGTTCCAAGCTGTTCTCCTGCAGCTCCAGCGTATTTTCTTCCTGCTCCAGCTGCTGCATCTGAGTGAAAAGTTCCTCTACGGTTCCCTGGGGCAGGGAAGGTGTGCCCATAGCCACCTTCCACTCCAGCTCCAGCCGGTCCTCTTCCAGTTCCAGCTGATTCTCTTGGGCACGCAGATCCGCGCGCTGCTGCTGGAAGGTAGCCTCATCCACTTGACCGATACGGAAGTTGGCCTCCAGCCGGTCCTCGTCCTGATCCAGCGCCTCCAATTGGGCCTTTACCTGGCAATAATTTTGTAGGGCCGCATTTGCATCTGCGGAGGACGTTTCAGCGGCGGACGGCGCAGCCGCAGAAGAAGCCTGGCTGGTTGCCTCCGCGGTAGGGACGGAAGAGGCGCTTTGGGAAGCCGTTTCCGAGGAGGAGGGCTCGGTCAAACTTTGGGAGGCGATCTCTTGGGTCATATGGCTGGAAGAGGACTGATTGTTGCCGCAGCCGGCGAGTACTAACAGTGCGGAAAGTCCAATTGCAAAAATTTGAATCTGTTTCATATGCTTCACGCTCCTTTTGCATTCATGTTAGAGTGAAAAGATGAAAACAACATTAAAACAAAAAGGGGATTGACCTTTTCATTTTATTCGTGTTATTCTCAGGTTATCCTCAACAGATTATAGAGCTTTTACAAGAATTTTACAAGGGGGAGACGGCTATGCGTATCCTGGTAGCGGAGGACGAGCAGGATCTTTTGGAGATCACTGTCAAGCGACTGAAAGCAGAGGGCTACGGGGTGGACGGCTGCGACAATGGGGAAGATGCTGCCTATTATTTGGAGAATACCGCCTATGATCTGGCAATTTTGGATATCATGATGCCCAAAAAGGATGGACTTACCATCCTGCGGGAGCTGCGGGAAAGAGGGGAAGCCCTGCCGGTATTATTGCTCACCGCTTTGGATGCCATTGGGGACCGGGTGGAGGGCCTGGATGCCGGTGCCGACGACTATCTGACCAAGCCGTTCGCCTTTGATGAACTGTTGGCCAGGGTGCGGATGCTCCTGCGCCGCAATTCCAAGGACAAGACCGACCAGCTGACGGTGGGGGATTTGACGATGACCCTCTCTACCCGAACGGTACGCCGGGACGGCCGGGAGATCTCGCTTTCCGCGAAGGAATTTTCCATCTTGGAATGCCTGATGCGGAACCGTGGAACGGTGCTGACTCGTAGCCAGTTGGAAAGCCATGTTTGGGACTATGACTTTGAAGGGGGCAGCAATATTATTGATGTCTATGTGCGCTACCTGCGCAAAAAGATTGACGAACCCTTTGAAAAGAAACTGATCCATACAGTACGCGGCGTGGGATATACCCTCAAGGAGGAACCATGAAAAAACGCCTTTCCATCAAAGCTCGGGTAACCCTCTGGTATACGGGCCTGTTGCTGCTGTTGCTCTGTTTGGGGGCGGCCTATCTATTGACCTTTACCGACCGGATCTCCAACCAACAGCTGCGGAATACCCTTCAAGATGCGGTCTCTGAGGCGGTAAAGTCGGCAGACTTTGAATATGGGGAGCTGGATGACGAGGAGGTTGACTTCTATCGAGATGGCGTCTCTGTTTTTTTCTATGATGAAAGCGGCTATCTGATTGCACCCCGGGTGAACCAGGGGATCCAGGTGGATGCGATCTTGGAGGACCAAGTGCTTAAGACAGCCTCCGGGGGTGGAGAACGTTGGCTGGTATATGACCTCTATGCCCGAGAGGATGGAATGGGATTTTGGGTGCGCGGGATGGTCTCCCTATCAGGTACCCAGGGGACCCTGCGGGAACTGTTCCTGCTGGCCTTGATCGGGGTACCGGGGTTTGTATTGGTGGCAGCGTTGGGAGGATGGCAGATCACCCGGCGTGCATTTTTACCAGTAGGGCGGATGGCGGAGACCGCCAACGCCATCAACTCTGGCAAAGACCTCTCCCTAAGGCTTCCAGACGATGGATCAAAGGATGAGCTGTCCCGCCTGGGCAGGGCGATGAACGCCATGTTGGAACGGCTTCAGGAGTCGTTTGAGCGGGAACAGCAGTTTACCTCTGACGTCTCCCATGAGCTGCGTACCCCCACAGCAGTCATCCGTTCCCAGTGCGAATATGCCCTGTCCGATCAGGCAGGGGAACAGGAACGGCGGGAGGCGCTGGAATCGGTGCTGCGGCAGACCCAGCGGATCTCCTCCATTATCTCTCAGTTGCTGTTGTTGGCTCGGGCGGAGAACGGCAAATTTACCCCCAACTGGGAACAGATCGATTTTAGTGAACTGTGCGAGATGGTATCTTTAGAGCAGGAGGGGCATGCACAGGAAAAAGGCGTGACCCTGGAGCTCCAACTTCAGCCGGGAATCGATTTGATCGGAGACGAAACGCTGCTCATGCGCCTAGTGACAAACCTGCTGTCCAATGCCATCCGTTATAATAAAGAACATGGGAGAGTTACCTTGCGCCTGAAAGAAGATCACGACAGCTGCCTGCTGGAGGTGGAGGATACCGGCATAGGCATTCGCCCGGAGGACCAGAAGCGGGTGTGGCGGCGTTTTTATCGTGTAGATGCCTCACGCAGCCAGGGAGGATGTGGCCTGGGGCTATCCATGGTGCTTTGGATCGCACAGCTACATGGAGGCCGGGTGGAATTGGAGAGCGTCTACGGCGTAGGGTCTGTGTTCCGGGTGTACCTGCCATTGGATTCACAAAAATCTTGAACATATGAAATTTCTTTAATGTTCTTTTCATCTTTTCGCTTTAAACTGAAGGCACAGTCAAGGTTGACGCAAAAAGTTGATACCAAAAATAGAAATTTTCGGAGGAGCGATAAAGATGAAAAAATGGTATGGTATTTTGGCAGGTTCCCTGGTGGCTCTCACGGCGATCTCGATCCCCGTTTTAGCGGCTGGCAGTTCCATAACCGCTCAGCAAGCAGCTGAAAAGTATCTCCCAGAGGGCAGCGCCCTGGTGGAGACCGATCGGGATGATGGCCTACAGGAGCTCAAATATTATCATCGGGACAATCAGGAAGTCTATGAAGTAAAGCTGGATGCCAATCAGGCGCTGGTGGAATTCAGCAGCGAGCTGTTGAACGACCGGGGTTCTGCCACCGTGACCCTCTCAGAGGAGGCGGCCAAACAAGCGGTGACCAATGAGCTGGCGGATGCGGAGATTCTTTCGGTGCGGCTGGACTATGACGACGGTTTACAGGAATATGAGGTGCGGTTCCAGACCCCTCAGGTTTATGGGGAATACAAAGTGCATCCGGAAACGGGAGCTGTACTGTCCCGGGAGATTAAAGTGGGCGCTTCCAGCGGAAATGCCACCTATATCGGCCAGGAGAAAGCGATCCAGATTGCCCAGCAACAGGCCCCAGGCGCTACTGTGTATAAATGCCAGCTGGATCGGGACGATGGGCGGGTCCGCTATGAGTTGGAGCTGCGGAATGGACTCTGGGAGTATGAGTTCGAGATTGATGCGGTCAGCGGCCAGATCCTGAAGAGTGAAAAGGATTTCGATTGAGTGAAAATACCTCGAAAAATGGGCGGCGAAAGCCGTCCATTTTTTGCGCTTTGGAACAGATTTCACCCGCCTCTGGACAATGTGTGCTACAATAGTAAACGGTGTGAAAACAACTGGGGAGGGATCTGCTTGCAGAGAAAAAGTGATACAGTCCATGTCATAGAAAATGCCAAACAGTTACCTTATGCGCTGGTTCTCAACGGCCTATTGGTGGGAATCTTGGCAGGAGGGGTGGCGGTGATCTACCGGCTGTTGTTGGAAAAGGGAGAGGCCGCTATGCGCTGGATGTTGGAACAATCCCACAGCGGCCTAGCGGCGGGAGCCAGCTGGTTATTGGCTTTGGCGGCATTGGGGGCAGTGGTAGGCCTATTGGTGAGATGGGAACCGATGATCTCCGGCAGCGGAATCCCTCAAGTGAGTGGGGAGATGAAGGGATATCTGGATCCCCACTGGCTGCGGGTTTTAGCAGCCAAGTTGGTGGGGGGGACGCTCTGCGCTTTGGGAGGTCTCTCCTTAGGCAGAGAGGGCCCCTCGGTCCAGCTGGGGGGAATGGTAGGAAAGGGGGTCTCCCGCCTGCTCCATCGGGTCCGTACAGAGGAAAAGTATCTAATCACCTGCGGAGCGGGAGCGGGGCTGGCTGCTGCCTTCAATGCGCCGCTGGCAGGTGTACTCTTTGCCTTGGAGGAGATCCACAAAAACTTTTCTGCCGCAGCCCTCGTCTCGGTGATGACAGCAGCGGTAGCAGCTGACTTTTTGTCCAAGCTGGTGTTCGGCCTAACCCCGGTGTTCACCTTTTCCCTCCAAGGGGCGCTGCCCTTGGAAGAATACTGGCTTCTGGTGCTGTTGGGAGTGCTGTTGGGAGCTCTGGGTGCATTTTATAACTTTGCCACCCTCCGGGTTCAGGCGGCCTATGGGCGTTCTCCTTTGCCGGAATTGTTCCGTCCCATGGTGCCGTTCCTATTGGCGGGGGGACTGGGATATTGGATGCCTCAGGTGTTGGGAGGGGGGCATGCCATGGTGGAGCTGCTCTATCAGGGGGAGCTGTTGCTAGGTGGGATGCTCCTGCTCTTGGTGGTGAAGTTTATGTTTTCCCTATTGAGTTTTGGCTCTGGCGCTCCTGGAGGGATCTTTTTCCCATTGCTGGTGCTGGGCGCCTACATCGGTGGCAGCTTTGGGTTGGCAGCCATTCAATACTGTGGGGTTTCTCCGGCCTATTTGAACAACTTTATCATTCTGGCGATGGCAGGATATTTCACTGCCATTGTCCGGGCACCGGTTACCGGAGTGGTGCTGATTGCGGAGATGACTGGTTCCTTCTCCCATCTGCTCTCCCTGTCGGTGGTGTCGGTGGTGGCCTATGTAACTGCCTATCTGCTCCGGTCGGCCCCAATCTATGAAAGCCTGCTGGGAAATATTCTAAAAAAGCGCGGGATCGTGACACCGGAAGATACGGGCGAGAAGATCCTCACCACAGCGGTGGTCCAGTTTGGCGCAGCGGTGGCGGGAAAACCGATCCATCAGTTGCAATTACCTTCCAACTGCCTATTGGTGGCAGTGCGGAGAGGGGGAAAGGAATTGATTCCCCGTGGTGATACCATCTTGATGGAGGGAGATACGCTAGTGGCGCTGGCGGGCACTCAAAATTACGCGCAAATTAAAGCGGATCTGCAACAACTCTGCACAGTGGCCTCGCTCAAGGATACAAAACAGGGTTGACAAATTAGCAATTTTGACTATAATGGAAGAAACAAACTTTGAAGAAAGTTTTGGAGGAGCTTATGACACAGCGTCTTTCCAAACAGAATCGATTTAACCGCTTCTTTAGCTGGGCCTTTTATTTTGGCTTCGGCTTTTTTGGCGTGGAAAAGAGATTGTGTTTGATGAGTTGGCGCTGACCTCCCCTTTCGACGGAGTTTTAGAAACAGGCGTTAAGGAGAACTCATTGACGCAATGGGTTCTCCTTTTTGTATGCCCTGGTGTACCATTGGAGGACCCAACGAGAATAGGAGGGAACTCACAATGGTCGTTATTATGAAACAGGGTGTCTCCCAGGAGGAGATTGATAAGCTCAGTGCGGCGCTCACCGAAAAGGGGGTCCAGGTAAACCCGGTCTACGGCACGGATGTGACCATCCTGGGGTTGGTAGGGGATACCAGTCAAATCGATCAGGATTGGATTGCGGCCAACCGGAATGTGGAGCGGGTCATGCATGTGAATGAGCCGTTTAAAAAGGCCAACCGCAAATTCCATCCGGAGGATACGGTGATCCAGGTGGGGGATCAGACGATTGGCGGCAAACGGCTGGCAATGATCGCGGGTCCCTGTTCGGTGGAGAGTAGGGAGCAGATCTGCTATGTGGCCCGGGAGGTAAAAGCCCGTGGTGCCAACTTCCTGCGAGGAGGCGCCTTTAAACCCCGCACCTCCCCCTATGCGTTCCAAGGTTTGAAATATGAAGGCCTGGAACTATTGATGGAGGCTCGCAAAGAAACCGGGTTACCGGTGGTCACAGAGATCATGTCCCCTTATGATATCGAGACGTTTGTAGAGGAAGTGGATGTCATCCAGGTGGGCGCCCGGAATATGCAAAACTTTGAACTGCTCAAGGAGCTGGGGAAAACTCAAAAGCCTATTTTGCTCAAACGGGGGCTCTCCGCCACCATCGAGGAATGGCTCATGTCCGCGGAATATATCATGTCCAGCGGCAATGAGCGGGTGATCCTCTGCGAGCGGGGCATCCGGACGTTTGAGACCTATACCCGCAATACCTTGGACCTGTCGGCAATTCCAGCGATCAAGAAACTCAGCCATCTGCCGGTCATTGTGGATCCCAGCCATGCCACCGGGAAGTGGTGGTTGGTGGAACCTCTGGCCCGGGCTGCAGTGGCAGTGGGCGCGGATGGACTGATCATAGAAGTGCACAACGACCCCGCCAATGCCCTCTGTGATGGGCAACAGTCGATCAAACCCTGTGTATATGGAGAGCTGATGGAGCAGTTGCGGCCCATTGCCCAAGCCGTGGGCCGGGAACTTTGAATTTGGAAAGAGAGGTGCTTCCCATGGTGGAGGGTTTGGAGGACTACCGGAATCAAATCGACCGATTGGACGACCAGCTGATCGATTTACTGGAGCAACGGATGGAGGTTGTCCAGAAAATTGGGGCATATAAACAGGAGCATGGGCTGCCAGTACTCAATGTTGGACGGGAACAGGCAGTGGTAGAAAAGGCGAAAGCCCGGCTTCGGGACAAACGGTACATGCAGGCCGCAGTCCGGTTCATGCGGGAGGTGATCGCGGTGAGCCGGGATAGTCAAAACCAACAGTTGCGGATGGATCCCATTCAACCTCCTAAAACTGGGAAGGTGGGCTATCCAGGGGTAGCTGGTTCCTTTTCTGAACAGGCGGCGGCGGACTTTTTTGGCGAGCAACATCCTCGCCAGGCCTATGTGGAGTTCGATGAAGTCTGCAAAGCCCTCCAGTCGGGGGAGATCGACTATGGTGTACTTCCCATTGAAAACTCCTCCACAGGAGGGATCTCCCAGGTATATGACCTCTTGGCCCAGTATGGCTTCTCCATTGTAGGGGAATGCCTGGTCCGGGTGAATCAGAATTTAGTGGGTCTCCCAGGGGCTTGCCTCGATCAGCTCCAAAAGATCTATTCCCATACACAGGGCTTTGAACAGAGCAGGAAGTTTCTCTCCTCCCACCAGGAGTGGGCGCAGATCCCCTTTCACAATACAGCAGTAGCTGCCCAACATGTGGCGCAGGAGGGCGACCCCACACAGGCAGCCATCTGCAGCCGCCGTGCGGCAAGTCTATATGGATTGGAAATTTTGGCTGCGGATATCCAAGATATTCAGGAAAATGTAACCCGGTTTATTGTGATTTCCCGGGAGCCCATGTATCAGGGGGCAAATAAGGTGAGCGTCACCTTCCTGTTGGATCACAAGGCGGGCACCCTCTATAATATCCTGCGCCATTTTGCGGAACAGCGGATTAATTTATTGAAAATTGAATCCCGCCCAATCCCTGGCGTGCTTTGGCATTACCGGTTTTATCTGGATTTTGAGGGAAATCCGGAAAATGTCCAGGTCCGGCAGGCACTTCAAGCGCTTGCCGACGGTTCCCAGGAGTGCCAGCTGCTGGGGGCCTATCAGGCGGCATCGCAACCGGATTAAACCTCCCTTCCCAAAAGAGAAGGTAAAAATAGAGGACATGGTCACCACCATGTCCCCTATTTTTGTGTATACTATTTTACGACTGGTTCCAAAATAGCGGGCAGTTGTTCCAGCTGTTGGATCCGCCAGGTGCATCCCACTGAGTCAGGTTCAGAGAGGGGCGCCAGCCAACAGGTATCAATTCCAGCCTGTTTGCCGCCCGCCATGTCGGAGGTGAGGGAATCCCCGATGATCAATACCTGCTGTGGGTTGGGGTTGCCAATGGCCTGGAATACCCGCTGAAAAAAGAGGGGAGAAGGTTTTTGCGCCCCCACCTCCTGAGAGACAAACATCTGTCGGAAATAGGGGGCTAGACCGGACTGGTTTAAACGGCCATATTGGGTTTCTGTGGAGCCATTGGTAACCAAATAGAGATCATAGCGTTGGGAGAGATTTTGACAGAGCTCCAATGCGCCCGGCAGTGGATAGCCGGAACGGGACATCACCTGGACATAATCCCGGTTGCAGGCGTCGCTGTCCACAGGGATGCCCAGACCTTCCCCCAAAAGGGCAAACCGCAGATAGCGCAGCCGTTCCCGGGAGAGTTCTCCTCGTTCCAACGCTCGCCACAACTGATCGTTGATCCGGTGATAGAGATCCACCACCTGCTCGTTATAGGGGATGTGGTTGCGCTTACAGGTGTACTTCAGGCACTCCTGGGCGGAACGGCGGTAATCCAATAACGTCTCGTCCATGTCAAACAGCAAAGTATGGTAACTCATAGACATCCTCCTATATGCTTTTTGTTATCCCGTAAAACCGAACCAGAGGAGGAGGGCGATCCCAATAGCTCCCAAGATACCGCCTATTGCCAGATACGGTTTCTCCTCATATTGGTCATATTTGTAAAACAGCATGGCCGCGGCGCCGAAAAAAAGCAGAGCCAGGCTGCCCTTCCAAGCGGGATTTCCCTTCCAAAGACAGATCAGGGTTAGCACCTGGGTTGCGGCAGTCATGAAATCTAGGGCATGGCTGCGGGAGCGGGTCTCAATCTGTTGATCCCGCTCGTCTCGGAGCGGGCGTTGGGGCCGCTTATCCATGGGCGTTCTCTCCTTATAGGCGTTTTTCATAGTGAAAATAGGCAAACAGTTCCACAAACATGGAAATGGAAAGGGCGAACGCCATCCCTACTCCCATATGAAGAAGCCCTTGATAGTCGGAGAGCTTACCCGCCACCAACGCCCCGATCATCAACAAAAATACAAGCCCTTGGGTCAATTGGAAGGAGAGGCTCCGGGAACGGAGGGTGACCAGGCGATTTCGTTCATCCCGCTCCTCCAGCTTGTCCTCTCGGGAGAGCTGGAGAGAGAGGCTGCGATAGAGAGCACCAACCCCGAAGAAGAGCAATAGTAGGACGAGGACCCCGCCATAGAGGCTCCATTCGCCCGTCACAAAATCCAGCGCCAAATTGCAGATCCCCAATAGGGCGATCAAAACGCCAAACGCAAAGTTCTTTTTGTTATAGATCCGCATAGGCTTGATCCTCCAATTCTTTGTTTTCTGCCAAACAACACAGTTCTTCCACGGTGACTCCAAATACCAGAGCCATCCGGTAGGCCAACATCAGAGAGGGACTGTACTGCCCCTTTTCAATAGAAATAATCGTCCGGGTGGAGACATGGACCAAATCAGCTAACTGCTGCTGTGTCATTCCCGCTTGGGAGCGAAATTCCCGGACCTGGGTCTTCATGGGCACCCTCCTTCCGCCTATAAAACATGAAGGAAACTTCATGTGAAGTTTCCTTCATGTTACCACCACGCCAAATGTCTGTCAAGCCCCTTGCGTTTTTATGTCTCACTTTTTGGAAAGAGAACGATCATTTTCGCAATCCGTCCCGAGTGATTTTGAACACCTGGGGAGAGAGTAGAACCAGCGCAATCAGATTGGGGACGGCCATTAGACCGTTGAAGGTATCGGAGAGTGCCCATACAGGTTCCAACTTGGCGGCGCAGCCTAGGACTGTGGCGGCCAAAAAACAGATCTGATAGGCGGGAAGCCCTCTCTCTCCAAACAGATACTCCACAGATCTTTGACCATAGTAGTACCACCCGAGAATAGCGGAAAAGGCGAAAAAACAGACAGCGATGGAGACAAATGTCCCTCCCAGTGGCCCAAAACCGCTGGAAAAGGCGGCCACCGTGAGCGCGGCTCCGTTCTTTCCACTTCCAAGGACACCGGAGCAGAGGATGGCCAAGGCGGTGATGGTACAGACCAGAATGGTATCCACAAACACTTCAAAGATCCCCCACATCCCTTGTTGGACGGGGAAGGCCACATTGGAGGAGGAGCTGACAATTACCGAACTGCCCAGTCCAGCCTCGTTGGAAAAGATTCCCCGCGCTACCCCGGAGGAGATTGCTTGGGAAACGGCATATCCGCCCACACCGCCCATGGCACTTTGCAGGCCAAATGCTCCCCGAACGATGGCGCTGATCGCTTGAGGCAGCTGCCTCCAGTGGAGCGCAATGATCACCAGTCCGCCAACGGTATAGAAGACTGCCATAAATGGCACAATCTTTTCCGCGGCCCCTGCCAGCCGACGAAGCCCTCCCAATACGACCAGGCCGGTGAGCAGGCAGAGTACTACACCGGTGAGCAAAGGCGGGATCTGTAAGGTAGCAGTTAGAGCGCCAGCAATAGAATTGGCCTGGCTCATATTGCCGATCCCAAAGGAGGCCAAGACACAAAAAAGGCAAAAGAGGCAGGCCATCCAATGGCAGCCCAGGCCCCGCTGGATATAAACCATGGGGCCGCCCACCCATTCCCCCCGGCAGTTGCGGTAGCGGTAGCGGTTTCCCAGGACGTTTTCCGCAAACTTGGTCATCATTCCCAGGAGTGCGGAGATCCACATCCAAAAGACCGATCCCGGCCCGCCTGCCACAAGAGCGGTGGCTACCCCAATGATGTTGCCAGTGCCGATCGTCCCTGCCAGAGCGGTGGAAACCGCCTGAAACTGAGAGATGGTATGGGGATCTCTCCGATCATGGACCTCCCGGCTGCGCAGGATTGCCCCCAGGGTTCTACGCATCCACAACCGAACCCTCCGAATTTGGAAAAAGCCGGTCCCCACTGTGAAATAGCATCCAACCAATAGAATGCATCCCGCCAAAAATGGCCCGCCGACCAGCCCCTGCACCTTTTGGGCCGCTGTGATTACCCATGCTCCAATCCGCTCCATCCGTGTCCCTCCCCCTCTTGGTAAGGGTATGAGCGGAAGCGGGGAAAGATGTGTCAGCACAGAGGACAAAAAATGAAGGCCGCCCATTCACGGGTGGCCTTCATTGACCGCAGTTCAGTCCGCGTAGGTATCGAAATATCCTTGGATCAGGATGATAGGGGTCCCTTTGTCCCCGCTGCCGGAAGTCAGGTCACACAAGCTGCCAATTAAGTCGGTGAGCCGGCGGGGGGTGGTGCCCTGGGTCTCCATAGAGCCCTTCAAATCCTGCTTTTTCTCCCGGATGGCCTGGGACATGGCCTCCTGAAGCGCCTGGCCGGAGAGGTCCTTAAACTGGTTGTCCGCCAGATATTTGAGCTTTAACTCATTGGGCAGCCCCACCAATCCCTCTGTATAGCCGGGGCTTACCACCGGGTCAGCCAGCTCCCAGATCTTGCCTACCGGGTCCCGGAAGGCGCCGTCCCCATAGACCAACACCTCCACCTGCTTGCCGGTGGCCTCCTTCATCAAAGCCTGTACTTTATGGACAAATTGGTCGCAATCCCGAGGGAACAGCTTTACAGAAGTCTCGGTGGATTTGTTGGAGCCCAACAGACCAAAATTGGCGTTAAAGCCACTCCCATCCACAGGGGCGGAGAGGATGTCGTCCAACCCGTAAACCGCCTGAGCGCCGGCCCTTTCCAGACGGGCTTTCGTGCGTTGGCGGCTGTGGATGTCACAGCAGAGCACATACCCGGTGTGGGACAGGATCTCTTCGCACCGATTGGCCAATAGCACCTCCACCTCGGCGCCTTCCTCTCGGATGAGGGAGCTGTAATAGTCCACATAGTCCACACCAGTGAACAGATGGCGATTCTCTCCAAACAACTCCCGATAACGGGCTTCCGTGAGGACATCCTGCCAGGAGTCCACACCGGAATGATCCAGCTTTTCCTCTGTAATCAAGGTGTTGCCCACCTCGTCGCTGGGGTAGCTGAGCATCAGGACGACTTTTTTGGCGCCCCGCGCAATCCCCCTGAGGCAGATGGCAAAACGGTTGCGGCTGAGGATAGGGAAGAGCACCCCAACCGGATGGTCGCCAAACTTGGCACGAACATCCGCCGCAATCTGGTCCACCGAGGCATAATTCCCTTGGGCTCTGGCAACTACCGCTTCGGTGACGCCGATGACATCTCTGTCATGGATGGGGAAACCCTCCTGGTGGGCAGCCTCTAACACCGAATGCACCACAATCTTTGGTAGATCATCCCCCTGGCGGATGATGGGGGCGCGAATCCCACGGGAGACGGTACCCACGGTTCTCATTGACATAGTTGTTCCCTCCGATGCGGCAATGCCGCAAAAAATCTCAATCCTAAATGTGACCTATATCTTCATTATACCGCAAATTTCGCGGTTTTACAATCTGATTTCCCAATCTTTACCGAGAAAGTGCGCGAAACAGCTCCAACAGATCCGTCCGCCGGGAGGCTTCCAGCTGGTTCACATAGTCTGCTAGGGCATCCTGCCAAGGGTCGGAATCCCCTCCCAAGGCCACCTGGCGTCCCACCGCTTCTACAGGGCAGCAGGTGAGCAACAATGCGCAGGTGGCGTCGTCCAACTGGGAGAATAGACCCGGCAACTCCTCCTCAAAGATACACCCGCTGTCCAGCAAATCTCGCAGGTCTTCCAGGCTGCGGATCTTCTCCTGGACGATTTGGACTTTACGCTCCGGCTGGTCACAGAGGAATAGCTCCTCTACCACCGAAGAAAAGGCGTCATTGTCCAGCCGTTCCCCGTCCACATGAACTAACTGTTCCTCCTCCAGGGCGGGTACTGCCAGGCCGGAGAGCTTTCCACCCTTCAGCTCCACCTGGTGGCAGAGGCGCTCCATCTCCTCCTGGATGTAGTGGTTGAGCTTAGGGTTGTCAAATTTCCAGCTGGCCAAAAGCTGTTCTGCGGTTTGGCGTAACAACGTCTCCCGTTGCTCAGAGGTACTGCCACATAAACGGCTTTCCAGAGTTTGAAGACTCTCTGTAGAAGGAAGAATTCCAGGGCTGTCTGCCAATTGGGAAAACAGGAGGCTGCGAAAAGCCAGGCTAAAGAGGTTCACATAGGCCTCCTCCGGACTGGTCCGGTATTGATGCGCAAAAGCTTGGAGCATCTCTGGAATCTGGGAAGCGAATCGGCCGCAAAAGCGGTTTTCTAGGGCCAATGCTGACAGATAGGCGTGTACCCCCGCAATTCCGTCCGGCAGCGGTTGCTCATCTGCTAAAGGATATTCGGTGAGAACCGGAAAGCTTTGAGGATAGGGGGCGCTTTTCCAATCCCGCAGATAGCGGGGCAAGGTCACATCCAAGGTGCGGTTATACCCCAGATTGGGGTTGGGCAAACGGGTGGCCCGCACCCGGGAGAGCAGAGCCTCACTGGCCTTTGCGTGGCCGTCCAAAAGGGCTTTGCCCGCGCTGTAAAGTTCGGATACCCGACGGGATTGCAGCGCCTGGAGCGCATCTTCCAGGGTAGAAAGGGACTGGAGATAGAAGTCCACACAGTAACCAATTCCGTCCATCAACCGCTCCGCCGCCTGCGTGGGCAGCGAACTGCTGCCATTCTGGGTAAGCTGGTGAATCTGCTCCTCCAACAGCAGCAATAGCCCCTCCTGAATTCCTTGGGACTCCTGCTGGGTGAGCAGCCCTTTTTCTGTAGCCTGGCGGAGCAGGGAAGCGGTAAAATTTTCTGGGTCAATGGCGCCCCGGTCCAGCGCAGAGGAATTTATAATTGCAGCGTCCGCCATTTTCCATCCTCCTCAATGAGATATTCACCACTATCGTCCACTTTCACCGGCTCCTGATCCGGCTCATCTGGTAGATCGGGTGTACCATAGGCCCGGATATTCCTGGCCATCTGTTCCAACTCCCGGTCGGCCAGCAGTTCCAAAGACCCTCGATCTTCCCCGTTGAAGTAATCCTTCATCCGATGGATCAATTCGTCGTCCGGCATCTGATCCATCGTATCATTTTTCATATAGTAGAACAGTTCCGTGAGGGCGCAGAGGGTATCCGCATAATTGGTGCAGTTTAGATAGGGGGAATCACAGAAAGCGAGAATAATCTGGTCGATCACCCCCTGGCCGATTTCAATGCGGTCGTTTTCCATCAGCGCACGGTCACGGGTATTTAGCAGCTTCACCACGTCTTCCCGGGTAAGGGTGAGCCCATATTGGCTGGTGATGCTGTTGGTGTCCAAAATCGCGTCGGCATTTTTTTGCGCTAGGCGGTCGTTTGTCTGTTCCAATAGGGAGAGCAGTCCATCCATACAATCAGCTCCAAGTGAGAAGAATCCTCTTGATAAATTGTCTATTTTATGATACAATCAGCATTTAAAAGAAAAACAGATTGTGAAAATGGTACAGATGAAACGATAGCACATGCCGTCCGGATTGTCAAGAATCCGGACGGCATTTTTGCGCTTTTCCGGAGAAGTGGAGGTAATTCTATCCCATGGAGCACGTCTTTCCCTGTTTTTGCATAGGATGGTTCGAAATGGAAAGGGGAGGCGCTGCCATGGCAACCATCAGTCTATGTATGATTGTAAAGAATGAAGAGGCGGTTTTGGCCCGCTGTCTGGAGAGTGTGCGGGATGTGGTGGATGAGATTGTCATTCTGGATACCGGCTCCACCGACCGGACTCGAGAGATCGCCGAGCAATATACCGACCGCATATATAACTTCCCCTGGGTAGATGACTTTTCAGCGGCCCGCAACGCCTCCTTTGCAAAGGCAAGGATGGACTATGTCTTCTGGTTGGACGCGGACGACGTCCTGCCGGAAGAGACACGGCAAGGGCTTCTGGCATGGAAACAGACACTGGACGCAGACGTAGTAATGATGCGTTATCATGTCGCATTTGACGCCGAAGGGACCCCGACCTTCTCCTACTATCGAGAGCGATTGCTGCGCCGTTCCAATGGTTATCGTTGGCAGGGGGCAGTTCATGAAGCCATCTCTGTATGGGGGAATATCGTCTATTCCCAGTTGGCGGTGGAACATCGGAAACTGGGGCCGGGGGAACCAGGACGGAACCTGCGGATTTTTGAGCGCCTGCTCCGGGAGGGAACGCCTTTGGAACCCCGGATGCAGTTCTATTATGCCCGAGAACTCCGCTATGCTGGAAGATTTCAGGAGGCGCAGAAGAGGTTTGAACAGTTTTTACAGGACCCCGCAGGCTGGGTAGAAAATCGGATCGATGCCTGTAGCCAACTGTCCGCCTGCCGGCTCCAGCAGGGGGATTGGGAAGGGGCCCTTCAGGCGTTGACCCAGAGCTTTTGTTACGATCTGCCTCGGGCAGAGATCTGCTGCGAGATTGGGCGATTGTATTTCGACCGACAGGATTGGCACCGGGCGATTTTTTGGTATAATTTGGCCACCACACGTCCCAGAGATGACCGTACAGGGGGCTTTATCCAGCCCGACTGCTATGATTTTATCCCCTATTTACAGTTGTGCGTCTGTTATGATCGCCTGGGAGAGTGGGAGAAGGCAAAAGAATACCATCAACTATCCGCACATTTGAAACCACATGATCCGGCGGTGCTTCACAACGACCGCTATTTTCAAAAACAATAGTAACTTCCATATTTTGTAAATTTAGTTACATTTTGGTTACAAAAAGCGGAAATATGTGAAGACTTTGTGACAAATTCCATTGACTTTCGTTGCCTCCACCGGGTATAATAATAAAAAAGAACGTGATAGGAGGGAAGACCATGGGAAAAGTGAAATGGGCAGGACTGGTGGCCTTGCTGCTATTGTTCGCGTTGCCCCTGTGTGTCTATGGCCTTCCCAGTGATCTTGAGGAGGCGTCGTCCTCGCAGGAACTCGCGGAGCCCCAGGAGCCTCGGTCTAACACAAACGGGCTGTTGCGCTGGGATGAGGCCACCCTCTTGCTCACCGATCCAGAGGTAAATTGTGAGGCGTTCCTCTCCACCCAGGCCGCAGAGGACCTGGTGGATTGCTATCCCCAGGCGGATCTGCATTTTCGAATTTTTAGCGGCGACAGAGGGCTGGATTGCCGGGCTGTTCTGACACTGTATAACCCCTGTCTAGAAGAATCTCAAATGCCATTGCCGGAGGACTGCAGGATCTACAGCCTCTCGAAAGAAGGGGAGTTGTTGGATGTGACCAGCCTCTTTACCTATGTGGAGAAGGATGAGGACGGCAATCAGATCGACGGCTGGCGGACCAAGGTCTGGACGCTGGGCAGCTATGTGATCTCAGATTGCCCGTTGGAGGATTGAACAAGAGAAACGAAAACCTGAAAAGGGAAGGCCGTGGGTTTACGGCCTTCCCTTTTTCACGTTATGCAAGGAAAATCCATCCAAAGGGAACGATTGCCAATCCGCTTTATAAGCTGGTTTGCGGCGATTGGGGAAATTTAGATGGTATGGACTGTCACCAAAGGTGGTGAAAGGCGGAAGAACAGGATAAATTTTGTATAAATCGTACAAAATTGGGAACAAAATCCTGTTGACGATGTCGAGTTTTCTGTCTATACTGGGGATGAATCACGGAGCTGTTTGGAGGGACAGCACCGGATGAAAAACTGATTTTCCTGAAGGAGGAACCTCACCAATGAAGAAATTCCTTTCTGCGATGCTGGCGTCTGCTATGGCTTTGAGCCTTGCATCTGTGGGTGTCTTTGCTGCCCAGGAGTACGACCTGGCGCCTGTGAGCACCATTCCTGTGGTGGATGCAGATGGCGAGCCCTATGAAACAGCTGATATCTCTTATACCGCGGGCAGCCTGACTATGGAGAATGTAACTCCCAACTCCACCATCTACATCCCCGTCTATGACGGCTCCAGCGTTTATGACGGAAGCAGCCCCTACTATGCCAAGGACTTCCGGGATAGCTCTCTCTATCGATTCCGGGCTTCCAAAGAGGAGAACGGCAGCCTGGTAGACTCTATTGAGTATGTGTCCCAGAAAAATCTGGGGGACTATACCGGCCGTCCCGACTGGATCAAAATCGTCCTGAATGACAGTGCCATGACCTCTGAAGAGAAATTCGAGGGCACTGTTACCTTCAAGGCTCGGAAGAGTGCTGATGCGGAGGACAACCTCTACACGCCCTCCGGTGTGGTCTCTGGTGATACCATCACTTTGGACCTGAACCTGTGGGTCAACAACCAGAAGGTGGAGGGTTCCGACGCCTCTGTTGACACCGGCGATCGTATCTACTTTGAGCCTGAGAAAAACGAGACCAACGTGTTGGTCTGGGGTGATGACCGTGCAGCTCTGGAGTTCGACGCGGATGACGACGGCGCGACCTTCTATGCCCGTCTGTCTGTGAAGAGCGACAGCAACATCTACCGGGAGTATGGCGATCCCGCCAATGCGGATCTGTATTTCTATGACTTTGTGGGCAACCCCACTGTTCCCTCCACTGCCCGTGCGACCCTGACTCTGGGCGTGCCGTGGGAGGATGACGACAACGCCCCCGACCCTCTGGGCTGCTATATCTACCAGGTGGACGAGGACGGTCAGCTTATCGATGTCACCGACCAGTTCACCTATAGCGAGGACGAGGAGGAAATCGCCGGTTGGTCCATCCGCACCCGCACCTTGGGCAGCTATGTCCTGTCCGATGTGGAGCTGGATGTGGAGGTGGCCGGCTCTGAGGAGTCCGGGTCCTCTCAGGATGACGGTGACAAGGTAATCCCTGACACCGGCCGCGGCGGCGTCCCCATGATCTAATTTTGAACAATTCAATCGATCGACAGCATCGCTTTTGACATCTCGGGCCTGCGGCCGCCTCCACGGCTGCAGGCCCTTTTGCGTCCTTCCGAATTTTGTGAAGTGGAAGGATTTTTGTTATTCTAATGATAGCGGAGGGCGTTCCTAAAACCAAAAGATGCGGGGAAGGGAGGGGCTTTTTGGAAACTGCGATCATCATCCTTACAACTATTCTTGGTTTTATATTTCCTACTTATCTGATTGATGCGATCCGAAATGAAGATAAAAACGCTGCCTCTTCCAGCAAGACGAAATCGTGTGTGATTTCCGGCGTAATGGTATTTCTCATTCTGCTATGCATCCGCTCTTGAAGCATTTTATGGACCTGTATATTGATAAAGTGCGGGAGTCCTTTGAGGACAACAAAAAAGGCACAGAGCCCAAAAACTCTGTGCCTTCCATGGAGCGGGTTACGAGGCTAGAACTCGCTAACGCACCCCACAAAAGCTACGCTTTTGCGGGGGCCCCGCACCTCCGGGATTGAAATGCGGCTTCGCCGCATGGCGGTGGAGGTAGCTTGAGGACAACAAAAAAGGCACAGAGCTCAAAAACTCTGTACCTTCCATGGAGCGGGTTACGAGGCTCGAACTCGCTACCTCCACCTTGGCAAGGTGGCGCTCTACCAGATGAGCTAAACCCGCAGATGGTGCCTTCGGTCGGAATCGAACCAACGACACGAGGATTTTCAGTCCTCTGCTCTACCAACTGAGCTACAAAGGCATCCTCTCTCCCAAAAAGGAGAATGGCGACCCGGATGGGGCTCGAACCCACGACCTCTAGCGTGACAGGCTAGCGTTCTAACCAGCTGAACTACCGGGCCTCAATTGG
>CAJFPF010000021.1 GCA_904398655.1 uncultured Anaerotruncus sp. | reverse complement strand
GCCAGGGAGGTATCTTTCACCATGGCAATCAGGGAATTGGAGAGGGACGGGAATGCAATGCGCATGGCCTGGGGCAGCACGATCCGCCGGATGGACTGCCCCCAGGAAAGCCCTGCACACTCCGCCGCCTCCAGCTGGCCGGCAGGCACCGATTCCAGCGCCGCCCGGACCGTCTCGGCACAGTAGGCCCCCTCGTTGATGGAGAAGACGATCACCGCCGTGGGGAAGGGGTCGATGAGGATCCCCACATGGGGCAGACCGTAGAACACCACGAACAGCTGCACCAGCAGCGGTGTACCCCGGATCACCCAGATGTAAAACCGGCACAATTCCTTGAGGGCTGGGATTCCGGCGAATTGAATCAACGCCACCGCCACAGCGATTCCCATGGCCAGTGTAAAAGAGACGGCAGTGAGGGGGATGGTCATGGTCAGCCCGGGCAGGAAAATCTGCCAGAAGGAATCCGCCAAGAGTGCCCACAGATCACTCATGCTATTTCCCCCTTTCAGCTGGAATCAAACACTCATTCTCCATCACTGATAACCACGATCTGATTGCCCCAGCCCTCCAAAACAGGGTTGTTTTCTACGGCGTCCACAAACTCATCCGTGGCGTCGAACCGGCCGATCAGCGTGTACTCTTCATCAACTTCGGCATCATGATAGAAGAGCACGATGCGGTTCGGATCGGAGTAGAGCACATCGCCTGCATGGGCCTCTGTGACCGGTTCGCTGTTGTCCGGGATCTCATACCGGCTGGGAATATCGTAGTATTCCATCACGTCGGATTCGTCATAGCTGTACACCGGCAGCCGCCAATCCGTAGTGCCTACATATCCGGCAATGGCTGCTGCGGTACTGTTATCCTCCAAATGCATGGCAAAGGAATCTCCACTGTCGCCAAACTGAACCGTCAGCTCTTCGGCATTTGGACTTGGAATATTGTCGTCCTCTTCACTGGACTGGCTGACCGAAGAGGAAACGCTTGCCTGCGAGGAAGCGTTCGCACTGCTTTCCAAAGAAGCACTCTCATCGGAACGCTCGGAAACCGCAGAACTGCTTGCGAGAGAAGAACTGCTACCGGACTCGGAGGAGCCGCTGCACCCAGTCATGGCAGTACCAAGCGCCAAGAGCAGTCCAATGACGGCCATGAATTGTTTTTTCATACGATTTCAACTCCTTTTGGATTTGTGATTCCTTACATCCTTAGTGTACTGCCGGAACTATTAAATATCAAATACTTATGTTTTATCATTTTCAATAATTAAATCAAATGGAATTGCTTTTATTATTCCTCCAATGAAGCGAGAGGTGCTTTCCCAATTCTTCCTGCTGCCAAATAGGCAAACAGAAGGAATAGAACGATCACTACAATCCCCGGGAGCAGAACATCCCACATGGCAGGCTGGGAAGAAAAATTGCTGATACCCTCCATACGCATGAGCACCGCCACCAGTGGGTCGGTGAGGAACGCGCTGAAAATGGTCCCCAAAATGCTACCCAGCAGGGCGATCACCCCAAACCGCAGGGCAAAGGAGCGCCGCAGTTGTCCGGCCGAGAAGCCAAGGGTGCGGTAAATGCTCAAATCCTTCTGCTCGGCCCGCAGCAGTTTTCCCGCTGTCAGCAGGGTGACCACCAGCACAAAGAGGATTACCATCCCATACAGGAAAATCATCAGTGCCTGCATGGCGGAGAGAATGCCGGCAAGT
This sequence comes from uncultured Anaerotruncus sp., assembly GCA_904398655.1. Classification (GTDB taxonomy): domain Bacteria; phylum Bacillota; class Clostridia; order Oscillospirales; family Ruminococcaceae; genus Anaerotruncus. The sequence goes on along the minus strand of CAJFPF010000021.1, from coordinate 16,716 downwards.
CCCGGCCAGGAATTTTCATGCAGGTACACATCCCCGCCGTAGGTATCCTGAAGGGCCTGCATGATCTCCGGCTGAAGAGATGGGTCAGCCAAAAAATAGTGGGTACACCACATGGTGGGGGATTCTTCGCCAATCCGGTCATAGCCCTCCCGGTTCATGCCGATGTTCATTCCCATATCGTTGGCGCACTGGTAAATGCCGCTGACCACATATTCCCCGCTTCCCAGGGTCCCTGCCACTTTGACGGTATCCCCAACCGAAACGCCCAGATCCGCCGCCACAAATTCTGTCAGCACGACTTCATCTGCCTCCCGGCAGGTTTGTCCAGAGAGCAGATGAAACCGTTCCGGCTGGGTAATCACGTTGGCAGTCATGTCCACACCATTGACCGAAACGCTGGGCATGGCCAGATCATAGGAATCGGTAATGGATGTGTAACTCCCGATGGTCTGCTCCACCTGCTCGATGGTGGTTTCTCCCATAGGCTGGGCGGCGATGTGCAGGTCTGCCGGGTTAAAGGCGTCCATTAAGCCCTCACCGTTCGGCCCCAGCCAGGCGTCTACCCGCCCAATGAGAGAAGCAAAAAACACCAGCAGCACCGCCACCAGGCAGGCCCCCATGTACCGGCGCTTACCGCTGAGAAGCTGCCGAAGGGCAAGCCAGCAGGTAAGCCCTTTCTTTTGGATGGGGAAAGCTGTCCTTTTGATTTCCTGGGATTTCTTCCAGGTTCCCCGGATGGCGCTCACGGGAGAAATCCGGCGGATCTTCCCGGTGCGGAGCCAAACGAAGCCCATCAGCAGGAGAAGAATGACTGTCAAAGCGAGTAAGCAAATTCCTATGGGCAAAGCAGACGGGATCAGCAAGCCGGTGGTGGTCACCGTCATTCTGCAGATCAGACCTGCTGCCGGGATAGAAAGAAGCAGCCCCACCCCCATGCCGCACAAAGAGATCATCAGATATTGCAAAAGTTGGATTACCCGTAGTTTTCCGCTGGTAAACCCCATGGTTTTGAGGATGCCCATATTGGTATCATCCTGTTCGATGGTGCTGCCGATGCTGTGGGAGAGCACCGCCATGGATGCCAGAAGCAGGATCACCACAAAGGCCAGCAAGAGGCTGGTGAACACATTCTGCAAAGTCAACATAAAGCCGGAGATAGCTTCACGACTGTGGGTAAATTCCACATAGCTGGTCAGACTGGTATTCTCATTCAAAAAAGCATTAAACTGGGCTGCAGTCAAGGCACTGCCGGAGACCCCAGAAATATGCAGCATAAACCCTTCCCTGGCCAGACTGTCCGCTCCGGATTCCTCAATCATCCCGGCGATTTCCTCATGATCCTGCTCACAGATGAGAAAGCCCTTCATGCCAATCATAGAGCTGCCCATAAAGGGATCTTCGTAAAATCCCGCCACCGTAAAGGTTACATCCCCACCGCTGCGGGCAATGGGGAAGGTGATGGCGTCCCCGGCCTGAACGCCAAACATGGAGGCCATAGAGGCGGAAGCATAGACTTCTCCCTGCGCGATTTCTGTGGGTGCCGCTTGATAACCGGACAAATCATCCGCAAAGAATTTGTAGGGATAGCGCTCGGGGTCATAGGTAATCAGCTGGCCTTCGCTGTCTGACTCCCGCTCCCCGATTTCATATTCGGAGAAGATCAGGGGCTGCACCCCGACAGATTCCACCTGGTCCAGGGCGGAAATCTCCTCCGCTAAGAGAGCTGCCTCCGGCAGCCCGGATACCCAGGCGGTGAGTTCCCCATAGCGAAGCCGGTCCATCTCGCTGTCCACATAGCGGCTGGAATTATTCCACACTGTCAGCACAGTGCCCAAAGACAGGGAAACCAGAAGGATCAGAACAAACACGCCAAGCGCGGTTCCCCGATGGGATTTCAGATTGGCTTTGAGCAATGTTATAAGTTCCAAACCATGTTCCCCCTTACCAGGATAAAGAAGCAAGCCATGCGCTGACCTTTTCTTCCCGTTCCTTGGCTGTTTTCGGGTCAAAGGGCGGCAGGGACATTTCGTCCAAAATCTTTCCATCCTCCAGGTAAAGGATGCGGGTTCCCCGGATGGCCGCTTTTACGTCATGGGTAACCATAAGGATGCTTTGCCCCTCCTGATTTAAGGAGTTGAGCAGGTCAAGGACTTCCTCGCTGTTTTTCCGATTGAGCGCCCCGGTGGGTTCATCGGCAAAAAGCAGCCCGGGCTGATTGATCGTAGCTCTGGCAATGGCCGCCCGCTGGGCCTCGCCGCCCGAGACTTCCGAAGGCAGGCGGCCTTTGGCCTTCTCCACATGCATCTGGGAGAGCAGAGATTCCGCCCGTTCCTTGACTGTTTTCTCTGACTTTCCCTTCTGCAAATAACCGGCGACTGCCACATTTTCGAACAAAGTCAAGTTACTTACCAGATGGGTCTGCTGAAAGACAAACCCAAATTCTTTTGCCCGCAACACTGCCATCTTCTTTTCAGACAAGGTTCCAAGCTCCTGATTCCGGTACAGCACCTTCCCGCTGCTGAGAGCGTCCATACCGCTGAGGGCATAGAGCAGGGTGGATTTCCCGGCGCCGGAGGGCCCCATGATGATGGTAAAATCCCCCTCATAAATTTCCGCGCTGATCTGATTCAGCACCGGCTCCTGTGCGCCGGGATAGGTTTTTACGATTTCTTTTGCTGTCAGCAGCGCTTCCCTCATACCGCTTCCTTCCTTTCCATCTGCCCGTATGGCGCGATCAGCGGTTTTTTCCCCGTCCGGGGATTGGGCGGGATCGCATCCACAAAGCGCACTGAGAACTGCACAAAGTCCAGGTGCTTCTCCTGCAAGATGCTTCCCATTTGTCGGTGCATTTCTGCCTCGATGACTGGCTTTTGTTTCTCTGAAACAGACTCTGCCAGCATCTCAAAGGCGTTCGGTGCGGTCTGTCGGAACTGGTAATCCCGCAGCCCTTCGATACAGAAACCCTCTACCGCCAGCGGATGCAGGAAATCCCGATACCCAGCCCCGTCCTCAAACCACAAAAGGTCCTCACTGCGTCCAAGCAAGATCTCCGCCCTGGTGAACGGGCTGCCGGTCATGGGGGCCTTAAGGGTCAGATGGTCGGAAATGCGGTAGCGGATCAGCGGCTGGGCAAAGTTGTAGAGGCTGGTCAGATACATGGCGCCATCCTCCACTTCAATCACATTCAGGTCATCAAACAGCAGCATCCCATCCTCTTTGCCGGTTTCCACCCCCAGTGCTAATGATTCGCTGGCTCCGTAGATATTGATAACAGGGCACCGGAAGTTCTTTTCCAGAAAGCTGCGCAGCCCGCTGCTCAAGGGTTCTCCACAGGAGATAGCTCGCTTGACCTGTACGCGCACCTGACCGGCCTCCACCAGCTCCGCCAGGATCTTCATGGCGGACGGATAGCCGATGAGAATATTGGGCTTAAATGTTCGAACCTTTTCGATCCACTCCTGCAGGGGTTCGTTGATATCCAGGTACATCTGCTGGGCGCCCACGCCGTCGATGCCGTCCCCCACAGCCATGGCCCCGCCATAACGTCCATCTGTGGCGGCTATGTAAAGAATGCGGGGCCTTCCGGCCAGTAATTTCAAAATCTGGGGCATGGTCATGTTCCACAAAGCACCTCGAATGATCCCCAGCAGCATGGTGTCCCAGGCCGCCTCATCATAGAGGAAATAGCATGGCTTTCCCGTGCTGCCGGAGGAATGAACCACATGGTATTCCCCCTGGTAAGGCTTGCGGTCCGTTTCGGTCTGAGCGTCAAATTTCCGCAGATCCTCTTGGCATAAATCCGGCACCGTGATGAGCTCGTCAAAATGCTCCATCAAAACGGCTTTGTCAATGGTGGGAAAGTCGGAAAGAGGCAGGGTATCCAGCTGATCTTCTGTGATACCGGCCTTTTCAAAGGTACGCCGGTAAAAAGCAGAGTGTTCCCAAGCGAAATGGAGCAGTGTCTGAAGCTTTCGATTCTGCAGCTCCTTCATTTGCGCGGGCGTCAGGCGGCTGTTTTTCATCAGTCCAAACAGATTTGTAAGTGTTTTCATAACATTCATGGTGCAAGCTCCTTTCCATTACGTTCCCAGTCGGAAGGTATAATTTTGGCTGTAGTTTTCCCGATGGTAATACCTGGCTTCGCCCGTGGACAGGTTCATGACGATGCTCCATTCCGTGGATTCAAACTCCCCGAAATTATCCTTGCTGACGCTGTCCAGAGCGTCCCGGACATCTTCCATCCCCATCTCCGGGGCCTGCTCCAACCGGCTCATCAGGATGTCATACCGCTTATGGGACTGCTCGGTTCCAATGCCATATTTCTCACCTTCTGCCAAATAGAAATTTGTCAGCACTGGCGTTTCGGTAACGACCATTTCATTGTCCACATATTCCACTGCTACGCTGCGGCCGGTGGAATCCGCTATAGCGAAATGGACCATCATCCCCATGGAACCATGGAGGTCATATTGCCCCAGCAGCTCCAGCGCCTCGTCCACATTTCCAGCGCGATCCAGAAGCAGGCGGATTGCTGTGGTAGTGGTGATGTCCGGTTTCTCCGTATTCTGTTCAATGACGGCGCTGTCCTGAATCATGTTGACAGATACCGCCAAGCCGGCTTCATTCATCCCGTCCAGCGGAGCATACAGGGCGGCGAGTGTTTTGACCTCGTCCAGATTCAGGGCCATCCCCACTATGCCGCCGCCTACATTCTGGGTGATAAAATCCATATTGACGGTGGAAAGGGAGGCGTATCCGTTTTCTGGATGGGCTTCTACAACCATGGCTTCGCAGTTCTCCCAGTCAAAATTGCGGCCAAACAGGGTGTCTTCCTCCGGGCTGGGCACGGCAATGGTGCTGCAACCGAAGATCCCGCCCAGTAAATCGCCAAGGTCCAAGCCAGAAAGAAGGTTGTCGGCAAGATACTCAATGACTTCTCCATCGGAGGAGGCGCCGCCCTGGGCAAGGAGGCTGTCAAAACCGTAGTCCCCATCGTAGCGGACAGCGGAAAGCCCCTCTTCCAGCTGGAGGATCTCCGAAGTAGGAAAAATTAGATTGGCCTCCATCGTATTCGGCGTGTTTTCTGTGTGACTGCTATTCTCCACATTCGCTGTAGTATTCGTCGCGCTTTCCGTGTGGTTGTTCGTTTTCACATTCCCCATGAAATCATCCGGCCCCCCTGAACATCCTGTTAAAGCGATTGCAAAACCCAATAGAACGGAAAAAAGCCGAATCGATTGTTTTTGAAAGTGTTTGCCGCTCATCTTGAAGTCCTCCTTTTGGGATGCTTTTTACAACGAAAGTATACTTGGTTCCAAATTATATATCAAATACTTATTTATTATTATTTTTCATATTTGATAATTATATAATTGTTGGCTATACTGAACATTAGGAGGAGATATCATGGAATTTCGACTATTGGAATACTTTTTGGCAGTGGCCCGGGAGCAGAACATTACTGCGGCAGCAGAGTCTTTGCATATCTCTCAGCCTGCCCTATCCACACAACTGAAAGTATTGGAGGCAGAGCTGGGTAAACAGCTTCTCATTCGCGGCGTAAAAGGATCTCGAAAAGTCATCTTAACGGAAGAAGGGATGATTTTGCGCAAGCGGGCGGAGGAAATGATTTCGCTGATGCATCGCACAGAAGAGGAAATCTCTGGTTCCAACGAAACAATCGCTGGGAATGTCTTTATTGGGACCGGCGAAACAGAAACCGTTCGTTTATTTGCACAAGTCGCCAAAAAATTACAGCAGAAATATCCGGATATCCGATATAACATTTCCAGCGGAAATGCGGAACATGTACTCGAGTATCTGGACAAGGGACTCATTGATTTCGGGTTGCTCTTTACGGAGATCGACTTTCAAAAATATGAAGCCATCCAGGTTCCTGCCAAAGACACCTGGGGTGTTTTAATGCGCAAAGATTCCCCCTTAGCAGAAAAAGAAACGATCCGCCCAGAAGATTTGTGGGACAAACCGTTGATCGTTTCCCATCAAAAAGGGGATGACGTGTATCTGAATCAATGGCTCCAGCGGGAAGAATCCGAGCTGCAAATTGTTGCCACCTACAATCTGCTTTTTAACGCTTCTCTCTTGGTAGATGAAGGACTGGGATACGCCCTATGCTATGACAAGCTCATTAACACCCAGGGCAGCAATCTTTGTTTTCGCCCTCTTTTCCCACGGTTGGAAGCGCGGGGCTTCATCGTCTGGAAAAAGTACCAGGTGTTTTCCAAGGCGGCCAATCTCTTTTTGCGATATTTGCGGGAGATGATTGAGGCATCGGCGTAGATCTAGCGTTAAATGCCGCTTGCGGGTAAAATTTTCAATCCACGTGAAAAAGAGGCCATCACTAAATTTTCTATTTCCCCCTCTGTTTCTCTCTTAACTTGTTCCACTGGGTAGCTCCTCTTCTCGGTCCTCTATGACCCGTACCGCCCGTTTCACAGTGGAGCGGGAAAGGGAAAGCTCCCGGGCAATGGTTCCCAGTGCCGGCCAGCAGATCCCCTGAGGGTCGGCCCGGTCACGGAGGTAGAGGTAGACTGCCTTGGCCCGGTGGGACAGCTGCTCGTCCTGATAACAGATGTTTACCTTCAAAGGCCTTCTCACTCCGCTTCCTCCTCTCTGAGTGATCAATTCTTCTCAGTGTGGATTTCTCCTTTCCAGCCCAACAACATACCGCCCTCCCTATCAGAAAGCGATACCCAAACCTAACAAACTTATCCCGTGCTTTTTGACGTCTGCCTCGCTTCGATCTCCTGTGCATCAGACCGCAGGTAGCTACCATCCTTTCCGTAGCAGACGAAGCCTACCTTGGGATAGGGGCAGCCTTCGCAGCGATAGAGAATGGGGATCTCCTTCCAGCTGTGGATTGTGCCGATACTCTTTGCCATAGCATTTCCCTCCAAATGAAAAAGGGCGCCGCTCTTGCGATGCCCTGGGGTGGTTTGATGCCGGCGCCCCTTTTGAGGGTACCGGCGTGATCTATAGGAAGGCGCCCTTTTTCCCGGCAGGGCCCTGCCAGGCGGTCACCAGATTTTCGGAGAAACAAAAAAAAGACGTCCTTTTTGAAAGAATGACCAATCAAAAAGGGCGCCTTTTGCTTTTGGGGGAGCGTATGAGTTCGAGTCCCTTCAGTTCCCCAAAAAACGGTTTGCCGATTTTTTGTTTTTCAGCTGAAATCGAGGCCAGAAAAACCCCGGAAAAGGCCGATCGGATGCGCTTTTATACGCATCCGATCTAAATTGACCATAATAGATGGTGCCGGTGGCCGGACTCGAACCGGCACGGTTTCCCGCCGCATTTTGAGTGCGGTGCGTCTGCCATTCCGCCACACCGGCAAATTACCAAGTTATTATAACAACTTTTTTTGAATTTTGCAAGTCCCATTCTGCCTCTTTTCCCTCTTTAACAAAATTTTTATTTTAAATCCCCGATCCAATTGCACATGTCTTTTTAATGAATACAATTTTAAAAAAATTGTCCCTATGTTAAAGAAAAACACTTGAAAGCGCTGCAACCCATGGTATAATGGAGTTAAGTTTTCTAGCACCTGCAACCGTGGAGACCGTTACACAAAACCTTCTGTACATAAAAGTAGTTGAGGGAGGAGCTCATTATGACCATCCGAGAAATCGAACAGGCAGCAGCGCGTCTAAGCAGTGTCATCCACAGTATCCCCGTCAGTTCTTCTTCCACATTCTCCCAGATGAGCGGCGCAGAACTCTATTTAAAGTGTGAAAACCTTCAAAAGACAGGGTCTTTTAAAGTACGCGGCGCCTACAATAAGATCGCTCAAATGGTTCAAAAGGGCGGTGTTACCCAAGTAGTTGCCTCCAGTGCTGGCAATCACGCCCAGGGGGTTGCCTATGCATCCAGCTCATTGGGGATTCACTCCACCATTGTCATGCCCAGTGGCGCTCCTCTGGCAAAAATTGCCGCCACCGAAGGATATGGTGCCAAGGTAGTACTCTCGGGGGACTGTTATGATGACGCCTATCAAAAGGCCCTAGAAATTCAGGAGACCACCGGGGCTGTCTTTGTCCACCCCTTCGACGATGAGGATGTGATTGCGGGGCAGGGAACCATTGCTCTAGAAATTTTGCGGGATCTCCCCACAGTGGACGTGGTCTTGGTCCCTGCTGGAGGGGGCGGATTGCTCTCCGGTGTTGCGCTGGGAATCAAACAAGTGAATCCCCGTATCCAAGTGATCGGCGTACAGGCCAAGGGGGCGGACGCCATCGTTCAATCTTTTCGCGCCCACCAGTATATCTCCACCAATAGCTCCAAAACCATTGCTGACGGGATCGCTGTTCGTTCTCCCGGCCACATCACTATGGAGCTGATCGATCAATATGTGGATCAGATGGTCACGGTGGATGACGATGAAATCGCTGAAGCCATTCTCCTGTTGCTGGAACGTACCAAAATGGTGGTGGAGCCTGCTGGAGCGGCCTCCCTGGCGGCGGCGATCAACCACAAAGTAGACTTGGCTGGGAAAAGGGTGGTATGTTTGCTATCCGGGGGAAATATCGATATGGGATTTATCCAAAAAATTGTGGAGCGGGGCCTGGTGGCCCGGGGAAGACAGCTTCAATTCCGTACCGTATTGCCCGATACTCCTGGTACCCTCTGCCATCTTACCGGTCTGTTGGGTAAAGCGGGAGCCAACATCATTATGTTACAACATGACCGCCGGCATTCAGATCTGCACCTGGGTGAAACTGTCATTCAGGTGGCCTGTGAAGTGGGTGGCAATGAGCATGGCCAGAAGGTGCTTCAATTGTTGCGGGAAAACGGCTATCACATTGTTTTGGAGTAAAATAGAGGGGGAGAGGCGTGGAATCCAGTTGGATTCCACGCCTCTCCCATTTTTCATGTCAGCTCACTCCACACGGAGTAAGTAGGACTGACGATCCACAACTTCACCGATCATACGGGTCCAAGGCAACTTCTCCTGTAGGCGCTGGCAGATCTCCTTTCCCTGGTCATGGGGGACGGCAAATAACAGTCCTCCGGAGGTCTGGGGATCCGCCAAAAGGTCTCGCAATGCCCGAGGTATTTGCGGGGAAAAATCGCTCTGCTTTTCCACATAGGCAGCGTTGGCATAAGCCCCCGCAGGCAGCAGTCCCATCTCCGCCAGAGGAATTGCCTGTTCAAAACGGGGGACTTCCTGGGAAAACAGCCGGATACTCACCCCAGAACCCTCCGCCATCTCATAGGCGTGTCCCAACAGGCCAAAACCGGTGATATCGGTGCAGGCATGGATGGGAAACTTCTGGACGATCTCTGCCGCTGTCCGGTTTAAAGCGGCCATACTGGCCGCCACAGGGGAAAACTCCTGCTCTGAAAGAAGCTCCGCTTTGTAGGCGGTGGTCAAAATCCCCGTCCCCAGGGGTTTTGTCAAGAGCAACAAATCCCCTGGCTTCGCTCCCGCATTGGTGAGTACCCGGGCGGGATCCACCACGCCTGTGACACACAGGCCATATTTGGGCTCCTCATCTTGGATGGTATGGCCACCGGCCAGCACCGCTCCAGCCTCCTGAACCTTGTTGAGCCCACCCGCCAAGATTGCTTCCACCGTTTCGGGAGAGAGACAGGCGGGATAGCACAACAGGTTCATAGCGGTTCGAGGGATCCCGCCCATGGCATATATATCCGACAAGGCATTGGCGGCGGCGATCTGCCCAAACAGATAGGGGGCATCCACCATGGGGGGGAAGAAATCCACCGTCTGAACCAAGGCCAAATGCTCGGTCAAGCGGTAGACACAAGCGTCGTCGCTGTGGTCAAATCCTACCAGTAGGTTAGGATCCGCACTCCGCGGCAGTTTGCTCAAAATATTGGATAGGACACCCGGCCCTATTTTTGCCGCTCAACCGGCAAATTTGGTCATCTGCGTCAATGGGATCCGTTCAGACATGTTGCTCCCCCCTTTCCCACAAGTTGCCACTATTGTACCCCTCCCTAAAGAAAAAAACAAGGGGGACGCTCTATTTCCCAGCTGACTTTCTCAGGGGGATTTGTTATAATGGATAAAAGCATTGGGGAAGGAATGTGAAGGGATTGGATCTACTGCAACAGCTACAGCTGGATCTGTCACGGGAGCGGATGATCTGTCTCACCGGCTCTGGCGGCAAAACTTCTCTGCTCTATTACCTGGGAAGACGGTGTGCCATCGCTAAAATCCCTGCCGCCCTGTTGACAACCACCCACATTCGGCCTCCAAGAGAGCCCCTCTTTCCCCTGGTCTGGGACGGAAACGCCGCAAAACAGGCCTGGCAACACGGCTGTGTACCTGTCTTAGGCACCCCGTCCGTAGAGGGAAAGTTGGGCCCCCCATCGCCGGAACTGTTAGGTCGACTTTACGAGGAGGGATGGCTCCTTCTGGTGGAGGCAGACGGCTCCCGCCGGCTGCCCATCAAATTTCCCAACGCCACCGAACCTGTTCTCCCCCCTCAAACCAGCCGAGTAATCACAGTGGCAGGGCTTTCCGCTCTGGGAAGGCCTCTGGCAGAGGTCTGTCATCGATGGGAACTGGCCTGTCGGATTCTGGGCCTCTCTCCCAATCAAAAGGTCACCCCCGAATTACTTTCCACACTGTTATGCAAAGGGTATGGAAAATATCACCCCACAGTACTTTTGAACCAATCGGATATTGCCAAACCGGAGGACTGTCAGTACCTACAAACATTGTTGCACCAGAGGGGTGTCCGCATTGTGGCCGCCACCTCTCTGAAACAGGAGGTGTTGCCATGTTGATTTTGATCAAAGGCGCTGGAGATTTGGCGACCGGAGTGGGATACCGTCTTCACCAATGTGGTTTCCCAGTTGTGATGACTGAGATCGCCCAGCCCACCACCGTCCGTTGTACAGTGGCCTTCTCCACAGCGGTCTATCAAGGTTTTGCCACCGTGGAGGGAGTGACCGCCCGGCGGGCAGACACACCGGCCGAAATCGCACAGGTTCTATCTCAAGGAGAAATTCCTGTGGCAGTGGACCCAGAAGGGACCCTTGTGCATACGCTCACTCCCGGCGCCGTCATTGACGCGATTATTGCCAAACGGAACCTGGGAACCCGCATTTCTGACGCGCCGGTCGTCATTGCTTTAGGGCCTGGTTTTTGTGCCGGTGTGGACTGCCACGCGGTGGTGGAGACCAAGCGGGGACATGATTTGGGCCGTGTTCTCTATCAGGGGCAAGCCATTCCCAATACAGGAGTCCCCGGTATCATTGAGGGCGTGGGGGCCGAACGGGTCATCCGGGCCTGCCGGGACGGGATATGGAAGCCACTGGTCCAGATCCGCCAGTTGGTCCAGGCAGGCGACCCTGTAGCCACTGTGGAGGGGGAGCCAGTCCTGGCCTCCATCTCCGGAGTCGTGCGGGGGCTGCTCCCCGAGGGGACTCCCGTACACCGGGGAATGAAAGCGGGAGATATTGACCCACGGGGGATCTTGGAATATTGCGACACCATTTCCGATAAAGCCCGTGCCATTGCAGGCGGCACTTTGGAGGCTCTGATGCATCTTTTGTGGGAAAGGGGGAGCCTATGAACCGGATATTTTGGGGACGGCTCCTGCAAGAATTGGAATGTGGGAACAGCGTCCAACTGCTGACCGTCCTGGCAGGACAGCAGGGCAGCCGGGATATCACCTCTCAAAAACTGCTGCGCACGACAGAAGGAGATTTTCCATCCGACCCCTCTTTGGCCGAATTCTGGGGCAGAATCCCCTTTGGCGAGATGGACTTTCCCACTCTGTGGAAATGGGGCGGGGTGGAATTCTTCTGCGAAAAACTTTCTGCCCATCCCCAACTCATCCTCTGTGGTGGTGGGCACATCTCCCTTCCTCTGGCTCAAATTGCCTCTCTACTGGACTTTGAGGTCACGGTGCTGGATGATCGCCCGGAATTTGCCAACAGCCAACGCTTTCCTCAGGCATATCGGACAATCTGTGCCCCCTTCGACCAGGCTTTGGAACAGGTGCCTCATACCGATTCCAGTTACTTTGTGGTGGTGACGCGGGGGCATCAGTACGACCGCACCTGTCTGGAACGGATTTTGCAGAGGCCATTCGCCTATTTGGGAATGATTGGCAGCCGGAAAAAAGTCCAGATGGTAATGGAGGAACTCCGGCAACTGGGGTTCCCGGAGGACCAGTTGGGGCGGGTCCACGCCCCCATTGGCCTCCCCATTGGGGGACAAACTCCGGGGGAAATCGCGGTAAGTATTGCCGCTCAATTGGTGCAGATACGCCATGGCGCCTCCCAGGGGAGCTTGGATCTGGAGGGATTGCGGCATCTCATCCAGGGGGAGCCTATGGTGCTGGCTACCATCCTGGAAAAACAGGGATCCGCCCCCCGTGGACCTGGCGCGAAGATGTTGATTTCTCCCTCTGGAGAGCTATATGGCACCATCGGCGGCGGCTCCTGTGAAGCAGCAACCGTGGCATTAGCGCCGGAGGTGCTGTCCACTGGGCATGCCCAGGTACGCACCTTCCGTATGGATGGCAGCTCCCCTCAGGATGCGGGGATGATCTGTGGAGGGACAGTTCGAGTCCTGCTGGATCCTTTGAAATAGAAAAACCTAAAAATAGGGGCGGCAATGCCGCCCCTATTTTTAGATTTCTTCTAAGATGTGGTCCCCAAATAATAGCTGTAACTCATGGGGATTGTTGTTATAAGTGGAAAAGCTGGCCTCATATTCGCTGGCCAAAGTCAAAGCCGGCTTTTCTTTATCTGCCAATGGGATCCTCAATTGATTGGGGTCCCAAGCCTCATCATGGATGTTTGCGCGGAAACAGTAGTACTCCCCTGCTGGGATCTGGAGGAGCTCCGGAGCTTGAAAGCCCGGATCCCCTATAAGAAATGCCCCCACATATAGCCTGCGAAACTGTTTTTGCAACAGCGCTTCATAGTCCAAAAGGACGGTAACCTGGCGGGTTAGCTTCAAATCTCGATAGGGGGGTGCATTTTTGATCCTGCTAAACAGCTGATAGAAATCCGTGGGCTGATAGGAATCGGGACATTTTACCGCCAAAAGGAACCGCTTTCCCAATCTTCGGATTTGATAGGGAGCATCCAAGGCCGAGCGGCTGTTGAAGGTAAAATAGTTGATATACCAATCGATCAATTCCATACCATCCTGTGCCCTTTGCATCTCCAGCTGCTTCTGTTTTCTCTCTTTATTTAGGAGCTCTACCAGCAGGGGGAGGTTGTCCTCCCGAAGCACCTGCTTAATCTCTTTTAAGCGCAGCCCACAGCGGAGCAGAAAACGAGTGCGGTCAATATCCGGTAGCTGTTCAAAGGAAAAATAGCGGTAGCCGGTCTGTGGGTCAATGTATTCCGGCGTGATCAGCCCAATATCACAGTAGTGGCGCAGCAGCTGCGGTTGGATCCCCATCAGTTTGGCCACCTTTCCGATAGTGTATAATTGTTTTCCCATTCCATCGCCTCACAACATGTCTTTTGTTATCATATTCCCTCAAAGGCGGTACTGTCAACCTTTTCAGGGCAGTTGACTTTGTAATGGTTATATAGTTTATACTGGAAGTCGGGGAAAATTTTCAATGGCCCCATAGACCATTTCACCTATATTTCCTGAAAAGGAGGCAATTGCAAATGCCAAATTACACCGAAGCCACAGAGCTGCTCTATCAAGGTACCGAAGTCCGTGGAATGGATTTTTACAAACCTTTGGTAGCCCCTTATTACGCTACCACTGCTTTTAAAATGCAGACTCTAGAAGAAGTGCGGGAAGTTGCCAGCAAAAAGTTCTCCTATGTACGTTTCAGCAATCCTAACCGGGAGATACTGGCTAAAACCGTCTCCTTTTTGGAGCAGGGGGAGCTCAGTTTGATCTATGCATCTGGGATGGGCGCCATCACCTCCACCCTGTTGACCCTGCTCTCTGCTGGAGATGAGCTGGTCTGCAACAGCGCCATTTATGGCGAAACCTTTCAGGTGATGACAGAGATCCTTCCCCGTTTCCAGATCCAGGTGAGGATGGTGGACTTCTGCGACAATGAAAACGTCCGCAGGGCTATCACCCCTAATACAAAGCTCATCTATTCAGAGGTCTGTGCCAACCCCGTACTGAAGATGGCTGACATCCCCGCTCTGGCGGAAATGGCCCATCAAAACGGTGCGCTGCTGATGATCGACAATACCTTTACCACTGCCCTGGCCATCAAGCCTCTCCCACTGGGTGCGGATATTGTCATCAACTCTATGACAAAATTCATGAACGGCCATAGCGATGCCATTGGCGGTTCCATTACCTCCCGACGGGAGATCATTGCCAAATTGGACCAGGCCCGCCCCCTGTTCGGGACTTCCGGAGATCCCTACGCTGCCTGGACCATGTATAAAAATTTTGGTACAATGGATCTTCGGGTAAAGCGGCAGATGTCCAACGCTGCCAAATTGGCTGCCGCTTTGGAAAGACACCCTCTGGTCTCCAGAGTGAACCACCCAAGCTTGGAGAGCTTCCCCCAACATGAATTGGCCATGCGCCTTTTCCGCTCCAAAGAGGAGATGTGCGGTATGCTCAGTATCATGCTACCTGAGGACACCGCCCTACTGGACCAATTCACTACCCACCTCCACTTTGTCCACTATGCTTCTACCCTGGGTGGAATCCATACCACTTTGATGCATCCGGTTACCTCCTCCCATGCGGATGTGCCTGATGACAAACGACGTGCTATGGGCATCACCCCCGGCCTATTACGCATCTCAGTTGGGATCGAGGACCCTGATGACTTGATCCATGAGTTCACTCAGGCTCTGGATGCCGTTAAATAAGGACTATCGCTTTTAGAAAAGAGGAACTGACCATGACTCTTTCTTATCGCAAAGCTACCTTGGAAGATCTACCCTTGATCCTCCAACAACGGATGGATTTTTTGCGATGGGTGAACCATCTGGGCCTTCAAGAGGATATGTCCCTCTTGGAGCAATGGACCCGTACCTATCTTGAACGTGCCCTTCCAAACGGTAGCTGTGCTATCCATCTGGCATTCCAAGGGGAACAGCTTGTGGGGATGGGATGCATCTGCTTTTATTGGATCATGCCCTCCCATAGCAATCCCTCTGGCCACCGGGGATATCTTATGAACCTCTATACAGAACCCTCCTATCGCAAACAGGGCATTGCCCATCGAATCTTAGAATGTTTAATCCAAGAGGCCCGGGATCGAAAAGTCAACTATATCTCTTTGGAGGCTACCGACCAGGGACGTACCCTCTATGAAAAGTTCGGTTTTCACGCTATGGAGCGGGAGATGGAGTTGGAAATACATAACCTCTGATGACTACGATTCCCAATCTGCCATGGCCTAGAAAAGGGCGTCCGACTGGGCGCCCTTTTCTGATCCATATTAACATTTCAAAATATTCCGAAGGACATGTGCTGTGTAATCCATCTCCTCAGGTGTATTATACCATCCCGTTGATAGGCGTACCGCCCCTTGGGGATAACTCCCCAGTACACGATGGGCGTTGGGTGCACAGTGCAGACCACAGCGGACCATAATCCCTGCCTGGTCCAACCGGAAGGCAACTTCTCCATTGTCCCGTCCTGGGAAGTCCAATGCCGCGACAGCCGTACGCTGGAAGGGGCTGCGGGGGCCTAAAACGCGTAAGCCCTCCACCCCCTCCAGTTGTTCCAAAAGCCGCTCTAGCAACTGTTGTTCCCGATTTTGGACCGTATCAATCCCAATTCTTTCCAGCCATCCCAGAGCTGCATGCAGCCCAAAAACCCCCGGTAAATTCATAGTACCTGCTTCAAATTTGTCGGGTAACTGCTCAGGCATCTGCTCCAGGTGGGAAAAACTTCCGGTCCCTCCGGCAATCAACGGCTCCATCCGATCCGCCAGCTCTCGACGGATCAGGAATCCACCCACCCCTTGAGGGCCTAAAAGCCCTTTGTGTCCCGCAAAGGCCAGGGCGTCAATCTCCATCGCCTTCATGTCAATGGGCTCCACACCCCCTGTTTGAGCGGCATCCACCACAAACCACAGTCCATGGGACCGGCAAAACCTCCCCAGACGTTTCAAAGGCATCAGGGTGCCACAGACATTGGAGGCATGCGTGGTCACCAACATCCGCGTATTGGGGCGCAGCAGACTTTCCAGAGCCGCCTCTAAGCGATGTTCTGGCATCCCGCCTTCACAGTTGGCAGGAATTCGGTCAAAGGAAATCCCTTGTTCCGCCAGCTGGGCCAAGGGACGCATCACCGCATTGTGTTCCATGGCGCTCACCAGCAGATGGTCCCCTGGGCGCAAAAGCCCCTTCAAGAGCTGGTTCAATGCGGCGGTGACACCTGATGTGAAGATTACCTGAGAGGACTCCTCCCCAAAGCCGAACAGGCTGCAGATCCGCTCGCGGGTCTCCAGCACCACCTCAGCCGCACCATAGGCGGCGGCATAGCCCCCACGGTTTACATTGCAGCCCACATCGGTAAAGAAATGCTCTACCGCTTGAAGCACCTCCGGCGGCTTTGGCCAGGAGGTGGCAGCTTGATCGAGGTAAACCCGCATCGCCTTTGTCCTCCCCTATCTCTGTCTGAGAGCAGCGGTCTTTCTTCCTGTTGGGACAGTTTTTTCCAACAATGCCACCGTCTCGACAGTTGTTTCAGTTTCCAAGGGAAGTTCTTTCACTTCCTCGCCATCAACAGGCACAGGGAAATTGAATACGATCTTCTTTATC
>CAJFPF010000020.1 GCA_904398655.1 uncultured Anaerotruncus sp. | reverse complement strand
TTTCTCTTGCAAAATCCCCCCAGACCCCCCAAATGCGCCTGAAGCATGGGGCGTTCCGCCATCTGCGGATGGCGGCCAAAGGCTCTGCCTTTGGAATCCGCCGCCTTTTGGAAAAGGCGGGCGAAAACTTTTGGATAGGCGCCGCCCTTGGAACCCGCCACCTTTTGAAACCCGTGGACGAAAACTTTGGAATGGGCCGCAGGCGGAGGCGCGGACAGAGCCGGCAACCGTTAAAAGATATTCAACCCCGCTGGCCATAGTAGGCGTTGGGCCCGTGCTTACGCATAAAGTGCTTGTCCTGCACCTCCTGTGGAGCCGGGCTGGCCGACGCCCGCACCTGCCGGGTGAGAATGGCCATCTTGGCCACCTCCTCCAGAACCACCGCGTGATAGACCGCCTGAGCCGCGTCCTTGCCCCAGGTGAACGGGCCATGGCTGCGGCAGATTACCCCCGGCACATATACCGGATTCAAGCCCCGTTGACGGAAGGTCTCCACGATCACCAAACCGGTGTTTTTCTCGTAATCCTCTTCAATCTCCGCCGGGGTCAGATGGCGGGCGCAGGGCACCGCACCATAGAAATAGTCCGCATGGGTGGTGCCATAACAGGGGATGTCCTCCCCCGCCTGGGCCCAGGCCACCGCATGGGCGCTGTGGGTGTGGACAATTCCCCCCAGCTCCGGGAACGCCTTATACAACTCAATGTGGGTCTTGGTGTCAGAGGAGGGGTTCAGCTCCCCCTCCACCCGGTTGCCCTCCAGGTCCAGCACCACCAGATCCTGGGGGCGCAGCTGGTCATATTCCACCCCTGAAGGCTTGATTACCATAAGCCCGGATTCCCGGTCGATCCCCGACACGTTCCCCCAGGTGTAGGTCACCAGTCCCCGGCGGGGCAGCTCCATATTGGCCTCATAAACTTTCTGTTTCAGTGCTTCCAGCATACCGCTGTCTCCCCTTTCACTTGGAATGTTCCACAGCCGCCCGCTGGATGGCCAGCCCGGCGGCGTACCGGTCTAAAAAGGCGTCAAATCCGGCCTGGTCCTGGGGATCAGGCTCCAACACAGTGCCCCGGTTGCCGGCAAACACCTGGTTTTCCAAATAGTCCTCCAGGCTCTGGCCCGCCTGTTTCTGGGCCAGATAGGCGGCCAACAGGGCAATGCCCCAGGCGCCCCCCTCTCCGGCGGTCTCCATCACCGCTACCGGCACATGCAGCGCCGCGGCCATGATCCGCTGGCCCACCTGGGGAGTCTTGAAGAATCCGCCATGTCCCAAAAGCCGGTCCAGCTGGACCCCTTCCTCGTCCAAAATCCGCATCCCCAGGCGCAGAGTTGCCACCGCCGAATACAGGAGGGTGCGCATGAAGTTGGGCAGGTTGAACCGGCTGTCCGCACTGCGCAGGAAGAGGGGACGTCCCTCCTCAAAGCCGGTCACCGGCTCGCCCGAGTCGTAGTTGTAGCTCAAAAGACCCCCGGCATCCTTTTCCCCGGCCAACGCCTGCTGGAACAGGGTCTCAAACAGCTGCCCCTGGCTGGCTTTGAGGCCCAGAGCCTCCACCACCTGGCCAAACAGACCTACCCAGGCGTTCAGGTCAGAGGTGCAGTTGTTGCAGTGGACCATGGCCACCGGCAGGCCCGCCGGCGTGGTCACCAGGTCGATCTCCGGATGTACCTGGGAGAGGGGCCGTTCCAACACCGCCATGGCAAATACCGAGGTGCCCGCGGAGACGTTGCCGGTGCGGGGGGCAACGCTGTTGGTGGCGGACATCCCGGTGCCCGCGTCCCCTTCCGGCGGGCAGAGGGGCGCCCCTGGCTGCAGACGGCCGGTGGGATCCAGCAGCCGTGCCCCCTCCAAGGTCAGGTTCCCCGCTGGCTGGCCGGCGGTGAGCACCCGGGGGAACAGGGTTCTCAGATCCCAATGGTACCCCTTTTGGGCGGCCAGCTGCTGGAACTTCTCCACCATGGCCCCGTCATAGTCACAGGTGGCGCTGTCGATGGGGAACATGCCGGAGGCCTCCCCCACCCCCACCACCTTTTCGCCGGTGAGCTTCCAATGGACATAGCCAGCCAGGGTGGTCACATAGTCCAACCGGGCCAGGTGTTCCTCCCCATTCAGGGCGGCCTGCCACAGGTGGGCCACACTCCACCGCTGGGGGATGTTGAACCGGAGCAGCTCGGTGAGCTGGCCGGCCGCCTGTTGGGTGATGGTGTTGCGCCAGGTGCGGAACGGCACCAACAGCTCCCCCGCCTTGTCAAACGCCAGGTAGCCATGCATCATCCCCGAAAAGCCCAAAGCCCCCAGACGGGTGATGGGCAGGCCATAGGTCTGGTCCACCTGATCTGCCAGCTCCTTCCAGCTGGCCTGCAGGCCGGCCCACACCTCCTCCAGCGGGTAGGTCCACACCCCGTTCTCCCAGCGGTTCTCCCACTGGTAGCCTCCCGAGGCGATGGGCGCGTGGTCCTGGCCGATGAGCACCGCCTTGATCCGGGTGGAGCCGAACTCCACCCCCAGGTAGGTCCTCCCCTCCTGGATGGCCGCGATTGTCTGTTCCCGATTCATCGTTAGCAAACGCCCCTTTCATGGTTTGATCGTCAGCGGGCCTTCCCCGCCCTATCTCACTGGGTTTCCCCAGGTTGAAGTTTCAGTTGTGCGGACAGGTCCGGATTCCCGCCGCCAAGGAAGCAGGGCCGGTGTCTCCCTGCGGCCCCGGAGCATGTTGAGAAGCTTTTCCGCCGCCAGCCGCCCAATCTGCTCCTTGGGGTTGGCCAGGGAGAGGAAGGGGGTGGGGGAGATCCGGGAGAAGACGCTGTGGTCAAAGCTGGCCAGCTGGGGGACCGGTTCCCCCCGCCGCCGCAACAGCTCCAATACCTGGCAGGCCACCTGGTCATTGTAGCAGACCAGGCCGTCACATCCCCGCACCAGGGCGGGAATACTGGCCTCCAACAGGTCCACCCGGTCCTCGGTGGTGTACCAGGCCACCCGGTCATCCACCACCGGCAGCCCCGCCTCCCGCAGGGCTTGGGAGTAGCCGGCATACCGCCGGTGGCCCTGGATGTCGTCGCTCTTGAAGATGCCGGCGATCCGCCGCAGGCCCCGGTCCAACAGCTCCTGGCAGGCCATCCGCCCCCCCTCCTGGTCGTCCGCCATCACATAGACTGCCTCCGGCAGCTGGGCATAGACCCCGTTGATGAACACCACCGGCAGGCCCAGGGACTCAAACTGTCTGTACAAGTCGATGTTGGGGTTGGGCAGGGCGGTCTTTGTCCCCTCCACAATCAGCCCGTCGATAGGCTTTTGCAGCAGCTCGGTGAGCACCTGGCGCTCCCGGTCCACCCGGTTGCGGGTGGCGAACAGCAGGGAGGCGTACCGGTTTTGGGAGAGGGTCCGCTCGATCCCCTGCAAGATGTCCGGAAAGATATACTCCCCGATATAGGTGGTCACCACCGCTACATTCCGAGTTTTTGCCCGCCGCACCGACGTCTGGCGCACATAGGTGCCGCTGCCCTGCCGCCGGGCGAGCAGCCCCTCCTCCTCCAAAAGGGCGATGGCCTGGCGCACCGTCTGGCGGCTGCAGCCCGCCTGCTGGGCCAGGGTCAGCTCCCCCGGGAGCCGCTGCCCCCGTTGGTAGACTCCCTCCTGGATCTGCTCCCGCAGCTGGGAGGCAAGCTGTAGGTATTTGTGCTCACTCATTGGCGTATCCCTCATTTCTTTCTCCAATTGTACCATACAACTTTCCGTTTATCTACTCTATTTCCCGGAAAATTTCCCTCCTCCGGGCCAAATTTTGTCCCAGATGTGGTATGATAACCGCAGGCGCCAACGGCAGCGCGGTCAAAACCGCATGCCGCGTCTGCTATATCATTGCTTTAGGGCGGGCGGGGCCCGCTGGGAAAGGGGAGTCCACCATGAAATTGACCACACTCTGTTACCTGCAGCGGGGGGAGGAATATCTGATGCTCCACCGGGTGCGCAAGCGCCAGGACGACAACCGGGACAAGTGGATTGGCGTGGGCGGGAAATTTTTGGAGGGGGAGAGCCCCGAGGACTGCCTGCTGCGGGAGGTGGCGGAGGAGACCGGCCTCACCCTGGAGGAGTGGCGGTTCCGGGGGATTGTCACCTTCGTCTCCGACCAGCTGCCCACCGAATACATGCATCTGTTCACCGCCAGCCGCTGGTCCGGCCGGATGCGCCAGGACTGCCCGGAGGGGGATCTGGCCTGGATCCACCAGAGGCGGCTGCGGGAGCTCACCCTCTGGGAGGGGGACAAGCTGTTTTTGCGCCTGCTGGAGCAGGACGCCCCCTTCTTCTCCCTCAAGCTCTGCTATCAGGGGGACCGGCTCGTGGGGGCCTGGCTGGATGGGCGGCCGGTGGCCCTGGATCAAAGCCTCTGAGCTCTGGGATCAAATGGGATCATTGGAAGGCTCCGCGGGTTGTTCTTTGCGGCAGCGCTGCCGCCCGCGGCGTATTCCAAAGTTTTCGTCCACCTTTTTCAAAAGGTGGCGGGTTCCAAGGGCAGGGCCCTGGGCCGCCATCCGCAGATGGCGGAATGCCCTATGCTTCAGGCGCATTTGGGGGGTCTGGGGGGATTTTGCAAGAGAAAATTCCCCCAGGGCCTCCCTTTTTTGCACCCTCTTTGCGGTCGAGGGCCTCCCCGTGGGGGAGGTGGCGCGTCAGCGCCGGTGGGGGCCCTACCTTTTAGATTTCCCGGCTGCCGCCGGGAGGGGTTGCCGGGTCTCGCCCCGGCAGGCGACCCCCTTTCTTGCGCGGCCAAGAAAGGGGGGAAAGAATCCGCTTAGGGGGCCTCCGCCGGC
>CAJFPF010000019.1 GCA_904398655.1 uncultured Anaerotruncus sp. | reverse complement strand
CCAGGCCAGCGCAGCATTTCGCTCCCGCTCGCACTTACATTTCCAGCACAATCCCTCATAGCCTAAAGGTGTCCCACAGCCGGGGCAGACATAATTCAACTTCATAATCTCGGACTCCTTTTAGAAAATAAAAAATATCCTATACGCACCCAACCAGATAGATAAGATGCTCACAGGATATACAAAAAACGCACAAAATAAGGCAGCCAAACCGCCTAGAGGTATTCTTTCCAAAACAGAATAGAGAATCTCTGCGCCAACTAACTCGACCATCCATAGATCTCAACCGCCCAAACATATCTTAAATGTCCCGTTGTCTTTTGGCTCGTTCCAACTCATCCATCAAAGCCTTCACTGAAAACTCCATCGTTTTCTCTGCCACCCCGGGAGAGAAAGGGCATAATATCCGGGACAACCTTGGCGGTCATTGCCAGAACGAGGTTGCTAAATAGACGAGGATCTACCGCTCCTCTAAAATGTCGAAGGCCGCCAGCACCTACTCCCCATCGTTTTCTATCATTATAGAAGCTCTTTTGAAAAAAGACAATCACATATATTTAAAATCCACAAAAAATCTAAAGATAGGCGTATTTATTAAAACAAAATATAGATATTGGGCATCAAGGGAAAGAGGCGTTTATGCCAGCATCCCTACATTCCTATCCATCGAAGGCGATTCGGAGGCTTTTTTAAGATACACAAAGCTTTTTAACAGGAATTTTATAAAGAATCCTATGCAAATCAATGGCGGCAACCATGCCGCTGTTTTTTATTTTTAAATTTTATTTTTCTCTTGACATTAATTTTATTTATGATATATTTAATATTATTAAAATCAAAAGAGAGGAGTTGTTGTATTGGAGATTGATAAAATTCCTCAATGGATTCTGGGACTGGAGCCTGAAGATGCGGCGTTCCTGAAAAACTTTGTGCTCAAATCTGGTTCCCTCAAGGAGATCGCTAAACTATATGAAGTCTCCTATCCCACGGTTCGCCTGCGACTGGACCGGCTCATCCAAAAGATTCAATTGGGTGATCAGAAGGAGGAGGAACCCTTCTCCACCTTTATTAAAGGCTTGGCGGTGGACTCCCGGATTGATTTAGAGACCGCAAAACTCATCATTGAAAAATACCAACAGGAAAAAAACGGAAAGGGGATCTGAATATGGGACATGTGACAACTTTACTCATCGCCGTTGTGGTAATACTTTTCCACGTCTGGGCCAGCCGAAGGAGCCCGAAATATTGGTACTTGGGGGGTATTATCCCGCTCCTCTGGGCAGGGTGCATCGTCTTCCTACTCGCTCACCGGGCGATCCACTGGGCGGAGGACTGGAAAACGCTGGTATTCCCCACTCTGCTGCTCCTGTTATTGTGGCTACAGGGGAACCAATCCGCCAAAAAGCGGGAAATGGCTCAGATGCAGGCAAAGGACCTATAAGGGGGGCTTACCATGTCTAAATTCGTTATCCTATTACTTACCTGCGCACTGTTGGCGACCCAATTTTATTGGGGGTTGCGACGCAAAAAATGGTTCGGGGCTATCCTCCCCACCTGTTTTCTGGGAATCCTGGGAACGGAAAGTCTGTTAGAACGGTCCTTTGCTCCCCTGGCAATTGCGGCGCCCTGTGTGGCGGCTCTGTTGGTCGTCTGGATCATCGGCTACTCCCGGGCAGCCGGATATGAACAGGAAAAACTGAACCAGATGAAGGCCAAAGATCTCCCATAAAAACCCGTTGAGTGATTGTGGAAGACATGATAGAATGGCGTTAAAAGATTTGATCGGGAGGACTATATATGCGTATGGAGGAGGCGCGGGCCCAGGTGGTCCGCCACTGCAACCTGATGCTGGAGCGGGGGCTCACCAAGGGTACTGGAGGAAACATCAGTGTCATCTGCCGGAAAGAGGGGCTTATGGCGATCAGCCCCTCCGCAGTGGAATACCCCGAGATGAAACCGGAGGATGTGGCTCTGCTGGATCTGGAGGGGAACCAGGTGGAGGGGAATTTTTCCCCTTCCAGTGAATGGGAAATGCACCTGATGTGCTATCTTCGCCGCCCAGATGTGGGCGCGGTCGTGCATACCCATTCCCTTTATGCCACTGTGATGGCATGCCTGCACCAAGAGCTTCCGCCAGCCCACTACCTCATTGGCTATGCGGGGAAGCGAGTGCGTTGCGCGCCCTATCACCTCTTTGGCAGTCATCAGCTGGCAGAGAGTGCCTCCCAAGAGCTTGGGCAGGACAATGCCATTTTATTGGCCAACCATGGGCTATTGTCGGTAGGGGCCTCCCTTCCCCAGGCCTTTTCCACCGCCGAAGAGATCGAGTTTGTCTGCCAAATCTACTGCCATGCCAAGAGCGTGGGAGAGCCCCATCTCCTCAGTGACGCCCAGATGGAGGAGGCACTTCAGCGGTTCACCACCTATGGAAAGGCGAAACGGATTTAGGCACCACAAAAGTTTTCTGGGGGGAACTTCTCTTTTGGCGCTCTTCGCGCTATAATAGAGAGAAGGAGGAATGGAACATGAAGGTATTGTTGGTCAACGGCAGCCCCCACGCCAACGGCTGCACCTACACCGCTCTGCAGGAGGCGGCCCAAGTCTTAGAGGCGGAGGGACTCCAATGGGAAATCTTCCAGTTGGGGAACAAGCCCCTCCAGGACTGCATTGGCTGCGGCGGCTGTAGCGGCGGAAAAAATCGATGTGTCTTTGATAATGATCCGGTGAATTCCCTCATCCAGGCAGCAGAACAGGCAGACGGGTTTATCTTTGGTTGTCCTGTCTACTACGCCCACCCCTCCGCACGTCTGCTCGCCGCATTGGACCGGGCATTTTATGCCGGGGGCGCGTCCTTCACCCGGAAGCCGGGATTCGCTTTGGTCAGCGCCCGCCGTGCGGGTACCACCGCCTCCCTGGATGCGATTTGGAAACACTTCACCATCAACCAGATGCCCCTGGTATCCTCCACCTATTGGCCTATGGTACATGGCAACCGGCCGGAGGAGGTCCTTCAGGATTTGGAAGGGTTGCAGGTGGTACGCAATGGGGCCCGCAACTTGGCATGGCTGTTGAAGTGTATTCAAGCTGGTAAAGAGCAAGGGATTCTTCCTGCGGAAGCGGAGAACAGAGCCCGTACCAATTTTATCCGATAACAAAACCCCCTCTGGCAAAATCCAGAGGGGGTTTTGTCTTATTTTTTCTGTCGCCCCACTACAATTCACCCAGGGGAAGACTTCGATTGGTCACTAGGAATGTATCCAGCCTGCGGGTCCGGAAGGTCAGGGTATCTTCCTCCTCCCCGGGAACCGCCTTGATGTAATAGATCTGTCCATCCGCATAGCGGTAGGTATAAAGCTGTCCGAATTCCTCTGCGACATCCGATACATCCAGCACCACCGTTCCCGTGGTAGAGAAGGAGGGTGTCCCGGGAAAGGTAAAAAATTTAAAGTCTTGATCGGGGTATTTCTCCAAAATCTCTTTCACACCCGCATTTGTGAAACGGAAATTTTTATCCTCCTCATCGGAGAGCATCACCGTGTAGGACCAGTCATCCCCCGCTAAAGTCACCCGACGGTAGTCGTTCAATTCTGCAATCCGTTCCAGCTGGCGTTGGGTGAGCACAGGGGCATCGTTGTCAATCTCCACTGTCTCCCCCTTCTCCAGGGATTTTACATAGCGGTTGTCCAGTTCTTGATAGCCGTAGGTAAAGCGAATCTGTTGGTTTATCGCCGCCTGGCGGTCGGATTCCTGCAAAAGTTTCACACGGTACTTGACATCCTCCAAATCGCTGGACTTGGTTGTTTCCGTCTCCACGTAGAGGTAGTAGCTCCCCCGGTAATCCGCAATCTCGAACCGCTTCACACCAGTCCCCGACAGACGTGTATAAGTGAAACGATACTCTTCCAACAATTGGTCAGTGATGGAGATTTCCCCGTCGTCCTCTGTTCGCAGCAAAACTGGAAACCGGTACTCTTCTCCAGGCTCCAGCAGGTCCTCTTCCAGACGCACACCGTCCTCATCCTCTCCGATCACCAGTTCAACATTTTTCAACGATGTTTCTTGCTCCGTTTTTTGTTGGGGGAAATTGTAAATTTCTTCCAATTCATCCACTGTCTGGGCAGAAACCGAAATTCCGCCACCGCTTAAAACCAGACCAGCGCATAGCGCCGCCATCCATCTTTTCATGGGCAACAACCTCCTAAGGCATCTGAGTCCCCCGTCCAAATCGCCGGCATCACCAGCCGGTGCGTGTCCAAGTATAGAGAAGTAAACCTCTTTTTACAAGGGAAAGTTTTTACCAGAGGAGGAAGTGTTGTATCTATATCTCCAAAAAATGAACTCTGACTTCGGCAAAAGACGGCAGTATTTTTGGATTTCCAAAAATTTCAAAAAATATTCCATTAGGATTGGTAAAAAGCAAGCCGGCATCAGCCACCCGATCAACCCTCCTAAAAGTAGAAAGAGGCCGGGCAAAATGGCCCGGCCCCCATGTAGGAACTTTTCTTTTATTCTTCCCCTTTGCCCAATGTCCCAAGGCTGGCGGCTTTGAGATAGGCGTTGATGAACCCATCCAAGTCCCCATCCATCACAGCATTGATGTTGCCCATTTCGAATCCAGTTCGATGATCCTTCACCAAAGTATAGGGCATAAAGACATAGGAACGGATCTGGCTTCCCCAGGCAATCTGCATCTGGTCGCCTTTGATCTCGTTGATATTGGCCAGATGCTCCCGCTCCTTGATCTCCACCAATTTGGCGGTAAGCATCTTCATACACATCTCCCGGTTTTGGAACTGGCTGCGCTCGTTTTGGCAGGAGACCACAATCCCGGTAGGGATGTGGATCAAGCGGACGGCGGAAGAAGTTTTATTGATATGCTGGCCGCCCGCGCCAGAGGAGCGGAACACCTCCATTTTGATGTCCTCAGGATTGATCTGTACAGAATTGTCCTCCGGTAGTTCAGGGAGCACTTCTACAGAGGCAAAGGAGGTGTGGCGGCGCCCGGATGCGTCAAAGGGGGAAATCCGCACCAGACGGTGGACGCCCATCTCCGACTTCAAAAAGCCGTAGGCATTCTCCCCTTCCACCATGATGGAGGCACTCTTGATACCCGCCTCATCCCCATCCAAATAATCCAGGATCCGATAGCGGAACCCATGACGTTCTGCCCAACGGGTGTACATCCGGTAGAGCATCTGTGCCCAGTCCTGGGCCTCGGTGCCGCCAGCGCCCGCATGGAAGGTCATGATGGCATTGCTGGCATCATACTGACCAGTCAAAAGAGTGGCCAATTTTTGGGTTTCTAAGTCCTGTTCAAACTGCTCCACATCCGCGGTAGCAGCCTCCAGCTCGCTGTCGTCCTCCTCCTCATCCGCCAATTCAATGAGGGTCAGGGTATCTTCATACAGCGCCACCAGCTGATCGTACTCTTCCAGCTTGCCGCGGATGCGGCCGGATTCCTGTTGATTTTTTTGGGATTTCTCCGGGTCATCCCAAAACCCAGGGGCGGTAGTCTGCTGTTCCAGCTCGTCCAGCTTCCGCCGCAGTCCCTCGTAACCGATGGCCTGCTTGAGATCGTCCAGTTCTTTTTTCCGCCCCTCCAGACGCAGGCGCAGTTCCTCAAATTGCAGCATGGTTGAAAATACAGCTCCTTAAAATTGATGCTCAGAAAAAGATGATACCATGTAAATACATGGTATCCCACTTCTCAAAAATCATGGCACATACTTTTATTATTATACTATTGCCTATAGAAAAAGTAAAGGAAAACTTCTAGAACCCCGCTTGAAATGGCGCGCCACACAAAATATTCATAATTAAGCCCTTGAAATTTGGAATTGTACAAGGTAAGATAACAAAATAGAAAGGATGCATCCTAATTTGTATCCGTAGCCGCCTTTGGGTAGGCTTTTTCTTTGGGGGTTGATGATTTGGCCAACTATGTAGGCGTACATTGTCCAGTATGTGACAAACGTTTTACAGATACAGACGACATTGTGGTATGCCCCATTTGCGGCGCTCCCCACCATCGCACCTGCTATCAACAGTTGGGACATTGCGCGTTCAACGACCTGCACATTCAGGGGCATGTTTGGCAGCATCCCAATGAACAGAGTACCCAGCAGGGTGGACCGCGGACGCAACGGGAGGGGGGAATCTCCTGTCCCGCCTGTGGATCTATGAATCCACAGGATGGCTTATTTTGCCAGGTCTGCGGAACACCTCTCCGCCAGGGGCAACAGGATGGCGGTCCTTTCCCTTTTGGAAATGGATTTACCGGCCCCAATCCAAATCCCTACACCTCCGCTTTTGGCGGCATGGACCCCAATGAGCAGCTGGAGGGAGTCAGCGCCCGGGACATTGCTCTTTTTGTGGGGAGTAATTCCCAATATTTTCTTCCGAGATTTAAGCAGATTGCCTCCAAACGTTTTTTTGTGCCCAACTTTGCGGCTCTGTTTTGTAATTTCTTCTATTTCTTCTATCGGAAGATGTACGTGGTCGGCTCTGCCCTTTTATTGGTCAATGCAGCGTTGCAAATTCCCACCCTGATTGCAGCGCAGGAGTACACCGCCTGGCTACTGGCCAATTTAAAGGACATCAGCATCGGGATCATCCCTGTCTTTACCCCGCAAAACAATTTGTGGGTCTACCAAGTGATCCCTATCGTACGACTGGCCATGTTCGCCATCACTATTTTAGCAGGGCTGTTTGCCAACCACCTCTATTGGCGGCATGTGCTGTCTAAAATCCGCCGGATCAAAGCTCAGTTCACTGCCGCTGATGGCAGTTGGGACGACAAACTCTACTCTGAGGCTCTTTCGCAGCAGGGACATACTAACAAAAAAGCTGTCATCATTGTTTTGGTGAGCTGTATCGTTCTCTATTTTGCCTGCTGTTTTTTATTAGCCCTATCTCTGCTGTAACCCATATCTGAAAACCACACATGGAGGAATATTATGAAGGTCAAAAAAGCCGTCATTCCCGCTGCTGGTCTAGGTACCCGTGTTTTGCCCGCATCCAAGGCGGTCCCCAAGGAGATGCTTCCCATTGTGGATAAGCCCGCAATTCAATATATTGTGGAGGAAGCGGTGGCCAGCGGGATTGAGGACATCCTGATCATTACCAATCGGGGGAAGAGTTTGATTGAGGACCACTTTGACCATGCCCCTGAATTGGAGGAAAAATTGTTATCCTCTCAAAAACAGGACCTCTATGAGCAGGTGGTCTCTTTGGCCCATCTATGTAACATCCAATATGTCCGCCAAAAGGAGACCCGAGGGTTGGGCCACGCAGTGTGGTGCGCCAAATCTTTTGTAGGAAACGAGCCGTTCGCAGTGCTCTATGGAGACGATGTCATCATCTCGGACAAGCCCGCCATCGGTCAGCTCATGGGGGTTTACGAGGAGTACGGAAAAAGCGTGGTAGGCATCAAATCGGTGGCTACAGAACTGCTCCCCAGCTACTGCACGTTGGGAGTGAATCCTGTCAGGGACAATATCTATGATGTCTTTGACATGATTGAAAAACCCCTCCCTTCTGAGATCATCTCCAACTTCGCTATTTTAGGGCGGTGTGTTTTAACACCGGACATCTTCCCCCTACTGGAGAACACCCCTCCTTCCCGCAATGGAGAGATCCAACTCACCGACGCCATGCGCGCAATTGCAAAACAGGGAAATATGATGGGGATTGAATACTCGGGCGTCCGCTATGATATGGGCAACAAACTGGGCATTTTGCAGGCAATTGTTGAGGTTGGGCTCTCCCATCCGGAGGTGGGCGAAGGGTTTCGGAATTACCTCAGGGGGATTGCCGCTTCTCTATAACACCATTTGAAATGAGAGCCATGGGGGTATCAGCGATGTTGACCGAGATG
This sequence comes from uncultured Anaerotruncus sp., assembly GCA_904398655.1. GTDB lineage: Bacteria > Bacillota > Clostridia > Oscillospirales > Ruminococcaceae > Anaerotruncus. Next base: position 2,583 of record CAJFPF010000019.1, on the reverse strand, counting down.
AAGTTGCTTTGGAAGGACCGCAAACGCATCTGCGGCCTTCCCATCACCTTCACCAAATATTCTCTTTCGGAGGATCGCCTGTTTGTAGAAGCCGGACTTCTGAACATTAAGCAGGAGGAGCTTTTACTCTACCGGATCCAGGATATCTCTCTAAAGCTGTCTTTGGGGCAGCGGATTTTTGGAGTTGGTTCGGTTCTGGTTCAGTCCTCCGACCGAAGCACCCCTGTTTTGGAGGTCAAAAATATTCGGCAGCCCCGCCAGGTAAAGGAATTGATCCACCAACAGGTGGAAAAGATGAAATTGGCCCGCAGGATGCGGGTGGGGGAAGTTCTGGAGGGATCGGAACCGCTGGACTTGGAATTTATGGAGGAAACTTGAGGCCTGGAAGAGCCTTTTTCGATTCCCCCTTGCATTTTGGAAAAGAATGTGTTAGGATGTTTACCAGTGAAACGCAATGACCGGGAGAGTAGCGCCCGAGGATGCCCCACCAGAGAGGTTTGCCACCGGCTGAAAGCAAACCGGAGTCTCCCCCGCGCGAAGTTCACCCGCGAGCGGTCCCATTGAAAAGTGAGTAGATGGGAACGGCCGCCCCCGTTACAGGTGTCGAGTGCCCGGAAGATTTCCGGGAATGTGGGTGGTACCACGGATGTGCAGAGTGAGCCGTTCGTCCCAGGATTGGGGCGGACGGTTTTTTTGTCACCAAAGAAAGGATGGGATCTATGATTCGCGATCTGCAAAACATTAAGGAGCAGGCCGCAGAGGCGCTCTCCAAGGCGGCTGACTCCAAGACATTGGAGAGCCTTCGTGTCAAATACTTGGGAAAGAAAGGGGAGCTCACCGCCATTCTAAAACAGATGGGGCAGCTCTCCGCTGAAGAACGTCCCAAAGTGGGCCAGCTGGCCAATGAGGTCCGGACGGGAATTGAGCAGCTAATCGAGGAACGCTCCGCCGCCATTAAACAGGCTATGCTGGATGCCCGTCTAAACGCCGAACGCCTGGATGTGACCATGCCTGGCAAGGCTGCCCCCATCGGAAAGGCACATCCTTTGAACAAAGTATTGGACGAGGTCAAGGAGATCTTTCTTGGGATGGGATTCTCGATCTCTGAAGGCCCGGAGGTGGAGACCGACTACTATAACTTTGAGGCGCTGAACATCCCCAAAAACCATCCCGCCCGGGATACCCAGGATACCTTCTACATCAGTGACAACGTCCTATTGCGCACCCAGACCTCCCCAGTACAGGTGCGTACCATGGAGAAACAGAAACCTCCGATCCGGGTCATCTCCCCCGGCCGAGTCTACCGTTCAGACGCGGTGGATGCCACCCACTCCCCCCTCTTCCACCAGATTGAGGGGCTGGTGGTGGACAAGGGGGTCACTATGGCTGATCTGAAAGGGACCTTGGAATTGTTTGTAAAGCGGTTGTACGGAGAGGAATCCGTAGTCCGGTTCCGTCCCCACCATTTTCCCTTCACCGAACCCTCTGCGGAGCTGGATATCCAATGTTTCGCCTGCCATGGGGAAGGCTGCCGCCTGTGCAAAGGGGAAGGATGGATCGAAGTACTGGGCTGTGGCATGGTCCACCCCAAGGTGCTCTCCATCTGCGGCATTGACCCTGAAGTTTACAGCGGCTTCGCCTTTGGCATCGGCTTGGAGCGGATTGTCATGCGCCGCTATAATATTGATGATCTGCGGCTATTTTATGAGAACGACCTGCGGTTCTTGGATCAGTTTTAATGAAAATTTCACATGAGATGAATCTTTAGACGCGGAGGAATCAAAAATGGATCTTTCAATGAAGTGGCTGGCCGATTATGTGGATATCGGCCTGGTGTCCCCCCGGGAGTTCGCGGAGGCGATGACCATGTCCGGCTCCAAGGTGGAGGGATATGAACAGGAGGGCTCTGAAATCAAAAATGTGGTGGTTGGACGCGTAGAGGAGATTGTCCGGCACCCCAACTCCGACCACATGTTTATCTGCCAGGTAAATGTGGGCGGTCCTGAGTTGGTCCAAATTGTCACTGGCGCCCAGAATGTCCACCAAGGAGACTATGTGCCGGTGGCCATGCACGACTCCTGGCTGCCCGGGGGAAAACACATCCGCAAGGGTAAGCTCCGGGGGGAGGAGAGCAACGGGATGCTCTGTTCCCTCTCTGAATTGGGCCTCACTGCCCATGACTTCCCCTATGCCCAGGAGGATGGCATCTTCATTCTCCAGGAGCCAGATATGAAAATTGGACAGGACATCCAGTCCACCATCGGCCTCAACGACACCTGTGTGGAATTCGAGATCACTTCCAACCGGCCGGACTGCCTTTCGGTCACCGGCCTGGCCCGGGAGGCCGCCGCTACCTTCAACAAGCCGCTCCATCTCCCTGTTCCCCAGGTGGAGCATACGGTGGACGATATCCGCAACCACCTGAGCGTAGAGGTACAGGCCCCCGACCTCTGCCTGCGCTACACCGCGCGGATGGTCAAAAACATTAAGATCGAACCCTCCCCCCGCTGGATGCGGGAGCGGCTGCGGGCCAGCGGCGTGCGCCCCATCAACAATATCGTGGATATCACCAACTATGTGATG